>DXWE01000001.1:0-76819 GCA_019417045.1 Oscillospiraceae bacterium
CCGTCATCCCCCTTGAATTGACCTCCTGCCATCCAAAAAAAGCCGCCCGGGTAGTCCCCGGACGGCTTTTTAACATACCCATCAGGACAGGCTGACCGTCATCTGCAGAATCGCGCGGGCATCGCTGCTGTTGATCTGGCCGTTTCCGTCCACATCCGCGTAGGTCTTCTGCTCCTCCGTCAGCTCCACCAGCTCCACCGTGTTCTGGAGCACCATACGGGCGTCGCTGCTGTTAATGAGCTGGTCGCCGTTCACGTCGCCCGGCTGCCGTTCGCCGGTGCCGTTCGCCACCTGGATCCGATAGGTGCCGTCCGCACCCGCCAAAGTGTTGAAAGAGCCCTCGGCAATCGCGGTCTCCCAGTCCACATCCTCCCAGGCGCCGCTTGCGGACATATACAGCTTATAATCCGTAAACTCCGCCTTGGTGACCCCTCTGACCGTGAGGGAATAGGTCAGCGCGTTGACCTTTTCCAGCTGGTAGGCACCCCAGTCGGCGTCCGCCTGCTGCTGGAAATTGGCGCTGATCCACAGGGTGGAATTGCCGATCGCCTGCGACAGGTTGACCGTGATCGTCATCGCAAAGGTATTCTCCGGATCGATCAGCGGGTTGGCAACCGTCACCGAATAGGTGGATGCAGCGCCGTTCGTGGTATCGAACGAGCTCTCCAGCCACTTGTTGTTCCAGTCGATCCCGGAATCCTCTTCCGTCTCCGACACGACGATCGAATACTTCAGAGCGGCCGTCTTGACAGCGGCCGGCACCGTCACCTTGTACGTGGTGGCGCTCTCCGCAGTCAGCCGATACGAGGTCCAGTTGCTGCCGGCGCCCGAGAAGTCGCCGTTGATCCACAGCGAATAGCCCACCGGCAGCGCGTTCGCCAGGTTGACGGTGAGTTCCATGTCAAACAGCAGATTGGGATCCGGCGGGGTGAAAGACGCATTGACCTGATAGGTCCCGGCCGCGCCCGCCGTGGTGTCCATCGTGGACTCGGTCAGCTTGCGGCTCCAGTCCTGCATCGTATCCGTCGGAGACCAGTACACACCGTACCCCATCGCGGCAGACGCAACCGCATCCTCCACCGTGGCGGTGAAATTCCGGCCGTCCGTGCTCTGAAGCTGCACAGTCGTCCAGTCCTCGCTCGCACCCACGTTGAAGAAATTCGCATTGACCCACAGGGTGTAACCATCCGGCAGCGCCGCGGTGTCCAGGCCATCGACCGGCTCGACAAAGTCGGCAAGCTCGTCCATCGCGGTCTTCACCGCAGTCGCCGCCGAGTCGATGTCGTCCTGATCGACCGCATCGGACTGCGATACAAACTGGATATTGTCATACGCCGGGCTGCCGCCCTCGTCGATCAGCACTTCCAGCGCCAGCGTCACCGTACCGCCCGCAATGGTAATTTCAAACGCGTTCTCTGCCCAGGCTGCATCCTAACCCTGGTTGGCAAAGGCAAATTCCTGTTTTTCACCTTCACAGTCAACAGTCAGCTTCGTGTACTGTTCGCCTTCCGGGGAAATATTGCCCTTCTTCACCGCGCCGCGTACCCAGCCGGACAGGGTATACGTGCCTGCCGGCACCTCAAAGGTCTGCGAAATGGTGAACTGCCGATGGTTATTGCCCTCGTCCACTTTCCCCGTATCCAATGCCTTTGTGCCGTCCTGCGGATCACTGTCGATTGTCTTGACGGCCGTGTTGCCGTTGACATCCGTCGCCGTCCAGCCCTCGAGATCATTCTCAAAAGACCCGTTGGTCACATAGTCTACCGGACCCACGCTGCCGCCGCTTGCCGCCTGCTCGGCCGCCTTTTCAATCAGCGCCGCCGCGTCCACAGCCTCCTGCAGCTTTGCCCAGCTCTCGGTCGTGTAATCCGTCGCGACCAGCGCCGCCTGCTCCAGGTACACGTTCAGCATGTTCCAGTAGAGCCCCTGCTCGTCCGGCTCGCCCTTGCCCGGCTCGAGAGCCGCGATCGCGTCGACGATCACCTGCGCCGCTTCGTCGACATCCGCCTGCTCGATCGGGTCGGCCACTTCCACAGCCTTCATCAGCGCCACATTATCCATGTTGGCTCCCTGGTTCTCGAGATAGATCGTGCAGCTGCCGCCCGTTACCGTCACGGACAGGCTGACATTCTGGGTGCCGCCGTTCAGGTTCACCATGTCGCTGTCGGCCACCGTCATGCCGCTTACCTGCGCATAGACCCGACCGCTTCCCCAGTGCATCACCACGGCAGTCAGCCGGTAATTCCCATCTTCCAGGCCGGTGAGCTCCTGTGAAACGAGCTCCTCGCCGCGGAAGCACTGGCTGCCGTCCACGCCTTCGCCGCCCACAACCGTGGTGCTCCCGCTCTCAATCGTCCAGCCCGTCAGCTGATCAGGAGTCCATGCACCGTCCACTTCAAAATCACCGTTCACCACGTAGTTGGGTCCCTCGGTCGAGCCGCCGGATTCCTGCCCGGCGATCGCGATTTTCAGGTCCTTACCGGCCTGCACCGCCGTCTGCAGCGCTTCCCACGTCTCGGGGGAGTAGTTGGCCTGCGTCAGCCCCTCGGCCTGCGCGATCGCCGCGTCCAGCCCCGACTGGTTCAGCGGATCGGCAGCACCGCCGCCAGAAGGACGAACAACATCTTTCTCTTCATCTTTCTGCACATCCTTCTTTTCTCAGAATTGCCCCACTCACATTGCCGGGATCCGCATTTTCTCTCCTGGGAAAAATGCGGCATTTTTCCCTTCAATTGGGTGCTACCTTAAATATACAACCAAACTTTGTAAATGTCAATAACAAATATCCTGCATTTTGCCAATCTGTGTGCGAAATGACAAATTTTTTGTTTTTACCCCTTCCCGTCTCTTCTCCCTGCAACCGCCGCCCCGTGCGGTGTACAAAAAGGCGCATCAGACAGCTGCCCGCCGTCTCATGCGCCTTCCTGTTTCCCCTTTTGGGCCTTGATGACCTTCAGCCGCGAGAACTCCTCCCGGTCCTTTTCGTCCAGCGAGTCGGAGATGAACTTCACCGACGCGGTCAGCCGCGGGATGATGATGTTCTTGAGCGCGTTGGCCCGCTTTTGCGTTTTACCCACCGCCGTCGCCAGCCGGTACACGCTGTTCTCCACCTCTGCCAGCTCTGCGGTCAGTGTCTTGACCTCATCAAACTTCACATATGCCTCATCGATCAGCGCACTCGAATCCATATAGCCGTACACCGGCGTCACCGGCTGCCTGGCCAGCGACACAATGGGAATCTCCACCCCCATCACGCTGCGGGAGGAGAGGGAGAGGCCCCGCTCCACCGGCACGGCATCCGCGATACTCTCGCAGATCCCGTGCGCCACATTCGCCTGCTGCAGCGCCCGGTACGCCTCTTCATAGGCGCTGTCGATCTTCGACTGGATGGCGGCCGCGCGATCGATCAGCGCCATCATCTCCCGGATGATGATGTTCCGCTTCCGGTCGAGCAGGTCGAACCCCGTGAGCGCCAGATCCAGTGATTTCTTGGTGGCAATCAGGTTGCCCTTGGTGGGAAATACCTGGTCGGCCATCGCGCCGCCCCCCTTCTTTCTATATCGATCCTTCTGCCAATACGCCGCTAAGACGCCACGCCGTTACCCTGCGGACGTCGTCCCGGCGGCGGGCGCGTCGGCGTCTGCTTTGGCATCCGGCCTCGCGGCGGGATCCGCCGCCCCCTCCTGCTCAAATACGGCCTGTTCGGGATGATAGAACTTGTCGAGCAGCTCCTCGTCCACCCGGTCCAGCTCCTCCCGCGGCAGGGTGGAGAGCAGCTTCCAGCCGAGGTCCAGTGTCTGGTCGATCGTGCGGTTCTCGTGGTCGCCCTGGTTGAGGAACAGCCGGTCGAACAGCCGTCCGAACGCGAGCAGCTTTTTGTCGTTTGGGGAGAGCTCCTCCTCCCCGATGACCGAGGCCAGCGACCGCGCCTCCTGCACCTTCGCATAGCTTGCGAACAGCTGGTTGGACACCGCCGCATGATCCGCGCGGGTGAACCCCTCGCCGATTCCGTCCTTCATCAGGCGGGACAGGGAGGGCAGCACCGACACCGGCGGGTAGACCCCGCTACTGTCGAGTGTGCGGTCAAGCACGATCTGCCCCTCCGTGATGTACCCGGTCAGGTCGGGCACCGGGTGGGTGATATCGTCGTTGGGCATGGTCAGAATCGGGATCTGCGTCACCGACCCGGTGCTCCCGTGGATCATGCCGGCGCGCTCATACAGCGATGCCAGCTCGGAATACAGATACCCCGGGAAACCCTTGCGCCCCGGGATCTCCCCCTTCGAGGAGGAGAACTCCCGCAACGCCTCGGCGTAGGCGGTCATATCGGTCAGGATCACGAGTATGTGCTTGTTCAGGTCAAACGCCAGATATTCCGCCGCGGTCAGCGCACAACGGGGGGTGAGGATCCGCTCGACGATCGGGTCGTTCGCCAGATTCAAAAACATGGTCACCCGGCCGAGCACGCCGCTGCTCTCAAACGACCGGCGGAAATAGTCCGCCACGTCGCTCGTGACCCCCATCGCGGCAAACACGATTGCGAAGTCCCCGTTCCCGTTCTCGTCCGCAATCTTCGCCTGCCGCACGATCTGGGCGGCGAGCTCGTTGTGGCACATGCCTGACCCGGAGAAAATCGGCAGCTTCTGGCCACGGATCAGGGTCATCATGCAATCGATCGAGGAGATGCCCGTCGCGATATAGTTGCGGGGATACACCCGGGACACCGGGTTGATCGCAGAGCCGTTGACGTCCCGGCGCAGCAGCGGAAACAGGTCCCCGAGCCCGTCCTTCGGGCGGCCGGCACCGTCGAAAATCCGGCCGAGCAGCTCGGGGGACAGCGGCATCTCCACCGGGCGTCCCATCAGCCGGGTGCGGGTGTTGGTCAGGGAGATCCCGGTCGTCCCCTCAAACACCTGTACCACCGCGCGGTCGCCCGAGAGCTCCACGATCCGCCCGCTGCGGCAGGCGCCGCCCTCCAGCCGGATGGTGACCGTCTCCTCAAACGAGGCGTCCTTCACCCCGTCGATCACGATCAGCGACCCGTTGATCTCCCTGACGCCTTTATAGTCAATCAGCATGGCTGTCCCGTCCTTTCCGCCGCACCTGTCCGTCACGCCTTCAGCGCGGCCAGCGTCTCGTCAATTTCCCGCAGATACTCGTCCAGCTTTGACAGCTGGTCGTTCGGCACGTCGTATTTCATCCGCACCACCTTATCAAACAGGCCGGTGCCGAGCACCCGGCTGAGCGGCACGCCCACCGTGAGCAGCTCCTGCGCACGGGTGTGCAGCCGCAGGATCACCTGCATCATCTTCAGCTGCTTGTTCAGCGGCACATACGTGTCGCTCGGATGATAGGCGTTCTGCTGCAAAAACCCGACCCGGATCACCCGGGCGGTCTCGATCACGAGCTTCTGATCGTCCGGCAGCACGTCCGCGCCGATCAGCTTGACGATCTCCATCAGCCGGCTCTCATCCTGCAAAATCTGCGCGATCTTCGTGCGGCAGGGCAGAAAATCCTCCCCCACCTCGCGGGCATACCAGCCGGCCAGATCCCCGATATATTCGCTGTAGCTCTGCGTCCAGTTGATGGCGGGGTAGTGGCGCGCATACGCCAGCGATTTGTCCAGCGCCCAAAAGCAGCGGGTGAACCGCTTGGTGTTCTGGGTGACCGGCTCCGAAAAGTCGCTGCCCTGGGGGGAGACCGCACCGATGATGGTCACGCTGCCCTCCCCTCCGGAGAGCGCCTGTACCCGGCCCGCGCGCTCGTAGAACTGGGACAGGCGGGAGGGCAG
This sequence comes from Oscillospiraceae bacterium, assembly GCA_019417045.1. Taxonomy (GTDB): domain Bacteria; phylum Bacillota; class Clostridia; order Oscillospirales; family Acutalibacteraceae; genus DXWE01. The sequence goes on from DXWE01000001.1 coordinate 5,792, forward strand.
ATAGGCCGGGAAGCCCTCTTCGGCGGGCATCTCCTCCAGACGCCCGGAGATCTCCCGCAGCGCCTCGGCCCACCGGGAGGTGGAATCCGCCATGATCGCAACGTGGTAGCCCATGTCGCGGTAGTATTCCGCGAGAGTAATACCGGTGTAGATCGACGCCTCGCGCGCCGCCACCGGCATATTGGAGGTATTCGCGATCAGCACCGTCCGGTCGGTCATCGGGCGGCCGGATTTCGGGTCGATCAGGCTGCCGAACTCCTCGAGCACCTGGCTCATCTCATTGCCGCGCTCGCCACAGCCGACATACACGATGATATCCGCATCGCACCATTTGGCAAGCTGGTGCTGGGTCATGGTCTTGCCGGTGCCGAATCCGCCCGGCACCGCGGCCGTGCCGCCCTTCGCCACCGGGAACAGCGTGTCGATCACCCGCTGGCCGGTGATGAGCGGCGTATCGGCGTACAGCCGTTTGCCCACCGGGCGGGGGATGCGGATCGGCCACTGCTGGCAGAGGGTGAGCGGGTGCTCTTTCCCCTGCCCGTCGGTGACGACCGCCACCGTGTCGCGCACCCGGTATTTCCCGTCGGGCAGCACCCGGGTGACCGTACCCGAGAGGGAGGGCGGCACCAGGCATTTATGCGTGATGATCGCGGTCTCCGGACAGGTGGCGTACACCTCGCCACCACATACCCGGTCGCCCGCTTTCACGGTCAGGGTCACGTCCCACTCCCGCTCCTCGTCGAGCGCGGACACGGCGATCCCCCGGCTGATAAAATCGCCCGACCGCTGTGCAATCGCCTTGAGCGGCCGCTCAATCCCGTCAAAAATGTTGTCGAGGATCCCGGGGCCGAGCGTCGCGCACAACGGGCCGCCGGTCGTCTCCACCGGCTCGCCGGTTTTCAGCCCCGTCGTATTTTCGTATACCTGGATGGTGGTGCGCTCATCGTTGATCCCGATGACCTCGCCGACAAGCCTCTCATTGCCGACAAGCACCATCTCCATCATGGACAATCCGGTGTCCCCGAGCAGCGTGACCACCGGTCCGTTGATACCATGGATGCGGTTTTGCATGCGGTTCACACCTTTCTGTCAGGAGAGTACCAGCCCGGAATTTTCGACAAACCACGCGTGCTGGCTGTTCAGTTTCTCGTCGAGCGTGTCGTCCGCGACAAGGCCCCGCTGCTCATTCTCCCCACGGATCCCGCCGAGCGTGATGGCGGCGTCCGTCTCAAACCGGGACTGTGGGCAGCGCTCCCGCAGAGCGGGCAGCAGCGGCTCGTCCTGCGGACGCAGGAAAAAGACCGACCCGTCTGCCGGCAGCACGGTAAGCAGTTCGTCCAGCGCACGGTTCAGATATGCCGGATAGTCGTCGCTCTGCGCGAAGGCGAGCAGTTTTTCCCGGGCGGCTGCGAACACCTCGGACAGTATCTCCTGCCGGCGGGTGAGCAGCTCCGCTTTCGCCTTCACATACCGGCCGGACATCTCCCGGCTGAGCTCGTCGCGCAGCTCCGCCCGCTCTTTTCGTACAAGCCCGTACGCCTCGCGCAGCACCTCCTGCTCCACCGTGTGCAGCCGCTGCGACTTGAACGCCTCCACCTCGCGATGGATCTGCTCCCGCTGCTCCTGCGCGTGGCGGTCGATCGCCTGCAGAAACGTCCGGATCTTCTCTTCGCTGTTCGCCATTGTGTCTCACGCTCTTTCCACGCCCGCAGCGCCGACCGGCGCAGCGGGATACTCAAATCTTGATGCCGATGGCCTCCCGCACATACCGCGTGATCGAGTCCTTGGCCCGGCCGTTGCCATGCCGGTCGGGAATCTCCACGATGAGCGGCCGCGATCGGTTGAGCTTCAGATCGTCCACCAGGTCGCGGCACAGCGCGACGAGGTGCTCGGTGATGAGGATCACCGCGATATCGTCCTGTTCCATCGCCTCGGTCAGGGCGCGCACCGTCTCCTCTTTTTCATGGACGACCACACCCTCGATCCCGGCCAGGCGCATCCCCACCCGGGTGTCGTTGTTGTCACTGATGAGATAAAACCGCACGGGAATCCGCCCCCCTTCGGGAATTTTCCTTTAGAGCAGGATGCACAGGATGGCGATGAGCAGGCCATACAGACCGAACCCTTCGCCGAGCGCCACGAAGATGATGGATTTACCGAATGCCTTCGGATCCTCCGCGGTCGCGCCGATGGCGGCCGAGGCCGAGGAGGCGACCGCAATGCCGCCGCCAATGCCGGCAAGACCCACGGCGAGTGCGGCGCCGATATATTTCAGACCGTTATCCGCAGCGGCCGGCTCGGCCACATCCTCCGTCTCCGACACGGAGGCCTCGGGGGCCGCGTCCACGTCTTCCGCGGGGGCGGCAGCCACGCCAAACGGCAGCACCAGCGACAGCGCCAGAATGACGAGCAGGCTGGTGAAATGGACGGACAGGGCCTTTTTCACGGGTTTGCCGCGCTTCACCATCACATAGGCAAGCACGAGCGAGCCGAGCAGCAGCACGGCGGGGATGAGCAGCAGCGCGAAATTCATAGTTCGTTCCTCCCAAGATTAAGATTCGGTTTATTTCCTCTCCGCCGTCAGCGAGAGCGGCGAGAATTCCCATCCGTCCCCCTGATAATAGCGGCTGAACATCTCATAAAACTCGAGACGCATGACCTGGATCGCCACGAGCAGCGCCTCCATCACCATGACCAGCGCGTTGCCGACCACCACCGCGACCGTGTAGCCAAACGGGCCGAACAGGTCGCCGATTGCGAACACCGCCATCATCATGCCGGCGTGTACCAGCACGAAAGCGGCCACCCGCAGAAAGGACATGGTGTTGGACAGGTACGAAAGCATGGTCTCAAACATCTCAAAGATGTTTTGGACAATGTATTCGCCCCACTTCTCCGGCTTCCAGTCCGGATCGTGGGCGACGAGCTTGCCGAGCGGCTCACGGAAGAACATGAGCAGCAGCGGCAGCACGATCAGCGGGAGTACATACCACACGGTGAGCAGGTGCCACCCGAGCAGCATCTGCCCGGCGAGCCCCGCAATCAGCGCAGCATAGAACACCAGTCCGCACACCCCGCTCGGGCCAAAGAGCGCCCCCTCAAAATCCCGGCGCCGCAGCCCCGAGTAGATGTTGAGTACCATGGACAGCAGGATCAGCACCAGCCCGACGACGATAGAGGCGGCGATGATGAGCACGGTGGTGTCCGGCTGCAACACCTCGATGGGCTTTTCCTCCCACCCGAACAGCGCCTTGTACACCGGGTCAAGCACATGTTCAAACCCGAATACCGATCCGAACACCAGCCCGAAAACGGCGGAAGAGATCCCGCACGGGACAAGGATCCGGCCGATCGCCATCTTTTTCAGCTTCCACATCAGCCAGCCGATCAGCGCGACCAGCAGTCCCTGTCCGACATCTCCGAACATCACGCCGAACAGCAGCGTATAGGTGACGGCGACAAACGCGGTCGGGTCGATCTCGCCATACCGCGGCACGCCGTACATGTCCACGAAGAACTCAAACGGCCGGAACAGCTTCCCGTTTTTCAGCTTGACCGGCGGCGTGTGGCGGACATCCTTCCCCGGCCTCTCGAAGGAGTGCTCCACCTCCCCGACCGCGTCCAGCCGCTTTTCAAAATTTTTCTGCTCCTCGGCGGGGATCCAGCCCGCGAGGATGAATTTGTCGTTATACTGTGCCGCAAATTTCCGCACCCCGAACCGGAAATCCAGCTCTTTGAGCTGGCTGTATACATCCTGGAGCCTTGCCCCCTCCGTCTCCCGGAAACGGGCCATCTCGTCGGCACAGTCCGCCTGCGCGCGCTGCGCCTCCTCGATCTCGCTTTGCAGGTGGGCGAGGATCTCCTCCGGCGTGCCGTGCTCGGCGGGCACCCGCATACGCTCAAAATAGAGGCCCGCAAATATCCGGTCCACCTCCGGTGCCACTTCCAGCGGCGCAAAATACACGCCCCAGTAATAGTGGTTGTCGGACGCGCCGGGGAAAAAGAGCACATACGGGTTGTCGTCGTACAGCTCCAATCGATCAAAGCTCTCCTTCGGCAGCCGGCCGAACCGCACCTTGATCGTCTCGCAGTCGAGAATATCCTGCATATCCACATCCAGACCCCGGAAATGCTCGAACTGTTCGGCCTCTTTACGCAGCATATCCAGCCGGGAGGAGATCTCGAGAGCTCTCTGTGAGAGCGTGTCCGAACGCCCCGCTGCCAACCGCACGTATTCCTCCAGCTCCTCGCGGCGCTCAAACCGCGCGGGCTTTTGATAGACCGCCTTGCCGTGTACCCGGCTGATCGCGGTTTCGAGCGTGTTGAGCGTGGCGGTATAGGGGTTGTGTCCCCGCACCGCCGTCAAATCCCCGGCATTATCCGAGAAGAAGGACAGCGCGTCGTTCGGCTGGAACTGCCCGCTGTCACAACAGACCGAAATCACGTCGTCCAGCCGGTTCATCTGCCCGGTTATGCTGAGCAGCAGCATTTTGGTAACCGCCAATTTCAGTCTCCTCCTTTCTGATGGGTGAGCACCAGCATCGGCCGGATCTGTTCCGGCGGCAGGCCGTACCGGATCCCCTCGATGATGTTGGTGATATCGTCCAGCTCCGCCTGGGTGAGCACCAGGAAGGAGATGAGCACGACCATGGGATAGCTTGAAAAGTGGATATAGTGGCGGGCGCTGAAATACGGCACCCGCAGATACAGATCATAGGTGAACGGATACTGCTCCTCCGGGAGCGTCCGCCCCATCGGCGTGTACCGGAACAGCCGCATGACCTCCTCCGGCGTGTCGGCCTCCACCATCTTCTCCAGCATCTTCCCGGAGATGCCCCCGACCGTCGGCAGCAGCTCCCGCCGGATGGTGTCCGGGTCCGCCCCGAAGAACTGCTTGAGCCGCAGGATCCGCGTCACATTTTGGGAGTCGATCTGCGCGCCGCACAGCTCCCGCAGCTGCCGCCGCAGCTCGCCGCGCGTGCCCTCGATGATCCCGAGCAGCGTGCGGGTCAGCCGGCGATAGAGCGCGTTTTCGATCCGGGTGAGCGGCAGCACCCCGTTCTCCGGGGGCCTGGCCTCCAGGATCCGGCGGTAGGGCAGCCCGGTGAGCTCCTGTAACAGCTGATCGTAGGTCCGGCACTGACTCAGCCGCTTCAGATCCAGCCGGGATTTCCCGGAGTCCGACAGCGGCGAGCGGAGCAGAAACTCCTCCGCATGCCCCGCGCTGAACAGCCGCAAAAACCGCATGAGCTGTTCGGTCTCCTCCTGTTCGGTCAGATACGTGGTGATCGGCAGCCCGATGGTCTTGTCATAGCGGTTGAGCGCCGCATAATCGCGATTGCGCTTTTGCCGGAGCAGAAACTCCAGGTATCCGCGGTGGATCGTCGCTTCGTTGACATCGCTGAGCGCCGCAGCATAGCAGGTACGCGTCTTGAGATAGGCCGCCACCTCGCCGACGCTGTGGCACAGCAGCAGCTCTTCATAGTTCTTCTCCTTCAGACACTGCCCGTACATGGTGCGGGCCTTGGCCGATATGACATTGCCGGAATAGGAGAACATCGCTACCCGCATCCTCTCTGTTGAAGTAAATGGGCCCGCGGCGGGGCGTGAGGGCCGCTTTCTCAGCGTCCCGGGCTCAGGAGAGTACCCGCCGGACGATCTCGTCGACCCAGCCGTCCTTTTGATCGGCAAACGTCCGCTCCAGCCGCGCCCGCTCCTCCTCGAGCGCCTGCCGCTGCGCCTCCCACTTCTGTTCGGCGGCCGCCCGCTCGGTCTTCACGTTCTCCCGGATCCGCCTGCGCGCCTTTTCCAGATATTCCGTCCGCAGTTCCTGTGCCTTTTGGGCGATCTCCTGTTCGGAATTCTGCTTTTCCAGGCGGGCTTCCTCGGTGATCTGTCGCGCCTTCTCGTCCATCTCGATGATGCGTTTTATCATATCCTGCATACCAGCACCCCACACCCGGCAAAAATCCGTGGAATTTACTAAAAAACGAATAGAGTACAGTATATACCTATCATTCGCAAAAGGCAAGGGGCAAACCGGAAAATTTCCCTCCTCTTCCTCCGGAAAGATATGGGAAAATGTATAAAAACGCCGCCGCTTTTTCAAGCGGCGGCCCCTTCTTCACGGATACGCCCCCGTCCCGGTTCCCCGGCCTTCTCCTCAGTCCGGGTTCTCCCCGGCAGGTTCCGGGAATGGGAACACGAGTGTGAAACACGCCAGCCCGTCTTCCGTCACCGAGACCCGGATCCCGCTGTCAGGACCGCCGTACAGACGGAGCCGATGCTGAATATTGATCAAAGCCAAGCCGCCGTTGATATTGGCGCTTTGCACCAGAGCGCCGCGCAGCGCCTGATTGATCTGCTGCGCCGCTTCGGCTGTCAGGCTGTTGCCGCTGTTATAAATGGAGATCCACAGGCGATTCCCGTGCCGCTGTGCCGTGATGCGGATATACCCTTCCCCGCCGTTTTTCTCCAGCCCATACGCAAAGGCGTTTTCCACAATCGGCTGCAGCGTCATGCGCAACACCGGCAGGCGCAGGTATTCCTCAGGGATCTCGAGTTCCAGCCGGGCCTCGCAGTCAAAGCGGATCCGCATGATATTCAGGTAGTGCTGGACGCAGGTCAGCTCGTCTGACAGGGGCGATGTGCCCGATTGGCCGATGGCATAGCGAAAGATCTTCGCCATCGAGGAGGTGATGGTGGCGATCTGCGGCACATGGTGCAGCACGGCGATCGCCTGGATGCACTCCAGGGTGTTGTAGAGAAAATGGGGGTTGATCTGGCTTTGCAGAGCCAGCATCTGGCTCTTTTTCTCCGCCAGCTCCAGCTGATAGAGGTTGTTCTGCGTGTGGATGATCTCCCGGGCCGAATCCTGCAGCGCGTCCAGCATGCCGTTGATGTGATAGGCCAGATCACCGAGTTCATTATGCGAGGGGCTTTGGATGCGCAGCTCCCGGTCCCCCAGATGGACCTTGGACATGTCCTCCGCCATCGAGCGGATCGGGCAATAGATATTCACCAGCAGCAGGGCGGCCACCACCAGCACCAGCACGCCGCTGCCGATTGACAGCAGGATCGTGATCCTCTGGATCTGGCCCATCTGCGACGACAGCAGCCTCTGCGGCACGGCTGTGAGGATTTTCCAGTTCACGTCGGAGAGATCGGAGGAGGTGAAATAATAGGTCTCTCCCTGATAGCGCACGGTGGCGATATCCGACGCAGCTTCGTCCGTCTTGCGCCGGCACGCCGCATAAAAGTCCTCGGCGTCCACCATGCCGGTACTGTACAGCACCATGTCCCGCTGATCCGCCACCATGCACGCGGTGGAGGGGATAGATAGCCCCGACTCCTGATTGGCCAGCTCCTTGTCAAGGTTGAGGAGCACCAGCGCGGTGCCGATATATTGCCGGAAGGTGTCCAGCTCGACAGAGCGGATCGGATACACATAGACATAATAGGACGTCCGCCTCTCTTCGGACAGCAGAGGCCGGGTGAAAAAGGGCTTTTCCGGCTGTATGTGCAGCAGATCGTACTCCTGCGTGAGGAAGAACATGGCCACCGGCTCCTCCTCCGCCACCGAGATGGTCGCGTGATCCGAGACGATTTTGATCGTCTCGATACAGTCGTTGAGCGCCGCAATATTTTTGAGGCTGTCGGCGATATTTTCATGCGTCTGCGGATCGTTGCCGGTGTGGAGATAGCGCTGTAGCTGTTCGGAGCCGCAGATGTTCTCCAGAGCGTCGTTGACAAACGTGTGATTGGTGCGTATGTCCTGCTGGATCTGGAAGCTGATGCTGGAAAAATAGGTGCCGGACTGCTCCTTGAGCGCCTGGGAGGAGACCGCGTAAAACAGAAAGTTCATGGCGATGACCGCCAGGAAAAATATGGCCAGAATCAGAATAATCAGAGATTTCAGCCGGATATCAAACAGTCTTTTAAAGCGCTGAATCCACCGCATAGAATCCCTCCGTCCGCCGAAATAATGACAAAAACTCCGATGTAATTCCATTTTATTCTGTGCGATGTTTATTATATAGTAGTCCTGTAAGAAAATCAATCGCCAAAAGTAAGAGGTGGAAACATTGAAAAAACGAGTGGGGATTTGTCTTTTATGCGCCAGCCTGATCCTGTCCGCCGCGGGATGCGCCCACCGCACCCCGGCCGAGCGAATTCCCAACCGCGTGGAGAGGGAGCCCTCCGTGACACAGGGCGACACGATTATAACCAACAGTATCGAGGGCAGCAATACCAGCCAATCACAAAGCGGCGGATGGACTTCCGCCGTTCAGCCGGGGGAGGGGGCCATATTGAAGAATGATTTTTCGGCAGAGACCCACAGCCTTCTGGAGTCACAGGTCGGGTACAGCCGCTACGGATACAAGGCGGTGTACATCCGCTCGGCCGTGGATCCGGGGGAGGCCGAGACATACGCGCCGTTTTCCTTGATCTCTGCCGAAAACGGGCGCACCGTCTACGAGGGGAAGGCCGTCTATTGGGGCGAGAAGTGGAACAGCTACTGGTGGGTCGCGGATTTTTCCGCCTGTGAGGAGGACGGGAAATACTTCGTCCGGATCCCGGGTGAAAACGGGGATCTGGAGTCCCAGGTCTTTGCGGTCGGCCGGCAGATTCTGACCGACTCGTCCATCCAGATGGTGCTGTTCGACCAGCTGGACGCCCGCCGTTCGCCCGGAAAGCTCGGATGGCGGGACAGCTCCACCGACGAGCTGCGGGAGATCCACGCCAACATCATCGCGATCCAGACCCTGTGCGACGTGTACGACACGATCTATGACAGCCTGTCGGCGGAAAACCAGGCCAAACTGCTCGACAACATCCGGTTTGGATGCGAGTATCTGCTGGCGCTGCAGGAGCGGACCGACGATCCCCTGACCAACGGCCGGTTCAAGCACGACCTGTACGACACACAGTACAGCGCGCCCAAAATCCGCAATTTTTACGATATCGTCAACGCCATGGCGGCGCTGGCGCGCAGCTACCGGGTGATGAAGGGCCACGACCCGGCCGTGGCACAGACCTATAAGGAGGCCTTTGAGCTGAGCTATGAACTGTGCGTGCTGCGGCCCTATTATCTCGAATCCGAATTCACCCTGGAGGTGCCGGACGGCCGCAAGGGCGTGACCGCCGCGGCCAAAATCCGGTACGGGATCAACAGCATGCTGTGGGAATTCCCCACCGAACTGCGCACACGGGACCGCCTGATGTTCATGAAGGCCTGCACGGAGATGTTCAAGGCCACCGGGGACACGTCTTATATGGACAAGGCCCGTGAACTGGCCGCGCAGATTGCAGACCGGCAGTACACGGATTACGACAGCGCGCCCGACGGCTGCTACGGGATGTTCCGGGAATTCGACAACAACGAGACGGCGTTTATGGTGGACTGGCTACAGAGCTTCGGGCAAAACCTCGGCTGTATCCAGCCCACCGACCTGGAGCCGTTCATCGACCTGATCGCCTACGACCCGGACAGCCCGGACGCCGCCCGATGGCACAACGTGATCCGCACGTTTGCCGATGGGTATATCAAAAATTCCGCTGGGCTCACCCCGCTCGGGATCTACCCGGTGGCCGCCTATATGGACGAGGAGAACGGCGGGGTCAAGTTCTTCCAGTCCATCTCCCATGGCGCAAACAACCTCTATGGCCTGATGGGACGCAACATGATGATCCTGGGCAATTACCTCAACGACAGCAGCCTCCAGCAGCTGGCCCAGCGCAACACCCAGTTTGTCATCGGCCTGAATCCCGGCATGCCCAATGCGTATGAGGAGACGCAGTGGACCTCCTATTCCTTCATATACGGCCTGGGCAACCGGAGCTTCTCGGGCTTTTATGGGGAGGGGAGCCGGTACATACCGCCTCTGGGCAGCGGGATCAACGGCTTTACCGCCGCCCCGCAGTTCACCGAGCGCCGTATTGGCGACGATCCCGACCTGCCCAAGGGTATTCTGAACGAAGACGGGAGCTATCAGTTCAATGAGGACTATCTGCCCCACAGCATGGCGTTCATCAGCGCCGCCGTGCTGAGCGAGGCGCCGTATACCCTGACGCTCCGGACGCAAAGCGGCGGCAAGGCCGTGGCGTCCACCGTGACCGCCACGGTGGACGGGCGCACGGTGGGGACCTATGAGATCCCCGCCTCGGGAGAGCTGACCATTTCGGATCTGCCGCTCGGGCAGGCGGTGACGGTGGAGGTCTCGGGCTCCGGCAAGACGGCCCGGCGCACCTTCGGCACCGTGGGCGCCGGCTCGGGCGAGTGGACGGTGGATTTTGAAAGCCTGCTCTATCTGGAGGTGACCGCTCCGACGGTGGTGTCGGGCGACGCGGGGCAGGTGGAAATCCGGCTGAAAAACGAGGGGACGGCGGATATGTCCGTCTCCCTGAACCTTCTCGCGGACGGCGTGCAGACCGGACAGCAGACGCTGCAGGCAAATCTTTCGCCCGGTGACGAACAGACGCTGCGGATGGCGATCGCCTCCACCGGCGTCAAGAAGCCCTACGCCCTTCTGGTACAGGCCGCGCACGGCGGACAGGTGACCCAGGTGGCGGTAGCGGGGCTGGCAAAATAAGGAGGGACGGCAATGAAGCGGTTTTGGGCGGGTTTCGCCTGTGCGGCGATGCTGATGGGGATCCTGTCGGGATGCAAAAGCCCCGCGGCCGGTCAGCCCTCCCCGCTTGACGGGGAGGATCTGACGGGCTGGGAACTGTCGGAGGACGCCTCCTATTCCCTGACGCCGGAACAGGGTGTCTCGGGCGTTTTGCAAAAGAGCGGCGGCCGGTATCTGTCCACCGGGGAGATCCGGCCGGCCTATGCCGTGAGCGGCGGGAAACTGACAACCGAGCGGGTGTATTCCGCCCTGGAGACCGAGAGCTACTGGCGCGGCCTGTTCTTCACCGCCGACGACTGGACGGCGGCGGACGGCGAGACCGTCTCGGCCCGGATCACCACCGACGTGGGGTCGATCGCGGGCATCTGTGTGGGCACGGACGCCGAGCTGAACAACGGGTTTGCCGCTGTGCTTCATCTGGCCAAACAGCGGCTGGAGATCATGCGGGTCAATCAGGGGATTCTGACCTCTCTGGAGACCTATCAGGACGGCGTGACCACCAGCGCGGTGTCGGTGGAGACCGGCGGCAGCTATACGCTCGCCGTGTCCCTGACCCCGGTAGGGGAAAACGCCTTTCACATGGCGGTGGATGTGGACGGCATCCGGCGCCTGGAGACGACGCTCGAGGGATACGGCGTGGCGCAGGGGCGTGGGAACCAGGTCTCCCTGGTGGTCTCAGACATGAAGGGCAGCTTCGAGGCGCTGTGCTTAGGAGAGCGGACGGCGGCGCTGGATGACTCCGTGCGCACGTCCGAAGCGGGCCTGCAGGCGGTGGACGAGGCCTTCCAAGGGACGCTCACCTCTGAACCCTTCACGATCAACAGCCGCTACCTGGCCTTCCGGGCGGGCGGCGGATCGGACACCGAAAACCTGAAAATCTGCCTGACCGACGCCAAGACCGGCGAGGCGCTGCTCACCGAGACCGGCTCCGGGTCGGAGGAGATGACCCGCCGGGTGTGGGATGTGCAGGCCTATGCCGGACGCTCCTGCCGGATCCAGATCACCGATACGCTGAAATCCGGCCATCTCAATGTGGACTCATTTTTTGCCACAGACGAGATGCCGCTCGACACGCGGTTCAGCCTGCTGAACTCCCAGGTGGGATACGAGACCCACGCGGCGAAAAAGGCCTATATCCGCTCGCCCGGGGAAACGGCGTTTTCGCCCGCCTCCTTTGCGGTGCGGCGGTTCGACACCGGCGAGCCGGTGTACGAGGGGCGGATCCGGGAACTCGGAGCCTATTGGGAGAGCAGCTGGTGGGAGCTGGATTTCTCCGACTTCCGGGAGGCGGGGCGGTATGTCGTCACCGTCGGGGAGGACCGGGATCTGCTGATCTCCACGGCGTTCGAGATTGGCGACAGCCTGCTGGTCAACGAGACGCTGCTGGACACCTCCCTCAACCAGCTGGACCTGCGGCGCTCGCCCGGGAAGATGGGCTGGCGGGACAGCTCCACCGACGAATTGCGCGAGCTGCACGCCCAGGTCATGACGGTCCACACCATGCTGGATATCCTGGAGACGGAGGAGAGCTGGCTGTCGCCCTATAACCGGGCGCGAGTGCTCGACAACATCGCCTTTGGCCTTCAGTATATTCTCGCGGCACAGGAGCGCACGGACGATCCCCTGACCGACGGCCGGTTTATCCACGATCTGTACCCCTCCCAGTTCTCGGCGCACGAGCTGCGCACCTGGTTTGACATGACATATGCCATGTCCGCCCTGGCGCGGGCATACCCCGTGTTGCAGACCACGGACGCCCCGCTGGCGCAGCAGGTGAAAGCCGCTTTTGACCTCTCCTTCGACCTGTGCGTGCGGCGGCCCTACTATCTGCCCGAGGAGCTGGATGTGGAGGGCGCCGGCGGGCGCGAGCGGGCGGAGGCGGCCATCCGGCAGCTCTATTATCTGCGGGAGATGAACTGGACGTTTGATTACAGCCTGCGCACGCGGGATAAGCTGATGTTCCTGACTGCCTGCACCTATATGGCAAAGGCGGACAGTGACCCGAAATACCTGGAACAGGCGAAAGTGCTGGCCAGGGAGGTCAGCGCCCAGCAGTATACCGACTACCAGAACCCCATCGACGGCGCCTACGGCTGTTTCTATGAATTTGAGAACAACCGCGAGGCGATGATGCTCGAGTGGATCCAGTCCACCAACCTGCTGCTCGGCAACCAGACGCCGACCGACCTGCAGCCCTTTATGGATCTACTCGAGCTGGCACCCGGGGACCCCGATGCCGCGATGTGGTACAACACCCTGCAAATCTATGTCGACGGCTATGTGAAACCGACCGCGCAGCTCACGCCTCTCGGCATCTATCCGGTCGCCGCCTATAACAACGACAGCCAGAGGGGAATCCGCTTCTTCCAGGCCCTCTCCCACGGCGCCTCCTCCCATTTCGGGTTCATGGGCCGCAACCTGCAGAAGCTCGCCGGCTTCTTCGGGGACGCGGAGCTCCAGAAACTGGCGGAGAACAATGTCCAGTTCCAGGCCGGGCTCAACCCCGGTTTCCCCACCGGTGCAGATCAAACCGCCTGGAAATCGTATTCCCTGCTCTATCTGGTGGGCAGCCGGTATTTTAAGGGGAATTTCAACGGCGGCGCGTATGTCCCGCCCATCGGCAGCGGGTTCAACGGCTTTTCGGCCTCCCCGCAGTTTTCCGTGGGAATCGTCGATCAGTACCCCGACCTCCCGCTCGGGATCCTCGATGACAACGGGCAGTATCAGTTCAACGAGGACTATATCCCCCACGGCATGGGATATGCCAGCGGGATCGCCGCGGTGGAGTCCCCGGCGCAGGTGACCGTGAGGACGCAGGCGGCCGGTCAGCCGGTGCAGGCGACGATCCGTTTCTCCGGCGCGGCAGAGGGGACGGTGCAGGCAGACGAAACCGGGACCGCGCTGCTGACCGGGCTCCCCCGCGCGGGTCAGTTGACGCTGGAGATCACCTATGGGCAGCAGACCGCCCGGCGGGAGCTGGCCCTGACTGCCGGACAGTCCCGGCCCGTGACGGTGGATTTCTCGGAGGATGTACAGGCTGTGCTGACCGTGCCGGAATCCCTGTCCGGCGAGGGGACGGGAACGCTTTCCCTGACCAACCGGGGGCCCGCTGCGCTGACCGCCTCGGTGGCGATATCCGCCGACGGGGCGGCGGTGGGAGAGACGCCCGCCGCCGTGGCCTTGCAGCCCGGAGAGACGGTCACGCTGGAGCTCACACTGACCGCCGGGGACGAGAGACAGCCCTACCTGATTTACGCCTATGTGACAACGCCGCATTCCGCGGCGGCGGTGACGGCCGGCGGACGGATCGCCTGATTCTGGCAAGGGGGAATTCAATTTGCAAGCTATCAAGACCCGTCCCGGGGCCGCCGGGCCGCGCAGGCGGGAAGCCCGGGCGCGCCGGCAGGGACCCGGGCTGCGCAAGCGGATGTGGCAGCACCGCTATATCTATCTGATGATGCTGCCCGGCCTGCTGTTCCTGCTTATCTTCAACTACTTCCCCATGGGCGGCATGGTGCTGGCCTTCAAAGACTACAAGTTCAACCAGACCTTTTGGGAGATGCCCTGGGCAGATCTGCACGGTTTTGCCTACTTTGCCGAGCTGTTTCGGGATGAAAAGTTCTGGGAGGTCACCCGCAACACGGTGTTGATCTCACTCGGGCGGATCCTCATCGAGTTCCCCGTGCCGATCATCCTGGCCATCCTCATGAACGAGGTGCGGCTGAAATGGTTCAAAAAGACGGTGCAGTCGGTGCTCTATTTCCCCTATTTTATCTCCTGGGTCATCATCGGCTCGATGGTGTTCAACCTGTTTTCGGTCAACCGCGGCGCGGTCAATACCATCCTGTTCCAGCTGACGGGTGAGCGGGTGAATTTCCTCATCAACGACGTCTTTTTTATCGTCCTGCTGTTCGCCACCTCCATCTGGAAATCGGCCGGGTATTCGATGATCCTCTATATGGCGGCCATCACCAACATCGACGTGGAGCTGTACGACGCCGCGACCATCGACGGCTGCAACCGGTTTCAGAAGATGCGGTATGTCACCCTGCCCGGGATCCGGATCATGGTGCTCACCATGCTGATCCTGGCCACCGGGAACATCATGAACGCGGGGTTCGACCAGATCTTCAACATGTACAACTCCAACGTCTACGACGTGGCGGACATCATCGACACCTACATCTACCGGATTGGGCTGCGGGAACTGAACTTCAGCACCGGCGTGGCCGTGGGGCTGTTCAAATCCATCATCAATTTCGGCCTGCTGATGGGGGTCAACGCGGTGTGCAAGCGCCTGAACGGCACCGGAATCTATATGTGAGGGACCAGGCGAATGAGACGTTTTTTCAAGAGAGTTACACTGTTTGACGGTATACTGCTTTTGTTTTTCTGCATCCTTGCGATCATCATGATCTTCCCCCTGTGGAACATCCTGATGGTCTCCATCGCCCCCAATGAGTATTACGTCAAAAACGGGATCGTGCTGTTCCCCACCGAGTTCACACTGAAGAATTACGAGTATGTGTTCACCTCTTCCCAGGTGCTCAAAGCGATGGGGATCAGTATCCTGGTGTCGGTGGGGAGCGTGGTGTACAGCATGGCGCTGACCATCCCGCTCGCATACGGTCTGTCCCGGCCGGGCCTGCCGGGCAAGAGGCTGCTGGTCACCTATGTCCTGATCCCCCTGTTTTTCGGCGGCGGCATCATCCCGTTTTACATGCTGGTCCGGGACCTCGGGCTGTTCGACAGCCTCGCCGCCCTGATCGTCCCCTATGGCATCAACATGTTCTATTTGATCATCATCAAAAACAGCTTTTCCTCGATCCCCCCCTCGCTGATCGAGGCGGCCGAGATCGACGGCGCCAACGACCTGACCATTCTGTTTCGCGTGGTGCTGCCGCTGTCCACCGCGACGATCGCCACCTTCTCCCTCTTCACGCTGGTGGACAAATGGAACGACTGGTTCAGCTCCATGCTGTTTTTGAGCGACGGCAACATGTTCCCGCTCGCCAAGCTGCTGCGGGACATCGTGTACAACAACGTCAACGTGGGGGACCCGAATCTCATCACGCCAGGCGCTTCCGGGGAGACACTCTATGCCGGCACGGAGGGGATCAAAATGGCCACCGTCATCATTGCCATCGTCCCCATCCTGTTTGTGTATCCGTTTTTGCAGCGGTATTTTGTCAAAGGCGTCGCGTCCGGCGCCATCAAATCATAAGGAGGAGAGAGGTATGAAAAGAAAATGGAGACGCCTGGGCTGCCTTGTCCTGGCGCTGGCACTGGCGTTCGGCGCCGGCGCCTGCAGCCCTGAAGGCAGTTCCTCGACAACACAGACACAGGCGGTGCCGGATGATCCCAGCGTGTTCTACGAGATCAAAATCGGCATGTGGGACAGCGCCAAATGGGGCAACGACGAGATCGGCGACTATCTCAATGAGAAGTTCAACATCAAGATCGTCCCGGTGGCGCTTTCCACGGTGGACTACATCGAGAAACTGAACATCAGCGCGGCCGGCGGCACCCTGCCGGACATGTTCATGCACCCGGGGTACAGCGGCTACACCAGCACGCTGATCAAATGGGCCTCGGAGGGGGTAATCAAGTCACTGCCCAACGACCTGTCCGCCTATCCCCATTTAAAGGCGATCATGGACGAGTACGATTTCATGAAGGTGGACGGCAATCACTACTTCATCCCGCGCACGACCTTCACCGATCCCGCCAACACCTATTACACACCCGCACTGTGGGTGCGCAAGGACTGGATGCGCAATCTCGGGATCGAGGAGGCCCCCACCACCCTGGACGGGCTGTACAACCTGCTCGAGCGGTTCACCAACGGCGACCCCGACCAGAACGGGCAGAACGACACCTATGGTCTGACCCCCGGTTTGAACCTGGAATGGGTGTTTTTCGCGCACGGGATCGACATCACCGGGTATATCCAGGAGGATGGGCAGTGGATCCCCGGCGTGCTGTCCAAGTATAATGCAGAGCCGATCAAATTCATCAAGAAGATGTATGACAACAACATTCTCGACAAGGACTTTGCCACCATGAAGCTGGCCGACTCGGAGAACAACTTCTGTTCCGGGCGCGCGGGCGTGGTCTATCTCGTGGGCGAGTCCAGCCCCATGCAGTATGTCGCGCTCGCGAAGCTGGCGGCGGTCAACCAGGGGTTCAACGCCGCCACCGATCTGGATATGCTGCCGCCTCCCGAGGCCGAGGGCAAGACCTATACCTGCACCCAGAACTACAACTTTGCCCAGGGCACCATGTTCAACAGCAATCTCAGCGACGAGAAGATGGCGCGGTGCCTCGCGCTCTACGACTACCTGCTGTCCGAGGAGGGGATCGAGCTCGGGCGGATCGGCATCGAGAACATCTCCTATAAAAAAGAGGGGGACACCATCGTCTCCCTGCTGCCCACCGATTCCACCGGACAGGAAAAATGGATCGGCGACGTGTTCCCCACCAACCAGATCTACAAGCTGGCGCGCTGGGACGCGGACGGCGCGTGGGTCAGCCCGGACATCGAGCCGGAATTTGTCACTCTGGCGCAGAAGGTGCGGGACCTCTACGGGCCCAAAATGAATCAGAAGAATCCGGAAATCGACTTTATGTCGACCCCGGCGAAGGACCGCTGGAACGTGAGCGAGTTTTTCTGGGAAAACGTCTTCAACATGGTGCTGAATTCCAACGATATCGACGCCTCCTGGGAGGAATTCCGGAACACGCTGCTCACCGAGAAAAACGGGCAAAAACTGATTGACGAGATCAATCAGTCATAAAAATAAGGAGGGCTTATGATGAAAAGGAAAATGAGCGGTATTCTGGCGATCTTCTGTCTGCTGTCGCTGCTCTGCCTCCCGGTGTGCGGGGCAGAGGCGGAGAATCCCGAATACCCGGCGGTGACCAGAGACTTTGCGTCCGCAGACCAGCTCGCCCAGTGGAACCGGTTGGGACTGCCCGAAGGGACCATGGAGATCCAGGACGAACAGCTGCTGCTCGGCTCAGCCACGGCGTTCAGCGAGGTGGCCGCGCTGTACAACCAGCAGATGTGCCAGGATTTCACGGCGGAATTCACCTTTACCTTCCCGGAGGGAGTCAACAACGACGCGGCCATGTTCTTCTACCGTTCGGATGCGCTGGCGGCCCAGGGGTACGCGGTGTATTTCGTCCACTGCCCTGACAGCGACAAACAGTATTACATCAAATTCGTCTCCCGCCCCTATCAGGACATCCAGGCCGGCTTCTTCTTCAACAACGACGGTGAAGGGGTGGAATACGCCACCGACGCGGTACAGGTGAAGCTGGTTGTGTCCGGCGCCACCCACACCCTCTATATGACGGTGCCCGGCAAGGAATACGGGGAGCCGATCTTCTCCATCACGGAGGAGGAACCCCGCTACTCGAACAGCGGTTACATGGGCTTCATGATGTGGCACGATGCGGGCACCCACCAGGCGACGGTCGCGTTTGACAACCTGACCATCACCTGTAACGACGAGGGGGAGGCCCCCCTCCCCACCGAGCCGGAGGATCCGTCTGAAGTGACGGCGGGTACGGTCACGCAGGACTTCAGCGAGCCCCTGTCCGACAACTGGGGCTTCTATCGCGGCGACGTGGGCGGCAACAGCGCACAGGTGGTGGACGACCTGCTGGTGCTGACCACCGTGGGCGGCAATGTCGCCGGCGAATCGGCCGCATACTACAAGGATAAGTTCCAAAACGGCACCATCGAGGCGGATGTGATCCTCTCCCTGGGCAACAGCACCAGCATCGTCTTCCGGGGCCGGGATTATCTGCGCCAGGGTTATCAGCTGGTGTTTGACCGCTATGCGGGTCTGAGCCTGTGCAAGCGTCCTTACGAGGTGCTCGCCACCGCTGCGGACTTTGAGGTGGCCTACGACGTGGTGTATCACGCGAAGATCACCGTGGAGGGCAGCCGGATCCAGGCCGCCGTCACATATACCGACGACAACAACGAGACCCGGACCGTCACGCTGGACTACACCGACGAGGCGAACAGCTATCCGGACGCCGGGTATGTGGGGTTTGTCAACTATGTCGGGATGGCCAACAAGACCGAGGCGTATCTCGATAACCTCACGATCACCAAGGTCGTCGAGGGCACGGATCCGGGGCCCGAAGACCCCGACCCGACGGATCCCGACCCGACGGATCCGGAAGAGCCCGATCCGACGGATCCCGGGGATAGCCCCGACACCGGGGAGGCGGCCCTGCCGGCGTCTCTCGTCGTTCTGGCGGCCGCGGCACTCGGGACCGCTGTCCTGACCCGTCGTCGCGCTCACCGGTAACACAGGAGGTAAGACCATGCAAAGAAAACGCATCTTCGCCCTGGCCATCGCGGCGGTATTCGCCCTCTCGCTGGCCATGGGCGTCACGGCCGCGGAACCCGTCTACGAAAACGACTTCTCCTCCGGCTCCCTCAAGATCACCGAATGGAAGACTCTGAACCTCGATCCGACCTCCAACGGCGCGTGGGACATCGCGGACGTAAACGGCAACCAGCAGCTGCGCGGGCAGATCGCCAAATTCAACGACAGTATTGTCTACTACAAGGCGCAGAAATTCAAGGATGTCACGATCGAGGCCGACGTCACCCTGGAACGGGGCAACGCCTTCGGTATCATCGCCCGCATGGACGACGTGGCGCAGGGATACCAGATCATCTTCGACCAGTTTGACGGCATCAAGCTGTGCAAACGGCCCTACTACCTGTTCAAATCCGGCGGCATGATCAACACCGGCTCCCAGTACCATGTGGTGTTCTCCGTGATCGGGAATACCGTGAAAGCCCAGGTCACGAGCCCGGGCACCAACGAGACCCTGACCCTCGAGGTCGAGGACACCACCTACACCGAGGCGGGCTATTTCGGCTTCAGCGTGTACGGGTTTGACACGGACGGCCGCTCCAACGCGGTGGGGCTGGTGGACAATGTCAAGGTGTATGAGGGCGAGGCCCCCATCGCCACCGACCCGCCCACCCCCTCGACGGAGGACAACACAGATGGTACAGACGGGACCACCGGGGGCTCTGAGCAGCCGGACGGCACCGATCCCACCGGGAACGGAGCCACCAAGCCCGTCGACTCCTCGTTTGCCCTCTCCTCCAAGTACACCGACGCCGAGGTGGACAACACCGCGAAAACCGTCACCCTCACCCGGCCGCTGAACGTATCGGAGCTGCGGGACACCTTTGAGATCCCGGAGGGATATACGCTGGAGATCCAGGATGCCTCCGGCGCCGCGGTGACGGACGGGCAGGCCACGGTGACGGACGATATGCAGCTGCTCTTTTCCAACGGCAGCGACGAGCTGCGATACACCCTGAAGCTGGAGGGGGACAGCGCCTCCGCCCCGGCGGAAAACGGGTTCCCGGTATGGGCGATCGTGGTCATCGTTGCCGCGGTAGTCCTGATCGGCGCGGGAGTCGCCGCCTTCCTCGTGTACCGGAAAAAAGCCGCGAAAAAGACGTCATGATTCCATCCTCCTTTTGACCACCTGCAAAACGGCCGCCCCGCGCATCACGTGCGGGGCGGCCGTCCTGTAAAAGCGGTCCGGATTTGGCAGAAGTGACTATAACCGGCTCTTTTTTTCTCTGTATTGCATAGGTGTCATCCCATAGACTTTTTTGAATTGTCTGCTAAAATAGAAAGCATCATGGAACCCGGACATCTCGGCAATCTCCTGGATGGAGAGCGCTGTACCGGCCAGCAGCTCGCATGCGCGGGTGTTGCGCAGCCGGCTGAGATACCTGGAAAACGAAACCCCCTCGTATTTGCTGAAAACCTCGGACAGATAGGAGCTGCTGACATTCAGTTCCCTGGCCAGCTCCGCCAGCGACACCTCCCCGGTATACCGCTCCTGCAGCCATTTCACCGTCTGGTCATGCAACCAGCTCTTTTCGTCCGACGACCGGGCGCCGGACGGCGTTTGCAGGCAGGACACCACATAGTCCGCCAGCTCCTTGGCGTTGCCGAAGGCCTCCAGCAGGTCGGTATACCGGGCAAAGCCGCGCACCGAGGTGGACTGTGCGAGATAGGTCGTCAGCTGCGCCAGGTTTTCCAGGTGATAGGAATCCCGCAGCCAGCGGCCATACAGCCACTCTGGCGTTTTGGAGGAGGGCGCACCCCCGTCCTGCAGCAATTCGTCCGCCAGCTGGATCACCTTGCGGTACTGCTGGCCGGGATAGAAGAACACCTCGTTTTGTCCGGTGAGGAACGCTTGATACGAGATCATGTCCGCCTGGTTGATCGGGGTGACCACCGGCTCGTCCCGGCGGGCGGGGCCGCTCACCCCCACCGGGTACCGTCCCTGCAACGGCCGGAGCTGCCGGAGCAGTTCATTCTCCAGAGAAGGAGTCTGCTCCAGGATCCAGAGCGCCTGCCGAGCGCCCAGCGGAGTCCGGCAGTCCGGGAAGGGCAGCTCCTGCCACACGTCCGGCGGGACCTCCCGCACCGTCACCGCCCGGACGGCAGAGGACCGGAAGGAGAGCCCGCGGCGGCGCAGAAACTCCTCCACCGTCAGCGGCCGTAACGCGGCCAGCGCATCCTGCCGTTTCCCGTGCTCCTTTTCCCGCTCGTGTCTCTGCAGCTTTTGCAGCAGGGCGTCGGCCTCCGCCAGATCCAGGGGCTTGAGCAGAAAGTCGAACACGTCCAGTTTGATCGCCGCCTGGGCGATATGGAAATCCGCATAGCCGGTCAGGACGATGACGGTGGCGTTGATCCCCCTGTCGCGGATCTCGCGGATCAGGTCGATGCCGCTCTCCCCGGCGATGCGGATATCGGTGCACACCACGTCCGGCAGCAGCCGGGGAATGTCCCGCAGCGCCTCCCCGAGGGTTTTGCTGCGGCCGACGACCGCAAAGCCGTTCCTCTCCCAGGGAAACCCGTTTTCCATCAGTTTGAGCGCCCAGGGCTCATCATCTACCAGGTATACCGAATACACACCATACACCCTTTCTGAAAGGAGAATGCATCATGAAACAGCCCACCATCACCTGGGACTCCCTCTGCGGTGTCCCGGTACGCATGGAGACGCAGCAGGTGGATCCGCATCTGCTCCATGTGACGCTGTGTGCCGAGCTGCCCGAAGGCGGGCGCCAGGACGACTGGCAGGTCCGCATCCGGCTGGAAGAACTGCCCACCTTCTTCTGGGCCCCGCATCTGGCCCCGAAGCCCGGCTACTGTATCGACCAGCATGTCTTCCGCTGCCCGGCGCTGATCGCCTCCGGCGACGGCTGGATGACGGCGGTGTTGCCCGACCTGGAGGTGTTGAAGGCAGCCCGCAACCGATGGTATATGGACCTCGACGCGCCGCAGCGCCTGTTCACCCTCGGCGTGTCCGACAGCGAGCTGGCCGAACACGTGCTGTACCGCAAGACGCCTGGACAGGCCTTTGCAAACGGGCAGTTCCGGTTCGCCTTTTGGCTCTATTCCAGCACAGAACAAGAGGATCTGGCCGATCCCTTCCGCCCGGTCCTGCGGTTTTTCTGGCAGCAGGAGGGCGAGCGCCTGTTCGCGGCGGGCCAGCCCGCACACGGGCCGCTGATGCGATATTGTGAACACACCTATTCGTGGGCATTCGACCGCTGGAAGGACGTGGTGTGGCAGGAGTTCCGGATCGGGGATACCCCTGTCGGCGCGCCGGCGTTTATTGTGAACGCCACCCAGAGCCCCGGGTATCCCGGGCCAGCCGGCTGGCGCGAATGCCTGTCTGTGTGGAACCAGGCGTGGTTCAACTCCCTGCGCAGCGCCTCGGGGCTGTACCGCTACGCCCGGCTGACCGGCAACGAGGAGTGGCTGCAAAAGGCCCAGCTGACCAAGGAGCTGGCGCTGCGCCTGCCCCAGACCCCGGACGGGCTGAGCTACAGCGTCGCCGCCACCCGCATGCGGGAGAAGACGGTGGACGGCCACACGGTCTCGGAGACAGACGGCTGGGATTCGCTGTATTTCGGCAACTCCAACCGCAACCCGCTGACGACGGACATCGCAAGCTCCCCGTTCCATGTGCTGGATCAGAGCGTCACCGCGACATATATGCTGCGGTGGTACCGGGATCTCGAGCAGGACGACCGGCTGCTCGCCTATGCGCGGCGATATGCCGAAACCCTGCTGCGGCTACAGGCAGAAAGCGGCTTTTTCCCCGCCTTTCTCACGGCGGACGGCCGGATCCTGGACGAGCTGCGCGAGTCCCCGGAAACCGCAGCCTCCGCGACCTTCCTGCTCGAGCTGTACGGGCAGACCGGCGAAAACCGCTACCTGAGCGCCGCGATCCGGGCGATCGAGGCGGTGTGGCAGTCGGTGGTGCCCGAGGGAAGATGGGAGGACTTTGAGACCTACTGGTCGTGCAGCCGGTTCGGGGGCGACCATGTGGGGCAAAAATTCCCTCGCAATGACCTGTACAAACAGTGCAATTTCTCCATGTTCTGGACGGCAGAGGCGCTCTTTGCCGCCTATACCGCGACCCGCGACGACCGCTATCTTCAGCGGGGGCGGCGGGTGCTGGACGAATTGCTGATGACCCAGGCGGTGTGGCAGCCGCCCTATATGCAGGTACCGGTGTTCGGCGGATTCGGCGTCATGAACGGGGATGGCGAATGGCTGGATGCACGGCAGAGCCTGTTTGCAGGTTTAATCCTGGACTATGGCGCGGCGCTGCAGGACGAGGAATATATACAGCGGGGCATCGCCGCGCTGCGGGCCTCCTTTGTGATGATGTACTGCCCGGAAAACCCCCAGGTGAAACGGGAATGGGAGAACCGATGGCCGCATTTCGGCGAACGGGATTACGGGTTCATGATGGAGAACTACGGGCATGACGGCCGGGTGGACGAGGCCCACTCCGGCATGGGCGAGTTCACCATCTACGACTGGGGAAACGGCGCTGCCAGCGAGGCCTATCTGCGGATCCGGGAGGCGCACGGCGACCTGCTGCGGCGATTTGGGGAATAGATCCATCCCCTGTTTTACAGCGTCTTCCCTTTTTGTACCTATATTATAATCACTTTTGGCGGAAAAAGCAATATTTTCTCTGTCCGGCGCCGGCTCCCTGCCCCGCCGGACAGTTGTCTTTCCCCAGGGGTTCGCACCGGGGCTTTTCCCTGCTTGGGGCGGCCAAAGCAAAAAAGGTGATAGCATCCTGTCGGATTCTGTAGTATACTGTATGTCATACGGTGTTGTGGATTCTCGCCATGCGAGAGAACAGGAGGGCGCACCATGTATATTGCCGATCTGCACATCCATTCGCGGTTTTCCCGCGCGACCAGCCGGGAAGGAGACCTGCCGCATCTCGAGTTCTGGGCGCGGCGAAAGGGGATCTCGCTCGTTGGCACGGGGGATTTCACCCATCCGCAGTGGCGAGAGGAGCTGAGAGAGCAGCTGGTCCCGGCGGAAGAGGGGCTCTACGCCCTGCGGGAGGACTGCCGGCTGCCGGATCCGCTGCTGCGGGACAGCCGGCCGGTCCGGTTTGTGCTCTCCAGCGAGATCAGCTCGATTTACAAGAAGAACGGGAAGACCCGCAAGGTGCACAACGTCATCCTGCTGCCCGACCTGGAGGCGGCAGAGGCGCTGTCCGCCCGGCTGGAGCAGATCGGCAACATCCGCTCCGACGGGCGGCCGATCCTCGGGCTGGACAGCCGCGACCTGCTCGAGATCACGCTTGAGACCTGCGCGGACGCGATCTTCATCCCCGCCCACATCTGGACGCCCCATTTCTCCCTGTTCGGGGCGTTTTCGGGGTTTGACACGATCGAGGAGTGTTTTGAGGACCTCACCCCCCACATCCATGCGCTCGAGACCGGGCTGTCCTCCGATCCGCCGATGAACTGGCGGGTCTCGGCGCTCGACCGCTTCACCCTTGTCTCCCATTCGGACGCGCACTCCCCCCAAAAGCTCGGCCGGGAGGCGGATCTGCTCGACACCACACTCTCCTATCCGGCGCTGAAACACGCGCTGGAGACCGGGGATGGGTTTGCCGGCACACTCGAGTTCTTCCCGGAGGAGGGAAAATACCACCTCGACGGCCACCGCAACTGCGGGGTGTGCCTCTCCCCGCAGGAGACGATCGCCTGCGGCGGGCGGTGCCCGGTGTGCGGTAAAAAGCTCACGATCGGGGTGGAGCACCGGGTGGAGGAGCTCGCCGACCGGCCGGCAGGGTTCCGCCCGGCGGGCGCCAGGCCGTTTGAGAGCCTCGCTCCGCTGCCGGAGGTGATTGCCGCCTCCACCGGGCTGTCCGCAGCCGGCAAACGCACCAACGAGATATACGAGACGCTGCTCTCCTCCCTCGGCCCGGAATTTCATATCCTGCGGGAGGCGCCGCTGGCCGATGTCGAGCAGGCGGCGGGTTCCTGCATTGCGGAGGGGCTTCGCCGGCTGCGGGCCGGGCAGGTGGTGCGCGATCCCGGCTATGACGGCGCGTATGGCACGGTCTCGCTGCTCTCGCCCGAGGAGATCGAGCAGCTGAACGGCCAGGTCTCCCTCTTCGGCGCGGCCGCGCCGCCTGCCGTTCCCACACGGCGGATCCGGCGTGCACAAACACCGCCGGCCCCCGCTTATGACGCGGAGATGGCCGCCCCGCTCGCGCCGCCGGCGCCGGAGGTGCTCAACGAAGAGCAGGCGCGGGCGGTGACGGCTGCCGAGCCGGCGGTGGCGGTGATCGCGGGGCCGGGCACCGGCAAGACAAAGACGCTTGTCGCCCGCATTGCGTGGCTGGTCGAAGCGCAGGGGGTATCCCCCGGCGCCATCACGGCCGTCACCTTCACCAATCTCGCCGCCGCTGAAATGCGGCAGCGACTGGAGACGCGGCTGGGCAAGCACGCTGCACAGGAGATGGCGATCGGCACCTTCCACTCCCTCTGTCTCGACCTGCTCGGCCAAGACGTCCGGCTGCTCAGCGAACCGGACGCGTGGGAGCTGGCTGAATCCGTGCTCTCCGCCTGCGGGCTGCGCCTCTCCCCCCGCCGGTTCCTCCGGCAGGTGTCGGCGGTCAAAAACGGGGTGGCGGACACGCCCGACCCCGATACCCCCGACGGGCGGGCGTTCGCCCTCTATCAGGACCGGCTGCGGCAGGAAGGCGTGTTCGATTTCGACGATCTGCTGTTGCAGGCGCTGGAGCGGGAAACCACCTCCCCCGCGTTTGCCCACCTGCTGGTGGACGAATTCCAGGATATCAACGCGCTGCAATACCGGCTGATCCGGCAGTGGAGCGCCGGCGGCAGGAGTCTCTTTGTCATCGGTGACCCGGACCAGTCGATCTACGGGTTCCGGGGCGCGGACGCCGGCTGTTTTGACCGGCTGCAGGCGGACCTGCCCGGTCTGGTGCAGATCCGGCTACTACACAACTACCGCAGCACGCCGGAGATCCTCGCCTGTGCGCTGCCCGCCATCTCCCGCAACCCGGGCGGAGCACGACAACTGCACGCCCGGCGGCCGTCCGGCGTGCCGGTGCGGCTGTTGCAGGCGGACACCGAGTTTGCCGAGGCGGTGGGGATCGCCAAGGAGATCGGCCGTCTTGCCGGTGGGGTGGACATGCTGGAGGCGCGCGACCACGGGCGCGAGACACGTTCCTTTTCGGATATGGCGGTGCTGTGCCGCACCCACCGGCAGCAGGAGCTGATCGAGCGCTGCCTGCGCCACGACAGCCTCCCCTGCATTGTTTCCGGCCGGGAGGACTATCTCGAGGACCGGGCGGTGCGCGGGATCCTCGGCTTTTTCCGGTTTCTGCTCGACTGCCGCGACCGTCTCTCGCTGCAGGCGTGCCTGCTGCACCTCTGGAACTGTCCGCGGCCGCTCGTCGACTCGCTGCTTTTGCTGTGCCGGGACGCCGCGGATCCCGGGGACCTGCGGCGGCGTGCGGCACAGGCCGGGCTCGCGGAGGAGCCGCTGCGCCCCTTCTGGGAGGCGGTGGACGCCTGCCTGCCCACCGCTCTCAAAGAAAAGCCGCAAAAGCTGCTCGACCGGCTGTGGGAGGGCCGGGAGAGCACCGCGCCGGTCGGCCGGCTGCGACAGGCGGCAGGGTTGCACCGCCGCCTGCCGGAGTTCCTTCGTACCCTGCTGCTCGGACAGGAGGCGGACGTCCGCCGGGCAGACGGCAAAAGCTACGCCGCCGGCGCGGTCCGCGTGATGACGCTCCACGGTGCGAAGGGGCTCGAGTTTCCGGTGGTGTTCCTCTTTGGGCTGACCAGAGGTGCGCTGCCGCTCGAATCCCCCGGACGGCAGGCGGATCCCGAGGAGGAGCGGCGGCTGTTTTTCGTCGGACTGACCCGCGCGCGGGACGAGCTGCTGCTCACCACCTCGGGCGAGCCGTCCCCCTTTCTCGCCGAGCTGCCGGACGAAACCTATCGGCACGAGGCGCTCGCCTCCTTCCGGCGGGAACCGGAGCCGGAACAGCTCAGCCTGTTTTGATTGTAGACAGACAACAGGAGGCCCTGCGGCTATAAAGCCGCAGGGCCTTTCTGGCGAAGATCCGTTTACAGGCGGTTGCCGTCCAAGTCGATGCGGAAGGTCTCGGTTTCAAACTGGTTCTTCTGCTGTTCCACCTCGATCGTCTGCGCGTCGATAAACCGCATGCGCAGATACGGCTGCTCGTTGATCGCTGTGCCGTCCTGCGCGATCAGGTACCACTGGAGCTCGGTCGCGTCCTGTTCCCGCGAGGCGATCCCGCTGCGGGACACCGTGCCGTCCTCCGACCGCCAGAATTCGATCTGGCGGTACCGCTGCACGCCGGTCTCCCGGCCTGCTCCGTCCAGGATTCGGCAACGGTTGTACCCGCCGACCACGCTCACCACAATCAGATCCGGGGAATACACGGTGACGCTGGTGTATTTCGGCTCCAGGATCACCGTGCCGTCCGCTTTTTGCAGGCCGCACCGGTGGGTGAGATTCTCGCCCGCATAGGTATCGGTCAGCACCAGCGACCCGATCCCGGTGTCCCGGGTCAGCACCTGCGTGGAGAAATCGCAGGCCACCGCGCCCGTCTCATCCAACGCATAACAATGCCCCTCACTGTCCGCAGCCAGCGCCAGGTCCTGCCGGTAGGGGTCAAACAGGACCCGCTCCCATGTCCCCTCTGTCAGCCGGCTGCCGTTGAGGTCGATCAGGAAAGCCCCCTCGTCGTCTCCCGCAATCAGGAACGACCCTGTATAGTGCCCGTCCTCCGCAAACGCCAGCTCGTTGCTGGAGAGCCCGCCACACGGGGGATATACCACCGCGCCGCTCTGGTCGACCAGGCTCTCCTGCACGTCGTCGTCCAGCGGATGCCCGGTCGTGACGATGAACCTCTCGGGTGTCAGCGGCTCCACCACCGTGTACTCCGCCGGGATCACCACCTCGCCGGACGCGTCGGCCAGGCCGTACAGCCGGGACTCCCGCAGCTGCGGCGGGTCCTCCGGCACCGAAAAGACAAACAGCGTGTTGTCAAAATAGCCCTGCTCCAGCTGGGCGCCCGGAATGTCCAGCGGGATGTCCGGCAGGGTGGTGGTTGCGGTCGGTTCCGTGGTTGCGGTGGTGGTTTTGGCCACCGGCGTTGCCGTCGAGGAAGGCGCATCGGTGGTAGTGGAGGTCTCCGATTCCGAGGATGCCGGCGCGCTGCAACCCGTAAGGCACCACGCGATTGCCAGGGCAAGGCAGAGCAAACCGGTGATTAGCCGTTTCCTGTTCGGCCGGTTACTGTTCATATTACCCCTCCTTTTCAAGCCATCTGACGTCTGCGTCACAATCTCACGTACGATACACAGCGTCAATTGATCCAGTACATGGAGGTCGCGCTGCTTAACCCCATATCAAAGCCTGATACTAAATAGGTTTTACTGTCCCCAAAAAGTACATTCATCCCTTCATTGCTGTTGGCAGTACCGGGATCATACACTTTAAATCTTTCATAAGAGAAGAGATCGCTCCCTAAATCCTCTGTAAATACAATGGCATGTGTAAAACCGGATTTGTTAAAGAAAACAATGACCCCACCGGAGGTGCTTGCCAGCTTGGCTCCTATTGCATTTGCCTTTTGCGTGACGGTTCCGGTCAACGATGCGCTGCCGTATGACATAATCCCTGAGGAATCGGCAAAATGGGTACGAATATTGTTATAGACTACATTCACCGGATCATAACCCGTGGAGATCCGGTACTCGCCACCCGTATACGTGACCTGCGACCCGTCCTGCGCAATGTTGGCCAGCATCGCAGTATAGGGATCTGCATACATCCGCCCTTCATAATCCGTGCGGAAATCCGTACCGGTCATCCAATAATTCCTGTTGCGTAGAACCATTGCCCAGCAGGCCAGAAAACAGCCATAGCGCATATGGTCTTCCTTGCTTGACCCGGAGTTCCCATTTACCATGAATGGCGCGGAATAGCCGTCATAGGAAAAATACAAATTGTCCAGTTTCTCGGTATTCCACAGTTCCCAGCCTGCATAACTGGACGTCATCTGGCTGTACCACGTGTTTAATGGGCGGTAATTGGCGTGCAGAGTATAGCTGTCATGATTCCCTGCACCGTCAGGTCTGTTCACATAAATATAATAGGAGGACATGCCGTTCACATTGAAGCGTACGAATTCATCCACTCCCGCACCAGACGCCCGACTATACGCAATTTCCGTGTGAGAACTGTTATATATTGTCAAATTCATATTGGCGCTGGACGGCACGCTAAAAGTGACGTCTACCACGCCGTTTGACACACAATCGATCCGGTAATAATCCACATCTCCCGCATACGAGATAAAGCCCACTACTGATTGTCCTCTGGGAATGACCTGAGCACTGCTGAAAGAGTTGTTCGATTCCGATTCAGTGGTATGCCCGGTATTCCTGGCGAGGGGGTTGACAGAAATCACGGGATGGAAGATCAGATCCACAAACGGCGTGTTGTCAAAATCCAGCTTGCAGGAGAACTTGCCCACGAAATCCCCGTACCCGTCCAGCCAGATCTCAAAGTCATACACGGTATCCAGTTCGATCTGCTCAATCGAAGTCGGCTGTTCGGTGGAGATCTGCCTGCTCAATCGAAGTCGGCTGTTCGGTGGAGATCTGCTGATCCAGCAGCGCCGCTTGTGCAGAGGAGTTTGCAGCGGCTATGTACAGCCGGCAGTCCTCATAGGCGGCGGCAAAGCTCTCCGGGGTGAGCACCAGCGCATATTCCAGCTCTTCCAGATCCAGCTCCGGCTGCGGCAGGGCCGTGATCGGCATTCCCTCGGGCGGCAGCTCCTCCTGCTGGATTTCAGCCGGTTCCTCCCGATACGGGATCGTGTCTTCATCCAGCACCAGATCAAACGCAAACGGAAATACCGGATCGCTATCGACTCCTGCCGCCGTCTGCGCCGCTGCGGTTCCATACCCGGTCAGGGAGATAACAAACAGAAAGGCCACAAACCGGGAAATCCTGCCGATCCTTTTCTTTTTCCTCATAACAGATTCCTCTTTTTTGTTGTCCGTCCCGTTGCCTGGGGTTTCCGACACTGGCCCTCCTTTCCCTTTATTTGACTATATTCAGTATATCCTCTCAGCGGGTAAATGTCAATATAGTTAGTATAAATTATTATTGATAAAAATTATTATATGATATGTATAATTATATGGTAATGCCTTTCGGAATCTTCTGCCACGGTCACTCCACATGGCAAACGGCTCCCGAAAGGCTTTTCACAGAAACACCGCCTTGTCCTGCAGCTCCTCTGTCTCCAGCACGCCGCTCATATACCCCAAAAAGGGGTCGTAGTTCCCTGTCCATTGATAAATACCCGGGGCAATCTCCGGCAGCCGCCGCGCCTGCACCTTTTCCCGGCGGACAGCAACAGATTGCTGTTGCAGCAGTATACCGCTGTTTCTCCCTCTAACATCGGCCAAATTGGCCCGATGTTTTGATGGATTGCAGAAAAAGTCAACAGACAGCGGATTGTGCTAACCGCTGTCCGTTGATAACTTCTACATCATGCAGAGAGAAAGGTTCAAACCATAAGGACTGGAAAGAAATTTGCCCCCTGCTGCTTATTTCCCTTTCCTATGTTTTCGCATGGCGGTCGGCCCTTCCTGGATGCCTATGCTGACCGAGCTGCCTGACACACCCCTGGCTTCGACAATTTCCCCGCACTTCTTCCCCCACAGGTGGCACACTTCGATTTCTCCGGCCCTGTATCTTCGGCAGAGAGTGGACCTGGCAGAGCAGGCGATACCGCTCTGTCAGGTCCAGAACCTTCTCGGGGGCAAGATCGCAGCTCCGGATAGCCGCTGTTTGGAACCCGTCCCCACACCGGGGGAATCGTGCACCCTGTGGGTGCACACGGGGCGGATCCAAAGGGAGCACAATCGGGGTGCTGTTGGCGATATACTCCGGGACCGGTTGGCCCGGAGTATATTGCACTTCGCCATGGGGCTATAAGGTATGCAGCGCATCAATCGGCTGCAGCCGGGATGCCTTGGCTGCCGGATAGCCGCCAAACAACACGCCGATCACAGCGCAGAAAACAATCGCGGCGATTCCGACCCCCCAGTTCATGCCGATCGGTGAAGCCGAAACCAGACTGTAAATTTCTACTGTGCCAAATGATAAGAGCAGCCCGATGATCCCTCCGAGTACCGACAGAATACAGGCTTCACAGAGAAACTGGAGCATAATGTGCTTTCTCTTGGCGCCAACCGCTTTGCGGATCCCGATTTCCCGGGTGCGCTCCGTCACGGACACCAGCATGATATTCATGATGCCGATCCCTCCGACAAGAAGCGAAATGGCGGCGATCCCCGCCAAAAGCAGGGACATCGTGTTGGTCACGTCATCCATTGTGTCGAGCACATCCGCCTGATTGCTCACGGTATAGGCATCCTCGTCGCGCGTGGCCTGCAAAAGGAACATCTCGACGCTGCTGATCGCCGCGTTGACGGTGCTTTCGCTTGCCGCTTTGATATAAAAGCTGTTCACGCTTGTCTGCCCGGTCATACGGGAGGCGGTGGAATAGGGAATGAGGATCCGGCTGTCATCCGAACCCACAAGGCTGGAGCCCTGTTCTTCCAGCACCCCTACCACCTTGTAAATACTGTCGCCGATGATGATGGTACCGCCAACAGCGTCCCAGGTGCCAAACAGGTCGGTTGCGACTTCCGTGCCGATCACACAGATATGGGTATTCCATTCTATGTCCGATTCCACGATTTTTCGGCCGCGCTGAATATCGATGTCCTGCACGTCAAAATAGGACGGAGTGATTCCCACAATCGAGTAGTTGCCGGTATTGCTGTTCTTTTTCACGGTCTGGCTGGTGGAAATAACAGGGGCCACACCGCTGATGGTGGGATAGGAAGCAAGGCTCTCCACCTCATCGGCCGTAACGGAAACGTCGTCACCCGATATGGTCGCCGTTATCTGCTGCGATCCCATGCTGGAAATACTGTCTGTGATCCCGCTTGTCGCCCCCTGCGTAATGGAAACCAGGATCACAACCGCCATCACGCCGATAATGATCCCGAGCATCGTCAGGAAAGAGCGCATTTTATTATTAAAAATCCCTTTTAAGGAGAGCTTTATGATTTTCCAGGTCATACGGCGGCCTCCTTATCGCTCAGCCTTCCATCGCGAACATACACCTTCCGCTCTGCCTGATCCGCCACATGGATGTCATGAGTGATGAGTACGATGGTATTCCCGGCCTTCCACAAATCCTGAATAATCCCCATGATTTCCCTGCCGGACCTGGAATCCAGGTTGCCGGTCGGCTCGTCCGCCAGAATGATGGAGGGTTGGCTGGCCAGAACACGGGCAATGGCGACGCGCTGCTGCTGGCCGCCGGACAGCTGAGAGGGCTTATGCTGCATACGGTCTTCCAGGCCCACCTGTTTGAGCGTCTTCATGACCCTTTCATGACGCTCTGCGGGTGAGAGTTTCCGATACAGAAGTGGCATCTCCACATTTTCATAAGCTGTCAGATCCGGAAGCAGATTGAACTGCTGAAAGATAAAACCGATTTTGATACCGCGGATTTCACTCAGCTGATCTTCCGTGCAGTTGTCGACATATTCCCCGTCAAGGATATACTCTCCGCTGTCGGGAATATCCAGGCAGCCGATGATGTTCATCAGTGTCGATTTTCCGCTGCCGGAGGGACCGAGAATGGATACAAATTCATGGGGTTTTACATGGAGATTGACATCCTGCAAAACCGGCACGTCCATCTCACCGAGGGTATAGGACTTGTAGATGTGCTTGAGCCTTATCATATCCGTCCCCCCTAATTGCCCATTCCCGGGAATCCTCCGCCGCCCTGCGGAAACTGACTGGGATCAAAATTTTCAAAATCAAAATCGCCGAAGTCCATTCCGCCGGGGAATCCACTCATGCCTCCAAATCCGCCGCCTTCTCCTTCGCTGTCGGAGCCCGTCAGGGTGGATGTGATTTGGGTGATGACAATCAAGTCGCCTTCGGCCAGTTCATCGCTTTCAATTATCATATAGCTGCCATCCGACATACCGGTTTCTACCGTCACCTTGGTCAGATCCTGGAGATCGATCTCTCCCTCTTCGTAGGAAGTACCCAGTTCGGCGCCGGAAGGCGCAAGATAGACATAGGTATCGTCGCCGGAGGTGCCGACTGCATCAACCGGAACCAGCAGGCCGTCGCCGCTGTCCTCGATGACGATTTCAGCGGATGCACTCATACCGGGATATACGCCCTCCACGTATCCAACGGTCGCCGTAATCTGGTACGCGGTTTTGCCGCCGCTGGAAGACCCATTGTAGGAAATGGCCGTAACCGAACCGGTGTACTCCCCGTCCACTGCGTCGATGGTAAACGACACTTCCTAATCCAGGGCAACAGAAGAAATATTCAGTTCATCCACAGCGATCCCCATCGTGAAACCGTCTTTGCCCATTATCATGGCAACAGAACCGCCTGCTGCAACCTCGGTGCCGACTGTGACAGGAAATTCAATTAAAATGCCGTCGCAGGGAGCCGTGATTTCTGCGTCTCCGTTGTCACTGGTAATGACGGCAAGGACATCGCCTTGTGCAACCTCATCCCCTACGGTAAAGTTGACGGACGCAATCTCTCCAGCATACGTAGAAGTGAGGGTTTGCTGCGTAACAGGAGTCAAAGTCCCGCTGCCGCTGATCGTAGTCGATACGTTGCCGTAGGTGATTTCTTCCACCTGATAGGTGGTGATTCTGGTGGACGATGCTGTGCCAAAGATCTTTGGCAAAACTATCACGGCGGCGATGACCACTGCCAGAACGACGGCAGTTATCACAATCGGTTTTGTGTATTTGAATCCCGCTTTTTTGACGGTGGGCTTTTGGTTGGGCCTGGCTGTTGATTTCATACTGTTTGATTCCTTTCTGGTTTTTGATCCAGTGGCTGACTTTCCCTGCTGCCGCAGTATGAGCATATACTCGTGTTCCAGGGCAGCCGTCAGGGCTGCCGGAATCGGTATCCTTTCAAACGCTTTTCCGTCGGGACTTTTGAACTGTGTGGATACGTACACGGACTCGCGCAGCCCCATCTTTTTGATCTCAGGAACATCCTGTGCCTTTGAAGAGATGGCTGCGATCCTCTTCTTTGCCTCCTCATACGAGATGCCCATGAGTTCCGACCCGGCAGCCGTATTCAATCCACCGAATGTGGTGAGCAGATAGACATACCGTTCCTCATAGGGCAGCTGCTGGATTCCCTTGATAAGAGCGGCGTATTCTTTGGGAACGGCAGGGCGGGGGAGGGATTCATACGCTTCGTCCCTTTCGATTCCCTGCGACGCCATTTTGAAAATTTCGGTGGAGGCCAACGCCTTAAAGCTGTCTTTTGGAACAGCTGTCGATTTCACAACCACCTGTTCCAATGCCTTTTTCCATCCGCCCAATAACAACGGGGCCGCTTTACTCACATCCTGCGTGATCTGATAGCAGACACACCACATTCGGCGGAGTTCCGTCGCATTCAGCTCGCGGAATACCTGCATATTGCCCCGCCTCAATCTGTCATACTGATTGGAATCCATCTGCTCTCACGGCCTTTCCAACTGATTTCTTCTGTCACAATTCATCCCCCGCTTTTTTACAGTGATTCGATACACTGTTGACATATATCATAGCCGACAGCACTAAAGCGGCACTAAAGATGAATGTGAACACTTTGTAAAGCAGCGGCGGGCTTTTGAACTGCCCGAAACATGGAATGACAGCAAGAAACCGGCGAACAAATCGCCGGTTTCTTGCTGGTCCGCTTGCGCACCTTATTTGAGTGTCACCTTAAAGCCGATATGTGCCGAATCCTTTTTATAGACCACAATATCGCCCTTATGTTTTCTTGCAATTCCCTTGGCAATGGAAAGCCCTACGCCAAAACTGCCATTAAAGGTTCTGGCCGGATCCGCCCGATAAAACCGGTCAAAGAATCGGTTCAGTTCTTCATTCTCTACATTTTTATATGAATTTTCGATGGTTATAACCGGGCAGCGGCCTTTTGTATACACGCTCACCTGGATCTGGCCGTCCTCATCGCAGTATTTGACGGCATTATCCAAAAGAATGCACAACAGTCTGCCGATCAGACTTTCGTCGCCACGATAATGGATCGATGGTTCGATAACCGCTGTGAGATTTTTCTGCTTTTCCGCCGCAAGTCCTGCAAATTCCGAGACCGTATCCGAGGCCATCTCACTCAAATTAAATTCTGTGATCGTGAGATTCGAGTTGTCCTCATCCATCCGCGAAAGAGCTACCAGCTGATTGATGAGCGCTCCCATCCGCTCGCCTTCGCTGCGGATATCATCCAGCCATTCATTTTTGCCGATTTCCGATTCTACGATGTCTACGTTAGAAAGGATCAAGGTAAGCGGCGTTTTTAATTCGTGGTTGGCGTCGGTTACAAATTGTTTTTGCTTCTCATAGCTCTCTGCGGCGGGCTTAACTGCTTTTTTTGGTATACACAAAATGAGCAGGAGAATCAAAATAAAACTTCCGGCCAACACGAAAAAAACGGTGTACAGCAAGCGGTTCGTCATCGCTCTGTTGGTTTCACCATTTACAAAAACCACTAACCGTCCGTGCTCGGTTTCCGATACTTTATATCGGTAATCGGACATCCAGCCTCTTTCTTTTCCCAGCCCCAGGGCTCTTTTCGCATAATCCCCTGCCTCCTCTTCGGAAACTGAGGATATATGTTCTGTATTCTCCTGTAGAATGGTGCCGTCGTCATCCGCCCGTATGGTAAAAAAGCGGGTACTGAATCGTGTTTCAGGCGTTAAAAATGGATTTTGCGGAAAGTCTTCGGGAGGGGCTGGGGTTTCCCCTCTTTCAAAATCCGGAAATACGCCGTCATTCATGGCAATTACATCTGTCAGCAGATCCAAGGAATGATTCAGCTGTGATCTGCTGATGGCATAGATCCCCCCAAAAATCAGGGCAAATACGATCCCAACGGAAACAGCGGTAATCATGACGAATTTTTTTCGCAGTCTATAAATCATGCCCGATCCTCCAGCATATAGCCAGCATGGCGAACAAAGCGAATTTCAATTGGCGCCCGTATAGCCGTTATTTTTTTGCGAAGATTGGAGATATGCACCCACACGACACTGGTGTCTACAGTTGTATTCCATCCCCATATATGCGTAATCAACTGCTCGGTCGGAATAATCGTATGTGGTTGCTGCATCATCATTTCCGCTATCTGAAACTCTTTCCCGCTGAGCGCTTGTGTGTTTCCTGCATAACACAGTTCATAGGTCGATCGGTTGAGGATGACTTCCCGGTAAGCCAGAAGGTCCGGTACATAGTTGTCTTTCCGGCGCAGCATCGCTCGGACACGGGCCAGCAGCTCCGAAGTGGAAAAAGGCTTTGGCAGATAGTCATCGGCCCCGGCGTCCAATCCCTCTACCCGCTGCGACACTTCGGTACGGGCAGTGAGAAACAGCGCAGGCGTTGTCACTTTTTCTTTCCGTAGCCGTTTCAGCACTTCAATACCGTCCATCCCCGGCATCATAATATCCAGGACCAGGCCATCATACTCATCGGATAACGCATAATGGAAAGCGTCTTCCCCATTGCTAACGACATCTACGGAGAATTTATTTGTTTCAAAGATGTGCTTCAGAGATTTTAGCAGTTTTGGATCATCTTCTGCCAAAAGCAAACGCATGATACCCCTCCCATATGGGTGTGATTTTTACAGTACCCTTATGTTAACGCTGGATGCTAAAGCAAAACTAAAGTCCAGTTCTATTATAATATTTTCTTTGCATTCTGTATACTGAACTTTTAATCAAGATTTCCTTTTACAGATTGGCTTTCCACCGACGTTACGTGGTTACCTGCGGCACTTTTCTGTTACGAACTCATGTCACTTCTAAAACAATGGTGTGGAGAGACAGATCCGAGTCAGAAATGTGCGGTAGACTTCTCCGTCAGAATCTTCTTGTTCCGTTTCCCAAACTGGGGCAACTTGATCTCTGAGTGGAGTCCAAAACAAACTAAAAAGAGCACAAAAAACGGGACATCCTTTTCTTCACAGGGGTGTCCCATACCTTTGCGTCGCTATGCGAGATCCAAAGACGACATCTCCCTATGTAAGGGCGATACAAAAAAGATCCGGCTTAAACGTGGGACGTCCATTGGAACAAAAGAAAAACCTGCGGTGCGCGACTTGCCGACCGCAGGTGTGTAAAGGTGACATAAAAAGATCGGCTCAAGCGCGGGCTGCCCGTCTGAGGAAAAGAAAAACCTGCGGTGCGCGATTTGCTCACCGCAGGTGTGGTGGAGACGGCGGGAATTGAACCCGCGTCCGAAACCCCTTCGCCATGGTGTTCTCCGAGTGCATCCAATCCTTTGGATTCCCCTCGCCGACCGCCGATTGGCAGGCTGACGGCTACGGTAGCCACTACGGCGTGACGGAAATGGTGGCGCACCCCCGTTCACGTTCACCGCTCATCGACGCCTCCTCCCGGTCCGCGGTCCTACCGGGTGAGACGGCAGCCTAAATTAGGCCGCTACAGCAACAGTATTGTTGTCGTTTACTTGTAAGGTTGCGGCTTTTTAAGCGGGTCCGCACCGCTACTCGCTGACCATGGTTCACAGTCCCCGTCGAAACCTTTACGCCCCCTTGTTTCCAGTAAAAGCATTCCCATTATAGGCGGTTTTTCGGATCGTGTCAATCGAAATACCTGGAAAACGGACGGCCGGCTCCTTTTTTTGAAAAAGGGCCGGCCGCAAAAACTTCCCTTCAGAAATACCGCAGCAGCGAGACAACCTTCCCGAGCACCACGGCTTCGTCCACAATAATCGGTTCAAACGCATCGTTTTCCGGCTGCAGACGGACATGCCCGTCCTCCCAGAAGATCCGTTTGACCGTGGCCTCTTCCCCAATGAGCGCCACCACAATGTCCCCATTCTGCGCCACCGGCGTGCGATGCACGATCACCACATCCTGATCCAGGATTCCCGCGTTGATCATACTCGTCCCGGAAACACGCAGCGCAAACATCTCGTTTGTCGGGTACTGGCCGCCGGAATACGGGACGAACTCCTCGCACTCCTCCACCGCGAGGATCGGCTGACCGGCCGTGACCTTGCCGAGCAGCGGGATCCGCGCCACCGATTCCCCCGGCAGCCGGATCGCCCGGTTCAGCCCGCTCTGCCGCGAGATATATCCCTCTTTTTCCAGTACCTTCAGATAGGCATGCGCCGTTGAGGTGGATTTGATATCCGCCGCTTTGCAGATCTCCCGCACAGACGGCGGCAACCCATTTTCCACACATTCGCGCAAATATGACAACACTTTTTGCTGTTTGGCGTTCAACGGCTTCATAGTTTGCCCTCATCCTTCCCCAAAATGAAACATCAGTTCGGTTTTCTACACCAAGTATAGCACAACCGACACAAAAATGTCAAACATTTATTTGCCGTCTGTTATTTTTTATTGTCAAACGGAAAATTGTTTGACAAACAGACGGATGAGTGCTGTGCAAACTCCCGTTTTTAACGAAGCCGTGTCCCCTGTCTCTCCGGTTTTGCGCCCGGATGCCTCCGACCGAAACGCACCCGAAGAATCGAAAGCCTCCCCGGCAGGCCGTCTCTCCCGGGGGACAGGGGCAGGCAGTCTGCAAAATACCGGCGGGCAGGCACCGTGGGATCCCACGGTGCCTGCCCGCTTTTGTATCAGTACAGCTCAGTACAGCGAAGGGATTCGACAGAGGACACTCTGCCACTCGCACGCGGCGGGTTGTGCCCTGGAATCGGGTCCTTCGCCCGATGATTCAGATGGCCCGGTCCCTCTCCCG
Source organism: Oscillospiraceae bacterium (assembly GCA_019417045.1). Taxonomy (GTDB): domain Bacteria; phylum Bacillota; class Clostridia; order Oscillospirales; family Acutalibacteraceae; genus DXWE01. The sequence continues at coordinate 44,719 of DXWE01000001.1, forward strand.
CTGTCAGGGGAACATGACCGCATTGGAAAAGTTGGCGCTGAAAGCCGTGATACACGTCATCAGCAGGGTCCAGGTCAGGCCGCTCGCCCAGGCATTCCCCGTCTTCTTCCATATGTAGCGCATCGAAAAAGCGGCTATAATCGAATACGGGATATTCTTCCACGAGCCGGTTGCCGCCAGATTGAGCCACGCGTCGTCCAGATACCGCAGGTGCCCGAGCGTGAGGATCGCGCCATACTGCTGCCAGGCAAAGAAGAGCATCGGCAGCGCGCCCAGGAGCGCACAGAACAGGGTGGACGCCCAGTCCGGCACGTTCCTGAAACGGGTGTCGGCATTGAAAATCGCGATCGGCACATAGGACAGAGCGAAGAAGGGCACATAGTTGACCAGAATGATATACAGATTGTCAAAACCCGTCGGTTTGATGCTCCAATCCCAGAAGTGGAAATCCGTCTGGAAAACCTCGTTGGCGATATAGACCGGGATATACATGCAGACCAGAATGGTCAGCGCAAACAGGCACGTTTTGAGGAACTGTCCCACGCTGTCCACGATGGCCGGCGCAAACAGGTTGGTGGGCGCCGGGTTACGACTCTTTCTGGCGAGAGCGATCGCAAGAAGACTGCTTATAATCAGCAGCCCAATCAGCGCCAGGCCGGAGACGAAGGAGTACATGGCCGGCCCGTTTGTCGTCATGCCGCCGGGATATTTCGCGCTGTCAAAATAGTTGGAGCCGGTGGAGACAAAGCTGCGATAGGCCCAATAGGTGAAGAACATCATCGGGATTCCGAAGGCCAGGATGGGAATAGAGGATTTGACAGTCAGAGTCGGAAGCTCGTCACCTTCTCTCACAGGGCGCCGAATGCCCGCGAACACCTTTGTACGAAGCAACAGGGTGGTCAGCGGCCAGGCCATCAGGAAAAAGCCGATCATTCCCAGCAGGCCCAAAGCGGCCGTCCACGGCCAGACCTGTTTTTCCCCGGGGATATAGGTGCAGCCATTCGGGACACCGAGTCCGGCATACATACCCTCGACGGTGATCCGGGAACCGGAATTGCTGAACAGCCAGCCGATGTGGATCAGATTGGGCTCATAAAAGACAATCGCGCTGTCCGCGTCGACCATCTCACCGCCGGTCGGCGCCGCGATCGGACCGTCCGCGCTGTACCACTGCCCCTCGGGAATCGTTGCCTCATTGTATTCCGGATAGAATTTCTGCACCATTTCCTTCCCGGCTTCCGTCTCGAGAATAACGGTGCTGTTGTACTCGCCGTACCGGCACTGGCCGTTGATCACCTTCAGGCCCTTGATGCTCTCCGGCGTGAGAGACGCGATGGAATCGACCGCATCCCCTACCACAAAGGCGGAAATACGATATTCGGATCCCTCGACATTGAGCAGATTGATGTCGACAGCCGCGCCAACCGCCCCGATGCTGTGGCCGGTAAGGCCCACCTTTTCAGGGTCGACGCAGGGAAGGCTCATGCCATACTGCACGGCGGGCAGCAGTCCAAACCCGTCGCCGCTGACCGCAGTGTCGCCGTTGCCTTTGGACGTATTTCCATTGCCGACCATGTTGACCGCTATGACGACAAACCCACGGCGGACAAGCTCGAGATAGACCGGCTGCTGGTTATCGATTTTGGGAGAGGTGACAACCAGAGGCGCCGGGTTCTCGGCCGTGGCGGTTTTGGGGATATAGACGTTGAATTCCACTGTGTTGACCGTGTCGGTGGTGGAAAACAGCGGCACGATATTGCGCCCCGTCTGCGCGTTGTTCTCATTCACCATCCCCGCGAGTTCCGCCATCGTGACAGTATATGGCTCGACTTTTGTGTTCCCAAACCGGTTCGTCATCAGCCATGTGCCCAGCATGCTGACCAGCATGCAGCCCAGGGCGATAAACAGAACGATTTTGGCATCGACTTTCCTGAGCTTCTGCAAGAACTGTCTCATCGTATTCCTCCTCGTATCAAGTGTTTAGCCGCCTGCCTGCCGATTCCCGGCAGGACTTTCAAAGGGAGCACCCGTGCCGCCTCATATCCCTCCTTCCTGTGTGGATCCCGACAGGGAGCCGAGCAGTTGTTTTATCTCCTCGTTGCTGACATTGCCAAAGGTTGGCAATGCATGCAGCGGGAGCTCCCGAATCATACCTTCCAGCAGCTTTTGGGTCCCTGACCCCAGCTGCTCCTGTGCCTCGCTTGTCTGTTTCCCGAACGGGGTCTTTTGCAGCAGCTCTCTGAGCTGCGTGATCTGCTGTTCCGACCCCAGCGCCAGCACATCCTCCACCGTGGTCGTCTCCTTCACGACGAGCGGCAGCTTCTGCTTGGAGCGGATGTGCAGCTGCGCGCTCAGCGGCAGGTTGCGGCTGCTGCCGCCGACGGATATCGTATAGGTTCCGCCGGGTATATGCCATCCGGCAAGCCGCTCCTCATAGTAGGCAAAGCTGCGGTCGTCCAGACAAAACGCCACTTCCTTTTCCTCTTTGGGGGCCAGCTCCACCTTTGCAAAGCCCTTCAATTCCCTTGGTGCCCGCCGCACCTCGCCCGTGTCCCGCCCTGCGTGGACATAGAGCTGCACGACTTCCTTTCCCGTCCTGTCTCCGGTGTTCTTCACCCGCACCGTCGCCGTCACCATGTCCCCGTCTTCCACACTCGTCTTGTCCAGCGACAGCCCCGTATAGGCAAAGCTCGTATAGGACAGGCCGTGCCCGAAGGGGAACAGCACCTCCATCTCCCGCGCGTCGTACCAGCGATATCCCACATGGATGTCCTCGCGGTAATGCACGGTTTTCCCGTCTCCCGGGAAATCCAGATAGGACGGCGTATCCTGTAACCGCAGCGGGAACGTCTCCGCCAGTTTGCCCGAGGGGTTCCGGTCGCCAAACAGCAGATCCACCGTCGCCTCCCCCACCGCCTCACCGGCCAGATACATCTCCAGCACCGCCGCCACGTCTTTCAACCACGGCATTGTCACGGGGCCGCCGTTGTGCAGCACGACCACCGTCTGGGGCTGGGCCGCCGCGACCGCGGCGATCAGGGCGTTTTGTTCCGGCGGCAGCTCCAATCCGGACCGGTCATACCCCTCGGACTCCCAGCTGTCCGGCAGACCGGCAAACACGACCGCGCATTCGGCCTCCGCCGCCGCGCGCACCGCCTCCTCGAAGGCATTGTCTCCGAGGGGTTCTCCGCCGGCGGAAAACCCTTCGGCATACCTCAGATTTGCCATTTCCTCCGCTGCGTTGAGCGCACAGGACACCCGCATGCTGTTCACATGGCTGGAACCGCCGCCCTGGTAGCGGGGGGTCTTCGCAAACCCGCCGATGAAGGCAACCGTGGCCCCTTTTTTCAGGGGCAGTACGCCGTTGTTTTTCAACAGGACGGCGGATTCGCCGGCCGCACGGCGCGCAAATGCGTGCTGTTCTTCTGTGTCATACGCCTCTGCCGGCCCGCCGGTCCGCCGCCCCTGCCGGATCCAGGTGAGCAGTCGCTCCACGGCGTGGTCCAGCACCGCTTCGGGCAGCCGTCCCTCCTGCACGGCTCGGACGATCTGCCTGTCATTTTCCCCGCGGCTGGACGGCATCTCCAGCTCCAGGCCGGCCGCCAGTGCGCAGCATCTGTCATCCATGGCGCCCCAGTCCGTCATCACAATGCCGGTAAAGCCCCACTCCCGTCGGAGTACCTCGTTCAGCAACCAGGGGGATTCGCAGCTGTATACCCCGTTGATCTGGTTATACGAGCACATCACCGACCAGGGATGCGCCTGCTTCACAATCTTTTCAAAACCGGCCAGATAGATCTCCCTGAGAGCCCGCTCGCTGACCTGCACATCGATGCTCATGCGGCGCTTTTCCTGATTGTTTGCCGCAAAGTGTTTCACGCTCACACCCGTCTGCGTCCCCTGCATGCCCTGCACATAGGCGGCTCCCAGCTCGCCCGTCAGGTACGGGTCCTCCGAGAGATATTCAAAGTTGCGCCCGCACAGAGGGCTGCGTTTGATATTCACCGCCGGCCCCAGCACCGTATGTAAGCGCTCCGCCGCGGCCGCCTGCCCGAGGCGCTCTCCCAGCTGCCGGAGCAGCTCTATGTCAAAGCTGGCACCCAGCGCCGCCCCCGTGGGAAAGCACACGGCTTTGACGCTTTCGCTCATGCCCAGATGATCGGATTCTCCGGTCTGCTTGCGCAGGCCGTGCGGGCCGTCCGCCATCCTCACCGGGGCGATCCCCAGTCGTTCCACTGCCTTTGTCGTCCAGAAGTCGGCGCCGGAACACAGCCCGGCCTTTTCCTCCAGAGTCATCTGCGCAATGATTTCTTTCACTTCCGCTTGCACTCCCACAGCGCCCATGAACGACCTCCTCTCCTTGTTTTGGGACATGTGTATCATAACTATATTTTGATTATGGACGAAATAGGGCAGTTTGTCAATTGACAAACTGCCCTATTTTTGTGAATTATATTTATTTATTTTGCTGAAATCCCGTTGACGAGAATCTGGGGGAGCAGCGAAAGATATTCCTGGCTGTAGCCGTGCTCCTGCTGGTAGTGTTCCGCCCGGGGGATAATCCGCTGCGCCATGGCCAGCAGCGTGTTGAGCAAAAAGAGCCCCGTAAATCGGATCGAACCGTGCAGTTTTAAAGAGCCGTCCTGTTCCCCCTTTTTCAGCGCAACATCCACCATACCGCTGGACAGCCGCCTGTTAAAGGAGATATATTCCTCTGCCGCTTTGCTCTTCGGGTAGACATCGCTGAAAAACTGGTCGAATTCATCCAAGAAGCGCACCCATTTCGGATGTTCGATCAGCTTGTTCATATATCGGTTCAGCACCTGTAACAGCGCCTGGGCCCCGGTTTCCGTCCGGGGCTCCGGTTCCTCCAGCACCGTCTCGATCTCTGTAAGAATATGCACCGCGACGTTAAACGCAATGCTCTCCTTCGATTCAAAATGGCGGTACAGCGAACTGCGGCCGATCCCCGCCCGCTGGGCGATGTCCTTCATCTCGGTGGCCGCAATGCCCTTTTTCAAAAAGAGTTCCTGCGCAATTTCAATGATCTCTTCATCTTTGATATCAATGGGACGCGCCATATGAATTTTCCACTTCCCTCCACTTTTTGCCAACAGGCCTCTGATTTCGTCAATTGTTTCTATTATAAAAACCTGTGTCCCAAAAAGCAAGTGCCGATTGTTTTTTCTCTGGCTGGCTCCGGTTCGATTCCGCATGGTTTTCTCCCACTCCAGCAGATCCCCATTTCAAAATCGGCCCCTTGCTCTCATCAAGGCGATTTTACGTTTCAGCAAAAAAAATATCATACATAATTAATACCGCGTTCACAAAAAAGTCGCATTTACCCTGTATACTGAACGTGTACTCGGAAGCGGAGTGGAGCCGCACCCCTCCGTTTCATACAAGACGAGTACGAATACCCTCCTCAAGACACCCTCTAACGAATGGTAGGCAGCTCTATGAAAATAGGGCTGCCTATCATTTTTTTGCGGTTTTTTCCGGCTTTGAATATTTGCCCAAAACGCTGTCCACACTATCCGTACCAAGGTATTTGGAAACGGAGGAACAGCGCATGAAAAAGATGCACCAGAGCGGCGAGTCCCGCTGGAAGCGGTTTTGGCAGGGCCGCGGCTTTTATGTGGCGTTGGCCGTCTGCCTGGTCGCGGTGTGCGGCCTCGCGGTCACCACCTTTATAGACGTGCTGGTTCAGGACTCCCCGGAGGATCCGATCTCCGATCCCTCCACTGCGCCCACGCAGCCTGCCGGGCAGGTAGCGACTGGCGTCCCGGACGATCGGACGACCACCACGACGACCGAGACACCGACCACCACACAGCCCTCCTCCGTCGATACGGTGGAACCGGCGGACCTCTATGTGCTGCCCTTGACCAACGAGGTACTGGCGGAATACAGCGAGCAGCCCGTCTACTCCCTCACCATGCAGAGTTGGCGGGTGCACACGGGCACGGATTTCAAAGGCGAGATCGGCCAGGCGGTCAAGGCGGTGGCCGACGGCACTGTCCAGCAGGTATACACCGACGTGCTGTGGGGTGACTGCCTCGTCATCGATCACGGGTATGGCGTCCAATCCCTCTATTGCGGCGTGACCACCTCTCTTGCCGAGGGGGACACCGTAAAGGTGGGCGAGGAGATCGGCGCCCTGTCGACTATCCCCTGTGAGAGCCTGCTGTCGCCCCATCTGCATCTGGAGATGCGGGTATCTGATAAGACGGTCGACCCGGTGAAAGCAATCGGCCGGGAGGTCAAGCTGGTGACGGATCAGCCGACAGAGACCACCTCACCGACGGCATAAATGGAGAAAAACCACGATTGCCCCCGGAAATCCCTTATGGGAACCGGTCAGAGGGGCACAAAAAGAGGGCGGACACATCCGCCCTCTTTTTGTATGTGTCTCTTCCTGTTTCCGGTGTACCTCATTTCTGATTGTACATCACCGCACCGCGCTCCGCATCCAGCGTGACCGCGATCCCGCTCTTGAGCAGATGCGTTGCGTTGTGCGCGCCCACCAGCACCGGGATGTTCAGGGCCATTCCCACCGTGGCCGCGTGGCTGTTGAGGCCGTCCGCCTCCGTCACGATCCCCGCCGCCTCCTTGAGCAGCGGCAGCACACTGTTGTCCGTCTGCGGGATCACCAGGATATCCCCCGCGTGGAATTTGGCCTGCGCGGCCGCCGCATCCGGCACCACGCACAGGTTGCCACACACCGATCTCGTGCCGATCCCGTGGCCCTGTACCAGAATGTTGCCCACCAGGTGGACTTTGAGCAGGTTGGTGGTACCGGACACGCCGAGCGGCACGCCGCCGGTGATGACCACCAGCTCCCCGCTCTGCACCAGCCCCGCCTTTACCGCGCAGTCCACCGCGTGGTCGAACAGGTCGTCCATATTGTCCTTCTCCTGCGCCATCAACGGGGTCACACCCCATGACAGGTTCATCTGGCGGCAGGCGCGCTCGTTTGTCGTACAGCAGATGATGGGGCACGCCGGGCGGAATTTGGAGATCATCCGCGCGGTCGCACCGGATTTTGTCACCGTGATGATCGCCGTGGCGCCGAGATCGTGCGCCGTGGTGACGGTCGCATGGGAAATCGCGTTCGTCACCGTCGTATCCTCCGCCACGTCCCGCGCATTGAACCGCTTTTTATAGTCGATATCCCGCTCGGTACGCTCCGCGATACGCGCCATCGTCTTCACCGTCTCGACCGGATAGGCGCCGACCGCCGTCTCCCCCGACAGCATGATCGCACTGGTCCCATCGTAAATCGCGTTCGCCACGTCGGTCACTTCCGCCCGGGTGGGACGCGGGTTTTTCACCATGGAATCGAGCATCTGGGTCGCCGTGATGACCTGCAGCCCGGCGTTATATCCCTTTTTAATCATGATCTTCTGGATAGGTGGCAGCTCCTCCAGCGGGATCTCCACCCCCATATCCCCGCGGGCGACCATGATGCCGTCCGACACCTTGAGGATCTCATCCAGATGGTCGACCCCCTCCGCGTTCTCGATCTTGGAGATGATCCGGATCTCATGGTCGTTGTTCTTTTCCAGCTCTCGCCGGATCTGCAGCGCGTCCTCCGCGCAGCGCACAAACGACGCCGCGATAAAATCCGCGTCCATCTCCACCGCGAACGCGATATCCGACCGGTCGCGGTCGCTCAAAAACGGCATGGACAGATGTACGCCGGGCACGTTGATCCCCTTGTGGGCGGAGATGGTCCCGCCATTTAAAACCGTGCACCGGATCTCGGTGTCCGTGACCTGGTCGACCACCATGTCGATCAGCCCGTCGTCGATCAATATGTGGCAGCCGCGGCAGACATCCTTTGGCAGGCCGGCATACTGGATAAACCCGACCTTGTCGTCCCCCACCGTCTCCTTGGTGGTCAGCGTATACACGCTGCCGGCTTTCAGTTCTACTTTCGGCGTCTGAAACGTCCCAAGCCGGATCTCCGGCCCCTTGGTGTCGATGAGCACCGCCACCGGCCGGTGCAGCTCTTCCCGGATTCGCTTGACCATCTCGATCCGCCGGCGGTGGATGTCCTGGTCCTGGTGGGACATGTTGATCCGGGCCACGTCCATTCCCGCGAGCATCAGCCCGCGCAGAACTTCCGGATCGTCCGTCGCGGGTCCAAGTGTGCAAATAATTTTCGTCTTTCTCATACTGTTTAGGGGTCCTTTCTGGTAAATCCAATGGGTCTCTGCATGCCAAAAGCGGAAGGCTGTCAGCCGTCGCCGCTCTCCCGCTGCCGGGGCGACCGCCGTCGCCTGCCGGCAACGAGCGCCAGCACCGCACAGATCACCAGCACCCCTCCCGAGACGCACAGCACTGCCAGCACGCCCGGCAGCCGCACCTGGCCGCCCGACGAGGCGGACGTGCCGAATCTCCAGTTCAGCGGCGCGGTCAGCGCGGCGGAACCGGTATAGCCAAAATCACAGGACAGGCTGATCGTATAGGTCTCGCTGCCTCCTGCGGCGAGGTCAAACGCCGCGAGCTGCAAGCCGCCCTCTTCGTCCATGCAGTGCGCATAGGTGCCGCTGTACACCACCGTGTCGCCGCTCTGGACGGTCAGATACAACGCGTCCAGATACGCGAGCGCCGCCGGGTCGTCGTACGGCAGCTCCACCCGACGCAGGGCGATCGTCTCTGTCTCTTCGCCGCTGTTGCGCAGGGTCAGCCGGCCGCCCGTGCGGGTCTCCCCTGCCTGTAGCTGCGGAAATTCCCAAAAGGTGGGCGATTGCGAGTCGGCCGACAGGCTCCTGTCCGCCCCGAGCGTAAAGGTGCGCGCCGAACCGGTCGATTCCGCCGCCGTCACGCCACCGCACCACACGGCGATCACACCGGCCAACAGCACCGCCGCAGCGCCCCGATATCCCTTTTTCATTCTTTTCATGTCCGCGGTCCCTTCCTTCTTGAACGTCCGCTCCCGGCGGCAGGATCCCTCCTGCCCCCTACTGCCGGCGGCGCCATTCGCAGACATTCACCACCACCGCAGCGACCGCGCATACCGCCAGCACGCCCGCCAGCACATACCAGCCCCACACCGGCAGGCCCAGATACGACGACGCATACGGCGTCACCGTCTCGTCCGCCTGCCTGGTCGGCAACGCCAGATCGTCCGTCCTCTCGGTCGGGAGATACGGCGCCTGCGTCGCCGGCATCTCCTCGTCAATCGAGGCGGCGCCCAGCGCCAGCTTGCGGATCTGTTCCTCGGTCAGCGCGTCGTTGTACAGCGCCGTATCGTCCAGCAGCGCGTTCAGCAGCGGGTCCTCCCACAGGCCCGTCCCAATCTGCAGCTGCCGGGCCTGCATGTCCGCCACACCCAGCCACAGGTCCTCCGAAAACCACAGCGAACCGTCGATATACAGCTTCAGAGCCTGCCCGTCCATGACCAGTGCCACATGGTGCCACTCGTTTTGGGGCAGCGCATACGTCTGCCCCCCCTCCGTGACCGGGTTGTACGCCCGGACCTGCGTGTCGTCCCGCACAAACTCCATATAGATCCCGTCCACCCGGGCGCCGGACTCCCCTGACTCGGCGTCCCACCCGTGCACGCTCACGGTGAGATACCGCTCCTCGCTGCGCGACATGGTGAGCAGCCGCTGCCAGTACTCCCCGGTCTCCCCGCCGCCGACGCTGCCCTGCCAGTTGATCCAGGTGACAAATGTCAGCTGGGGGATCTGCAACTCGTCATACCCCACCTCGAGGTATTCCGACTGCCCGTCGAGCCGCAGCGCCTGGCCGTGTACGCCGCCGTCCACCCAGGTCATCTCGTCGAGCGGGGTCTCTTCGCCGTTGCGGTAGAACAGCAGCGGTTCCTCCGACTCGCCCGGCTCTGTAATAAGCGTCATCTTCCCGTCGTCCAAAAAGACGTCGGGGACCAGCGCAGAAACAGGCAGCGCCAGACAGACGGCGCACAGCGCCGCCAGAAAGCCTGTCCCTATCTTCCAAACCCACGTGTTTCGTCTCATAGGATTCTCCCTGTCCCCGTGTCTCTCTTAAAAACCCACAAGCGTATTCGGATAAATTATCCCATTATCTTCCCCAAATGTCAAGAGGGGTCCGGCCTGCCGTCCCACCAGAATTGCCGCAGATCCACCCGGCCATCCGGCAAAAAACCAACCCCCTCCGCCTCCAGCAGCTCGCGCTGCCGGTTGCCGCCGCCAAAGGCGAACGCCTGCGAGACCTCGCCCTGCCGGTTGACCACCCGGAAACAGGGGATGTGCTCCGGATCGGGGTTGACGTGCAGCGCATACCCCACCACCTGCGACCAGCGGGGATTCCCCGCAAGCGCTGCGATCTGGCCGTAGGTGGCCACTTTTCCCGCCGGGATCTGGCGCACCACGGCGTATATTTTCTCAAACGTATTGGGCATTTCCCTCACCTCTTTCTTAGTGTACCATGTTCCTGCCCTTTTGAACAGGGGCAATAGAAAAAACCGGTGTGCAATTGCACACCGGTTTTTGGGAAAAACTCGGATTTATGCGACTTTATGCGACGGTTGCCGTCAGGATTGCACGGGCGTCGCTGCTGTCGATATTGCCGTCGTCATTGATGTCCGCCCGGGCCTGCTGCTCCGGAGTCAGCGTCATCAGGCTGACCGTGTGTTGCAGCACCATCCGCGCGTCGGTGCTGTTGACCTGGCCGTCACCGTTCACATCGCCGGGGGTTGCCGGATCATCCGGGCCCGGGGCCGGCTTTTTCACCAGGCCGGCGATCCCGGCCTCGAGATCCTTCGCCGCGGTATCCACGTCCGCCTGCGCCACATTCAGGTCCGCCAGCACCGTCTTGGCCGGCTCCAGCACCGCCTGCATCGCGTACCAGGTGGAGGGCATGTAGTCGCTCTTCTGCAGCGACTCGGCCTTCTGGATCGCAGCCGACAGCGCCGTCACATCCGCCCGCTTCACCAGCGCGTCCAGCACCGCCTTCAGCTCTGCTGTGGCGGTGTCGATCTCCGACTGACGCGCCTCCTGGTTGCCGTTCACCGTTTTGGCGGCCTCCAGCTTCGGCGCGACATTCACCCAGGTGTTCGGGGTGTAATCGTCCTCGTCCATCCCGTCTGCCCGGGCGATCTCGGATTGCAGGTCCGACTTGTCCGTGGGCCTGCGCACCAGCGCGTCCATCTTGTCGTTGAGCGCCTCGACCACCTCGTCGATCTGCGGCTGGGTCAGCTCGTCATAGCCCGGCCACGCCACCATCTTCAGGCTGACATCGTCGGTCTGCGGCATGCCTTTGGTATGGATGTAGAAATGCACCACATAGGTGCCGGCCTCGAGGAACCCCTCGGCCGCGTGCTCGTTCCAGGTATCGCTTTCGCCCGCGCCTTCCAGCACTTCGGCCGTCAGCACCTTGTTGCCCTCTTCATCCTCCACCGCGAAATAGCTGTCCGCCAGTACCTCGGGTATTGTGCCGTTGATCCATCCGGAGATGCGGTAGACGCCGTCCTGCGGGATGGTGACCGTCTGGGTCCCGCCGTAGGGCAGGTCATACCACTCTTCCGCCGTCCACACCCGGCTGACGATAAAATTGCCGGTATGCGCCGGATTCCACCCCTGCTTGAGCGGTGCTCCCTCGTCGCTCACCCAGTCGTTCGGTATGTCGCTGGTACCGCTTTCAAAGCTGCCGTTTACGACATAGTCGTCCTCCGGGACAGGGGAGAGCAGCGTCGCCAGATCCTTGGCGTCCTGCAGCGCCTCTTCAAACGGCGCCCAGGTCTCTTCGGTATAGTCCTCCGGCAGATAGCCCGCCGCCTCCTCGAGCGCGGCATCCAAACCGGTCCGGTCAAACTCCGCCGCCGATACGGCCACCGGCAGACAGCACAACAGCAGCGCCGCGCACAGCAGCCCGCAAAGCCATCTCTTCTTCATCTTATTGCTCCTCCTCTCTTATGCGGCGACCGTGGACTGCAAAATCATCCGCGCGTCGGTGCTGTTGACCTGGCCGTCGCCGCTCACGTCAGCCTGCTCCAGCTGTGCCTCCCCGAGCTCGGCCAGATCGACCGTATACTGCAGCACCAGCCGTGCGTCGCTGCTGTTGACCAGGCCGTCGCCGTTCACGTCGCCCTTGGACGTCGGCTCCGTGATATCGTCCGGATCCAGCTCACCCATAAAGTAGAGGGTTCCCTCGTCCAGCGAGCCCCAGAAGTTGTTTTCGCCCTTGATGTGCACGCGCAGGATCAGCGTCTGGCCCGCGTTCACCACGATCCCCTTCACCGTGGCCTTGTTCCAGTTCAGGTACCCGTCCACCGTGCCCTGCGCGGTGAACTCCCTGCCGCCGCAGGTGGCAGTGAGGGTGATGGAGGTATCCTCCCCGTCGCCGCCCTGCATAAACAGGCTGAAATCATAATAGCCGGCGTCCAGCCCGGTCACGGTCTGCTCGAGCGTGAGATCGGTCTGTTCCTCCGCCCACCAGCTGAGGGAGTTCTCGCCCTCCTTGACAACCCCCACGTCGGTCAGGCCGTCGCCGGTGATCTTCCAGCCGGCAAACCCGGTGTCGGTCGCCTCTTCAAAGCCGGGGTTTTGCAGATAGTTGTCCGAATAGATGATCCCCTCGTCGTCGATCAGACGGAAGTTCGGGATGTTGTCGATATCGTCGTCCAGCCACGCGACATCAATGTAGTCGTAGACGATCGAGCTGCCCGTGCCGCGCGCGCTGCCCGACACCCAGATCTCGTTTTCGCCCTCCTCCAGGATGACCGTGATCACCTGGGTGGCGCGGCTGTTGTTCCAGGCGGAATATTCAAAGTCGAGCTTATACCACTCCCACAGCGGGGCGTCCGCCCCCACCTTCGCATAGGCGCGGACATATGGCTCGCCCGAGGCCGGGGTGGCGACCCCGGCAAGCGCCACCTGGTACCGCGCGGTCTTCGGCACGGTGACGGTGTATTTGACCCAGGCGATGTTAGACCAGTCCTCATTGACCAGGCTCGCGTTCGCAACGCCGCCGTTCTTCGGGCCCATCCCGGTCACCACCTTGCCGCCCGAATAGGACGTGGTCCACTGGTCACCCTCCGTCCAGGCGCCCTGGCTGTAAGCCGCCTGCTCGGACTCATAGCGGGTGGCGTTTTCGAGCTCGATGTCGACGCCGACCGACTCCGGAGCCTCCACCCCGAGGATCTTCGCCAGGTGCTCGATCAGGATCTCGGCGCCCTCCCGGTTCTGCTCAAAGTTCGGGTGCGCCCCGCCCGGCACATACGGCATGTGCAGATAGGACACGTTGCCGTCCGTCTCATTGATCTCGTTGATCGTGGCCTCCAGCCGGTCGAGCTGTTCCTCGTTGTTGTTCATAAACCCGAATGCATAGCAGATATGCGTGTCGGGATACAGCTCCCGGCACTCGAGAATAAAGTCGTGCAGCGCCTGGACAAACTCGTCGCTGATCCCGTCGTTGGTGCCGAGGTTGATGACCAGCACGTCCGGCTGGTACTGGCTGAAATCCCAATCCACCGTCGGATCCCGGAAATAGCTGGTCTTCGGGAACAGCTGCTTGATCTGTTTGGTGCGGTCGGGCGACCAGTTGTCCTCCGCGAGCGTGCCCGAAATCAGGCCGCGGCCCGCGATCGCCATGTAATTCGCCTCCGCGCCAAAGCTGCGGAACGCGAGCGACGCATACGCGTCATAGAAGTCGTTCGCCGTGATCGAATCGCCCAGCACCTCGAACTTATACGGTCCCTCGGGCGTCGCGGTCAGCTTCGCACCCTTCGAATAGGTCAGCGAATTGAGCTGGGACAGCCGCGGCGTCACCGGGTCGCTCGTGCGCACCACCCGGATGGTATACGTCCCCTCCGGCAGGTCCTTCGCAATCTGCAGGGTCTGCACGCCGCTGCCCTTCAGGGTGGGCCGGGTCTCCTCCCCGTTAATGCTCACCACCAGGCTGACATCCGTGGTGATTTCAATCGCCGCCGAGATGTCGCCGGAGCCCTCATAGATAAATGTGAACCCGGCTCCCTGCCAGTCGAACGACTGGGCGGTGTCGTCCACCGTCATGGTGCGGCCGAGCATGCGCAGCTCCCCGGCCGCGATCAGGTCCACCGCCGTTTTGGTCTCGGTCTCCCCCGCGGCCGCGGCGCCGAGGGCCGCCGGCAGCGCCGTCAGCAGCAGGCAGCACGCCAGCAGAAACGGCAGCATTCTTTTTCTCATCTCTCTCTTCATTGTCTTTCTCTCCTCTCCATACAGTTTTTGGAATGTCTTGTATCAAGTAGGGTAACATTTATCATGTAAATTATCAACAAAAAAACGGTTTTTCAATTGAGAAAAACCGTTTTTTCTGTTCGATTTCCACTTGCCGTCACGGCTGTGTGCAGACCACCCGGTTTTTGCCCTCCGCCTTGGCCCGATACAGCGCCCTGTCCGCCGCCTGAATATACTGTTCGATCGAGGCCTCTGCACTGCCCCGGCCGGCGCAGACCCCTGCGCTGACCGTCACGCCTGCGGGCATTCCGCTTTTGAGAAGCTTGTGCATCCCCTCCACCTCTTTCCGGATGCTCTCTGCCGTCTCCAGCACCACTTCCGGGGTCTGGTCAAACAGCAGCAGGAGGAACTCCTCGCCGCCATACCGCACGGCAAACCCGTCCAGCTCACTGACATGCATCTGCAAAATACCCGCAATCGCCTCGATGCAGCCGTCCCCGACCGGATGCCCGTGCCGGTCATTGAACTGTTTGAAATCGTCGATATCCCACATGACCACCGCCACCTCGCGGCCGAGTCCGCACGCCTCCTCCCACCGGTTTTGCAGCTCCTCCTCCAAAAAGCGCCGGTTATAGAGCCCGGACAGCGGATCGGTCACCGCCAGCTGCTGCAAATGCCGGTTGATGGCGCGGATCTGGTGGCTCTGCATCAGGATGATCTTCTGGCTGCAAAACTGGCGATAGCGGCCGCTGTACTGCTGCACGGAGATGAAGAGCGCCATGCCGCACGCCACCACGCTGTTGATCAGCAGCGCAATCTGGTTGGATCCGTCCTTCTCCAGAAGGAAAATGCACACCGTCATCACCGCCTGGCTGCTCAGGAAAGCGGTCAGGCTGATCCACGCAGGCAGATACACCAGCACCGCCGATCCCAGCAGTGTGATCGTATAGGCGAGCACCGTCCCCCTGTGCGTGATGTCCATCGCCGAGAGCAGGGCCGACCAGACGCAGAAAAACAGGACATAGAACAGCGTGAGCCCCTGAAGCGGCCGTAACCGTTTAGAGGTCACACGCAGGCGCCTGGTCCAGATCAGCACCAGCGTGACGGCGCTGAGGGCAAACAGGGAGGTATACAATGCGAAATACAGGCAGTTGTTCAGCGTGACCAGCCCGCTGGAGAAAAACAGGACGTTGAGCATATTGAACAGCTCCACCAGCGCCACCGGCACCAGCAGAATGGAGAATACCCTGTGGTTATGGGATGTCACCTCCCTCTGAAACTGCCGCTTCCACACGTCGCTGACCGCCCACGGCAGCTGAGCCGCCGCCGGCTCGGCACGCATCCACCTCATCCGGTCTCCCCCTTCCGGTCCGCTTGTTCTTACCCCGGATCCCGTATAGGGGTCAGTATACCAGATTGACAATAAAATTTCCAGAGGTTTTTACATTTTCCCATAAGAAAACCGGCCACACACCCGTTGGCGTGCGGCCGGTTGGAGAAAACATTCAGGCGGTGGCCTTGACCCGTTTGTGCGCCACCAGCCAGGAGACCGTGTCGGCCAGCGTATCCCGCAGCGGGCGCGGTTTGTACCCCAGCTCGCGGGTGGCCTTCTGGTGGGAGAAACCCGCGTTGGCGCGCAGGGTGTACAGCGAATACCTGGTAAACAGCGGCGGCTGGTGTCTCAACTTGTAATACAGCTCGGCGAGCGGCGCGGTGAGCTTTGCAAACCACAGCGGCAGCACGGTTTTGACCGGTCTGCGGTGGCTCACCTCATGCAGAATCTCGAGAAATTGCGGGATGTCGCAGTAGGAGCCGGACAGGATATAGCACTCTCCCGGCCGGCCGTGCTCCAGCGCCGCCAGGATCCCCTCGCACACGTCCCGCACGTCCACAAAATCGTAGCCGCCCTTGACGCACGCGGTCAGCCGGTGATCCATATAGTCCATCACCATCTGGGTGAGGTGGCCGTGGCCGTAATCCCCCGGTCCGACGATCCCCGACGGGTGCACCACCACCGTCTCCAGCCCGTCGCGGTTGTTGTCCAGCACCAGCTGGGTCGCCGCCGCCTTGGTCCTGGCATACAGCCCCACCGCGTTTTCCTGCTCAAAATGGTCGATCTCCGTCATACTCTCTCCCGCCGGCTTTTCCGGGATCGCGTGCACCGAGCTGACATACAGCAGGCGCTTGACGCCGTACTCATGGCACAGGCCCAGCAGGTTCTCCGTCCCGCCGACATTGACATCATAGACCTCCTGCCGGAATTTGGACGCGATCGTCACGATCCCGGCGGTGTGGATCACATACACCGTCTCGTCCGGCGAGTGCGCCAGCAGCGGGCGCAGTGCCTCCCGGTCGCGCAGATCCGCGCGCACCAGCTCCACCGGCAGCCCGTCCAGCGTGTGGGACGCGTCCTCCGGCAGGATCAGACCGCGCACCTTCTTCCCGTCCCGCAGCAGGCGCCGTACCATCGTGTTGCCCACATGCCCGTTTGCTCCCGTCACAATATAGAGTTCGCTCATTCTCGGCACCTCCCTGCCAGTATCTCGTTTTCCATACTAGTGTATCCATTTCTGCCTTTAGTGTAACAGCGTATTGTAAACAATTTATGAAGGATTCTTGAATTTGCTATAAAGGAAACACCTGCCTTTCGCGGAATGGCCCCTATGGACAATTGCAACAAAATTCTATCTGTTTTGTCCATTTGTCTATTTACAATTGGGGAGAAAAGCGCTAGAAGGGAGGTGCATGCGGATGTGGCCCGCCGTGGGCGGGCTGCTGGCTGGCATGGTCTATTCTGAGAGCGGAGAAAGAGAGGTAAACGCAATGAAACGAGTACTGTCCGTAGTGCTGTGTCTGGCGCTGCTGCTGGGCACAAGCGCCATCGGCGCCTTTTCCGTCGGTGCGGCGGAGGGCACGGAGAGCGGCCTGCTCACCACCGACGACATCGTCTATGACGCGACGTCGGTGTGGGAGCCGAACGCCGGCAACCCCTTCATCCCGGGGTATATCGGCGATCCCTTCATCTACCGGGATCCGGACGACGGGACGTTTTACGTGGTGGGGACGACCGACAGCTGGTCCACCCTCAACACGAGCTTCCCGTACTGCATCTGGGAGTCGAAGGACCTGGTCAACTGGAAGAGCTATGTCTTTGATTTTGAAGACGGCATGTTCCCCAAGGAGTCCAACAGCCTGTGGGCGCCGTCCCTGACCAAGGGGCCGGACGGCCGCTTCTATCTGTTTTACATCTACCGCGGCGGCGGATGCTATGTCGCGGTGTGCGACAAGATCGGCGACCCGTGGGAGCCGTGCTACACCGAGTCCGATCCGACCGGCGGGGTACTTCAGGAGGACATGTTTGACTCGGACGTCGTGTGCATCGACGGCACCTGGTACATGCTGACGATGGGCCGGGACGTGGCCGGCGACGAGAGCACCGGGCAGGGTATCTGCCTGCTCGAGCTGGACTTTGATTTCGACAAGGGCGAGTTCTTTGTGGTCAACCGGAAGCTGATCTATGCCGGCAACGACCTGTTTGAGGGGCCCGGCCTGTTCAAGCGGACGCTGGACGACGGGACGGATATGTACTATCTGACCTATTCAAACGGCTCGCTCGGCAACGGCGGGTATGTCACCAATGTGGCGTATTCCAAGGATATCTGGGGGCCGTATGTCAAGGACGAGGCCAGCAACCCGATCCTCGGGCCGGACTTCTCCAACGGCATGATGACCACCGGCCACAACAATGTCATTGAAGTGGACGGGGAGTTTTACATCTGCTACCACCGCACCGCGCAGATCTCCGACAGCACCCAGGTCTGCCGGATCGGCGCCATGGAAAAGCTGGAGTTCTACTCGGACGGCACGCTGCGCAAGCTGAACCCGACGGTCAACGGCTCCAAGCCGACGCTCGTGCTCAGCGAACAGCGCCCGAACCTTGCGGCACACGCGGCCGCGACCGAGTCCTCCTACACCGACCGGTCGGCCGCCGGCGTGGACAATGACTGGGTGGGCGGCTACGCGTTTGACAACAACTACGGCACCCTGTGGAAAGCGAGCGGCAAGGGGGAGGAGTGGCTGCAGGTCGATCTGGGCTCCACCTTCACGGTGGAACAGGTCACCACCTATTTTGAGTGGCGCGCCGGCCTGTACAACTACCAGCTGTTCTACTCGCTCGACGGGCAGGACTGGGAGCTGTATGCCGACCGGTCGCAGAACCCCGACCGCGGCAGCGTGATGGAGGATGTCAAGACGGTCGAGGCGCGCTATCTGAAGTTTGTCTTTGACGAGAACAGCCTGCAGCATGTCGACGATACCGTCGGGATCTTCGAGGTGAAGGTCTTCGGTTCGGGCACCAGCCTGAAGCTGGACGACATCCTGGTCAACGGCCAGTCGGTGGACGGCTTTGACGCGAACAGCAACACGGTGACCGCCTGGGTGGCGGGAGATGCACAGGCGGTCCTGAGCTATGAGGGAGCGGACGCCGACGCGCAGGTGTCGGTCACGCAGCCCGCCTCGGTGCCGGGCACCGGGTCCATCACCCTGACCAATCCGGAGACGAACGAGACCAACACCTATACGGTGGAGGTAAAAGATCTCGGTACCGCCCGGAGAGGCGAAGCCTATTTCAGCAACATTCCCGCCAAGGACTCCACAGGCGCTGCGGCCGCGTTTGACGGCAACGCGAACTCCTATTTTGAGGGGTATGAGGCGAGCGGCAGCTATGTGGGTGTCGATTTCGGCGCACAGAATCGCGTGCAGGTGACGGGGCTGCGCTTTGTGCCCCGCCGGGGCGCCGCGTCCCTCCTGACGGGCGGCCTGTTCCAGGGCTCCAACGACGGCAAGACCTGGACGACGCTCTACACCGTCAGCGGGGCGGTGGTAGACGGGAACAATTACGCGCAGGTCAGCCAGACCGCCGCCTTCCGCTTTGTCCGGTACTACGGGCCTGCGAACAGCAACGGGGACATCGCTGAGATCGAGGTGTGCGGCACGGTTTCCACGGTTGCGGCAGGAGAGGCGCTGTCCTCCTCGATCGCGTTTGCCCAGAACCTGGACAGCGCGCTGTTCACCGCCGATTCCTTTGAGGCGGTGCAGGTGCAGCTGGAGGCCGCACAGGACGCTGCCGACGCGGCGGACGACGCAAAACTCAGCGCTGCCGGAAAGCTGGACGAGGCCGTCCGCGCGCTGGAATTTACCGCGACCGGCCACGGCACCCCGCATGCAAAGCCGGACGACGGCTACCTGTACAACACCAGCTTTGAGACGGCGAACGACAGCTACTGGGAGAATGCCTGGGGCATCAAAGAGGAGCAGCCCAACGCCCACAGCGGTACGCACGCCGTGAATATCAACTCCACCGGCGTGCTGCGGCAGACCATCTCGGGGCTTGCCCCCGGCACCTATACCTTCTCCCTGTGGGTGCAGGGGGATGGCAAGGGCTCCAGCGATACGCTGGAGGTCTATGCGGTCACCGGCAACGGCACGCTGCGCACGGATGTCCTGCTCAACGGCTGGCAGAAATGGTCCCAGTTCGAGGTGCGGGACATCGAGGTCGGCAGCGACGGGCTGCTCACGGTGGGGATCAACTCCAAGCTGAGCGCCGGCAGCAGCATGTGGGCCTGGGTGGACGACGCGGTGCTGGCACCCCAGACGGATGCCCCCGACCCGCTCGACCCGATCAAGGCCCAGGACTTTGAAAGCGATCCCACCGTTACCGCCGGCCCGAACGCCGAGGTCGCGCTGGACACTGAAATGGCACATGAGAACGGCGACACCTCCGGCAAGCTCGTCGTGAACGTCTCGGCGGCGGAGGCGGGCGGCAGCATCGAGCAGAACTATATCAGCTTCCCGGTGGAGGGTGGCAGCATCGACGCCACCGGCAGCAAGTATCTGGTCTTCTGGATGTATGATATGTACGCCAAGAACAACGCCTATGTCCAGATCTATGACGGGGACGGGCAGGTGTTCGGCGTGTGGACGCCGTCCGGCGAGTCCCAGTTCCGCCATTGGACGAAGATGGTTGCCGATCTGTCCGGCGCCTCCATCGACCTGTCGGATATCCGGGAAATCCGGGTGGCCCTCTATAACGACAACACCTATTATGTCGACAATTTCTACTTTGTCGAGAACGCGGAAGACGCCATCCCGGGTGTGTACACCCCGACCGACAAGAGTGCGCTGATCTCCGAGATGGAGAGGGTGCGGGCGATGGACACGTCCCTGTACACCGTCGAATCGGTTGAAAAGCTCGAGACGGCGTATGACAAGGCCAACACGGTGGTGCTGAACACCAAGGCGCGCCAGGTGATGGTGGACGACTGCCTGGCGGACCTGACCGCGGCGAAGGGCGCGCTCGTCCCGCTGGAGCCAATCGAAACCAACTTTGCCAAGCTGCAACAGGAGGTGGATGCGGCAGACGACATCGTCTCGTCTGAGGAGTATCAGGCGCTGGAGGAGAGTGTGCGCACCGCGTTCGAGGCGCTGTTGCAGGAGGCCAAGGCCCTGCTGGGTAATCCGGACGCCACCCAGATCCAGGTGGACGACATGACGGCCGATCTTCAGGACGCGATCCGGGAGCTCGGTCTGGATGAGCCGGAACCCGAACCGGCGAGCGGCGACGTCAATAACGATGGCAAGGTCAACTCGTCCGACGCGCGGCTGGTGCTCCAGCACACGGTGGAACTGATTACCCTGAGCGAAAGCCAGCAGGCGGCAGCGGATGTCCAGCCTGACGGGCGGATCAACAGCTCGGATGCCCGCGTGATTTTGCAAATGACCGTTTCTCTCGCCTGATTCCTGTCTCTGCCGTGCGCTGCAAGGCTTCGGTCTTGCAGCGCACTTTTTTATCCTGTGTAAATCGGCGCGAAAAAGAGTGAAAAAACTGTAATCCATTTGTAACCGCTCTGTTATTGCATTTCTCTTCATTCTGCCATACACTGGAGACAGAAACAGCCCGTAGTCCGAAACAGGAAAGGATGATCCCGATGAAAAGTAAACGGCTTTTCTCCCTTGCGCTGGTCCTCTGTCTCTGCCTGACCGTGCTGGCCGCCTGCGGCCCCACCTCCTCCACCTCTTCCGGAGGAGGCACCACGACCGCGCCCACGGATCCCACCACGCAGCCCAGCCAGACGACCACGACGGCTGCTCCCACAACGACAACGGAGTCCGACGATACCGAGCCGACCACTCCCACCGAGTCCACGCAGGGCACCGAGTCGACCGAGCCCACACAGCCCAGTGGCGAGGAAACAGATCCCACCTCCCCGCCCGTTTCCGGCAGCGGAACGGACATTGCAGCCCTCGCGGAGAGCCTGGTGGGCACCCCGTTTGAATGGGGCGCCGCCGGTCCCGATTCGTTTGACAACTCCGGCTTCATCTATTACTGTTACCGGGAAAACGGGGTGGATCTGCCCCGTCTGACCAGGGATATGTATGCCGCCGGCACCGCGGTGGAGGAGGCGGATCTGCAGCCCGGAGACGTGGTCTTCTTCTCGGTGGACACCCCCGGAGAAGCGCAGTTCGCGGGCATTTATCTGCGCAACGGCCTGTTTGTCTCCAGCAACAACGAGGAACAGCCCACGCGGGTCTACGCCCTGTCCCTGGCCTATTTCGCCGAGCGGTATGTGGGCGCCCGCCGGTATTAAAGCACTCTGCCGCAGGGATTTTCCAGGTGACCTCTTCCTTTTCCTCCAAGATATATCGACAACGGGGGTTCGGCACACTCATGCCGAACCCCCGTTGCCTGTCCCGCCCTGCATGGCAGGGCATTTTTGCTTTTCACCAGCGGTACAGGACCGACCGGGTGTCCACCCGCGGGCAATCCATCGCCAGATACACGGCAGGCTGTCCGGTCATCGGGTCGACAATCCCCACGCACAGCGTGTACCCGCCGTCCCGCCATGCGGAGATGTCGATGGGCGTTTTGGTCTGGATTGTCTGCCGCCCGGTCAGCCGGGTGAGCGACAGCTCCACCGGGATCGTCGCCAGCGTCTCGTCTGTCCCGCGGAGCACATACAGATAGACCGGCCAGTCCCAATAGAGCGGGGCCACCCCGTCATTGACCCAGGAGAGCGTCACCTCCATGCGGTCTGTCAGCCGGGAAACCGCGATATCCGTCCGCTCGACTTGCAGGCGATACCCCATGTTACGAAGCACCTCTTCCGCTCCCGCCTGGCAGTTGGCGCCGCCGCTCTCGCTCGCCCCGTGGGGACATTTCGGCCCGAGGAACGTCGTATGGCTCTGCCGGATCAGCCGGACCGTATCCTCCAGATGGAACCGCAGCATCCAGTCAAACGTATAATTGCTCGTGAATTCGCCGCCGACCGGCGCATACTCCCACACCGACGGCATGGGAGAAAGCGCGTCCTCCTCCCCCGCCTGTGCGTATTCCCCGCCGTTTTGGATCCAGTCGAGCCATTCCTCCGTGCTCTCCTCGTCCCCCGCCATATCGTTGTACAACCCCAGGCCGTACTCCGCCGCATCGTTGAACGGGCGGCGCATCAGCAGCCGGGCGTTGGGAAACGCCGTCAGATAGGGGGTGATATACTGCCGGCGCACCTCCTCCGACGGCAGACGCGGCAGCCCGGCCGCATAGTCGACATGCCACTCTCCCCAGTGCCCGAGGCTGCCGAGCTCCACATAGCTGACAAACGTGTCCTGCCCGAAATGCTCGCCCAGCGCCGCGATTGCCCGGGCGTGCGCCTCTATCAGCACCGGATTGCTGTAGTCCGGGCAGTAGCCCTTTCCATAGGAGATGTCGTATGCCCTGCCGTCCCCGGTCTGTTCGTACAGCCAATCCGGGATATCCCGGTGGGGCTCGTCCCCCGGCTCGTCGCACACAAACCGCAGCACCACGTGTTTGCCCTCTGCCCGCCACCGGTCCAGATGATTTTGTTCCCTGACCTGCTCAACCGCGTATTCCCCCTGCACCGGTTCCCATTCCCGCCAGGTGATGTCGACATAGACCAGCGTCTGGCCCTCTGCCGCCTCCACATATGTGGCCTCCGGCGCATATCCCATCACGGGATTGCGCAGCGTCTCAGCGCTCTTTTCAAACGTCAGGGTCACACGGTCCCGAGCGAAGAAGAGCATATGGATCACGATCCCGGCGACCGCCGCCACCAGCAAAATCAACACCACTGTTCCCACAACTCTACCTCTCGATCGCCGCTTATCCATGATACTCACCGTCATACTGGATCAGGGTGACGTCGTTCACACCCTCCAGCGCGCGCAGCTTTTCGAGGAATACGAGGTTCTGCGTCTTGGAAAACACCTCGATCGCCATTTCGGCGGTATCCCCGCGCAGGGTCTTGGAGCGGATGCGGTATTTGGCGTTACCCATCGCGCGCAGGATATTGTCGTTTATCAGATCGCCCGCATAGTGAAGCACCACGATATAGACATTCCCCTTGCGGGAGCGCCGGCTGAACAGAAACAGCACCGCCAGCAGCGCCGCCGCTGCGAGCAGGACCAGCGCATACATGTTGGCGCCGATCGCGATGCCGTTGGTGATGGCCCAGAAGATATACAGCAGATCCATCGGTTCCTTGATCGCCGTGCGGTACCGGACGATGGACAGTGCGCCGACCATGCCGAGCGAGAGCACCACGTTGGTGCTGATGGCGAGCGTCACCATGCAGGTGAGCACCGTCATGCCCACCAGCGTGATCGCGAATGTGCGGTTATATACCACGCCCCGGTAGAATTTTCCGTACAGGAAACAGACCAGCAGTCCCGCCGCCAGCGCCACCAGCAGCGCGATGGCGATCTCGAGGATTTTGTCCAGCGTAAACGCGTTTTTGAACAGATCCAGATCCAATATGGACTTTTTGATGACGTCTTCCACACTCATGAGAGACCCTCCTGACACTCAGTAATTGATCGAGACGGCATAGAGGTGCTCGGTCGCCTCGCAGCACAGGGCATACTTGGAGACCGCCGCCAGCTCCTGCGCGCGGCCCGGCAGCAGACGGCGGATCACGCCCGGCAGAAATTCCGTGAATTTCACCTCGAGCACCCGCTTGCCCGGTTCGAGCACATAGGTCATCGGCAGGCGGGGATCAAACAGCTCTCCCCAGCCGGAACAGGCCCTCACATCCGTGTCAAAGGTGACGCGCACGTCCCCCGCCTCCCACACATACGGCTCCCGCTCGTAGTCGACGATCACCCGCGGGCGCAGCAGGCGGCTGTGCAGCTGATAATAGAACTCCCGGCAGAGCGTCTCCTCCCGCCGCAGCAGAAAGGCGTATTCTCCCGCCCGGATGCGGTCGCACTCCTCCCGGGAGAGGGACGCCGACCGCTTGGAGACGACTTGCTCCTCCTTGCGCTTGCACTCCAGCCGGATCAGCCGGTCGCTGTCGTTATAGATCCGGATCCGGTATTTTCTCCGGCCGGTCGATCCCATCCGCTTTTCCGCGTAGGCACTCTGCCAGTAATCGTCGAAATACAGGCTGCGGATCTTATAGATTCCCTGCACCGCATGCGGGTCCGGCCCCATCACTGCCGCCAGACGCTGCCGCAGCAGCGCCTGATCGCCCCGGTTGATCAGGTATTTCAGCTCATGGCGGAACCGCGGCTTTTCCTCCTGCATTCAGACACCCCCCAGAGTGCCATCCGGCAGGATATAGAACATGCGCACGCCATACCGCGGCACCTCGTCCAGACCCTCATAGATCTCCTGGGCGGTCTGGGTCTTGCCCGACGCGTTCGTCGCCGTGACGCGTATAAAGTACTGGCCGGTCGGCAGCATGTCGCTGGTCGCCTGCGGCAGCAGCAGCCCCTCCTGCCGGCTGATGACATCCTCAAACAGGTAGTCGCGGGCCAGTTCAAACGTATAGGTCAGCGGCTCATCGTCGAAATCATAGGCATTCTCCCAGGTGTACGCCAGCATTCCCTCCGCCGCCGTCACCGTATCGTAATAGAAAGGCATCGGGTATTCCAAACTGGTCAGATACATCTGGTAGTTGGTCTCTATCTCCTGCGGGATGGTGCGCAGGATCTCCATCCATTCGCCCCTGGTCCCGACCGCATGGGTGACGTCCGGCAGGGAATACACATACGGTTCTATTGCGGCCTGGTATTCCGCCACCTTGGCCGTCACCACCTCCGCCGTGACCAGCGAGCGGATCTCGTTTACCTTGTCATCCAGCTTCTGCCGCATGACCGGGGACTGGAGCACGCGCCTGTGCAGTACGGAACCCCAGTAGTTGCTGATCCCCCTGTCATAGTGGTACCCGCTGATCCCCTCGAGCGCGTTCTCGCCGCTTGACCAGGCGCCGTCGTTGTCCCACGAGATGAAATACCACCTGTCCGAGCTCTGCGGGCTGTACAGAAAGAAATTCTGGCTGGTCGTGTCCTGGTTGCCGGTGAGCATCTGGAACGCCAGCCAGGTGAAATAGTTCTCCTCGTCGAAGTATTTTGCGAATATCTCCTCGATATCCAGCGAGTAGTTGTTCAGATCGTCCAGCATCTGCAACAGCTTGGTGTGGTCGTCGTCCCCCTTGATCTCCAGAATCTGTTCAAACGCCTTCTGGTCGTAGGTCGGGTCGTCCTTCCGCTTCAGGGCGTCCGGGTACCGGTAGAACTCGAACATCGTCGCCTTATACAGCTGGCCGTACTCGTCCAGCCCGTGGTTTCTCAGGTACCGGGAGTTGACCTGCTCCACCTGGGTGAACAGCCCGTAATCGACAAACGTGTCCGAGTTGCCCTCCGTTTGATCCCGGACGTAGAGGTGTACAAACTGGGTGCGCAGCCCGATCATGCCCGGAATCGTCTTGATGAGGTCATAACTGAGCTTGTTGCGCAGGCGGGAGCTGTCATAGGGATGTTTGTTGAGCGCGATCGTCTTTTGTCCGCGCCATTCTCCCGCACCGCTTTTGAGCTTGATCTGATAGGACTTCTGGCTGGCGCGGGAGCTGGTGGCGCCCCGGATCTGAACCGTGGCGTTGGGCACCTCTACCCCGTATCCGAGCTGGTCGGGGGAGGGACCCTCCTCGTCCCCCACCTGTAGGATCGCCTCACATCCGTATTTCTCGATCCCCATCGTCTCATAGTCATAGCTCGACAGGCTGTTCACCTCGGCCCAGGTGTGATCGGTGTTGTCCGCCGCGTTGCCGGTGCGCACCGTCAGGTACATCGTGACAATGGAATCGTCATCGTCGTTTGCGTACAGGGCGGCATTGTCCTGCACCGTCCCCTCCACTGCCGGAGATCTGCCGTCCGAGGAGCCGGGCGCCTCTCCCCCGCCCGGCGTACAGGCGGACAGCAGCAGACAGGCAGACAGCAGCAGCCCGACGGCCGCCGTTCCTCTGGTGTGCGGGATTGCCGGATTTCTCATGGGTCTTTCCTTTCCGCCTCTTGGCACGGGACATTCCCCCTTCTGTTAGTCGTGTTGCTGCCGGCCCGCTTCAAAATAGTCCCGACGGCGGCGCTGTTTCCTGGCCGCACGGCGCTCCAGCCGGTCGCACAGCCGGGTGAAGATCCCCGTCTGTTCCCGCAGGAATATCGGCTGCCGGCTGAGTACATGGTATTTCAGCTTGCCGGCGTATTGCATCAGCCGGATCAGTGCCGTCACGCAGAACACCAGCCCGCCGATGACAAATCCGAACCCATACCACACGCTGGACCACCGGCAAAAGAGCAGGGTGCACAGATTGCCGCTTGCGGCAAAGCAGACGGCGCACAGCAGCGCCCCCCTGTTGTCCGCAAAGTACAGCAGGATCAGCATCAGGCTGTTGCCGATGGCATACAGCGCATAGCCGACGCACAGCACCCGGTAGATCCCCAGCATCTCCGTGGTGAAGCCGAGCCCGATCTTCGGCAGCACCAGCGTCCCCACCACGAGAAACAGCAGCGTGGCAAACAGCTGTTTTTGCGCGAGGTAACTCAGCTCCTCCCGCAGCACCCGAAACATGTTCTTCTCCGCCGATTCGATGTCCGCGATCGAGCCGCCGTCGTTGAACAGGCTGAAATAGGTCTTGTATTGCGGATAGAACCGCGTCTCGACCGAGGTGACGAAGTTGATGGTGGTGATGAGGATGGAAAAAAAGGCCACCAGCGCCGGGATATCATAGGCCGGCGCGCCGTAGAACAGCCCCTGCACCTGAACCCCCAGGGGACTGGCCCACATGATGACCAGATGGCCGAACAGCCCCAGCGTGACGCAAAACCCCACCAGTGCCAGCTGGGGGAACTGGTCGAACCAGCGCAGAAAGCTGAAACTCGAGCCGAACCCCTCCGGAAAATACCGGTACAGCAGCGCAAAATACCACACCGCCATCAGCCCATAGGCGCCGCACACGGCGGTGAGCAGCGAGAGGATCGGATCCCACCGCAGCCAGAAGAGCAGCGCGACTGCCACCAGAAACGCCAGCAGCAGCGAGACAAAAAACGCGAGCAGGATGTTGCGGTAGTCCTTAATGGCTGTCAGGTAGTTGATCTCTGTCCACACCACAAGCAGCGTGGCAAACAGCAGCAGGGAGAGCACCCGATAGGACAGCGGGATCCCGGAAAAGTGCAGAAAGATCCCGTAGCCTGCCACCCCGAGCACCAGCATAATCGAGATGCTCCCGGTAAAGGAGGGCATCACCTCGTCGTCCCGCTTCATGTACAGTAAATCCGCCGTGCAGCGGGTGGTGAGCATGGAGAACAGGCTGGTCACGGTGAGCGAGGCCAGCAGCGCATAGGTGATCATGGACACGAGCAGTTCCCGGTTCCCCCGGTCGAGCCCCGCCATCTCGGCCAAAAACAGCGCCCCGAGCAGCAGCGCCACCCCCAGGATCATCGGACCGGTGGTCACGATCCCCGCATAGCCGTATGCCCGGATGGTGGCGAACAGGCCGCGGCGGGAAAACAGCTTTTTCAGCGAGAAACCAATTCCGGCCATAGCGCCAGCACCTCCCGGTAGTTTTCCAGATACCTCTCGATCATGTCCTCATGGCGAAAGCTGCGCAGCACACGCTTTTGGCCGATCTCGCCCATCTCCAGCCGGAGATCCTCCCGCGTACACAGCAGCTCCATCGCATCCGCCAGCGCCCGTGGATGCATCGGCGGCCCGTAAATCCCCGCACGGCCGAAATCGTCATAGCCCGTGCCGTCCAGCAGTTCCCGGCAGCAGCCCACGTCGGTCGTCACGCAGGGGCGCGCGGCAGCCATCGATTCCAGCACCGCGAGCGGCTGTCCCTCCGAGATGCTGCTCAGCAGTGTAAAATCCAGCTTTTTCAGATACTGCGCCGTATCCGTGTTCCCCACCAGCAGCAGATCCTGCACCCCCAGCTGCTCGATCAGATGGACGCATTCCATACGGTAGTCCTCGTCATCCGTGTCCCCGAGAATGTGCAGCCGCACCTGCGGCAGGCGGGACTTGAGCTCAACAAACGCGTAGATCATCGTCTTGATGTCCTTGATCGGCGCGATCCGGACGATCGCTCCGATATCCACCCTGCCATCCGGCTGTTTCAGAGGGATTTTTGAAAAACGATCTGTATAAATACCATTTGCAATTACTCTCCGTTTATATGCAGGGCACCCCAGCTCCCCCTGAATATCGGAATACCGCTCAAAAAGGGAGGTCACCCGTACCGCCGCGTCATACGAGCAGCGGGCCAGCATATAAAACAGGCGGATCCAATGCTGTTTGAAATAGGGGGCGACCCACCGGGCGCGCAGGATCTCCTCCTCGCGTTCCCGGGTGTAGATCCCATGCTCCGTCAACACCAGCGGCTTTTGCCGCCGCCAGCTGGCCAGCGCGCCGAGCAGGCCGCCATAGCCGGTGGAGGTCGCGTGGTACACGTCCGCCTGCGGCACCTCCTGGCCGAGCAGATACAGCATGGGCAGCAGCATGGAGCGCATGGTGTGAAACAGCTCGGAAAATGCGATATACGGGTATTTATCCCGGCACAGATCCAGCAGGATCTCCAAAAATGCCTCGCTCATCAAAAAGGAAAGGATTCCCGTTTTCTTGACGTTATACGTGCGGAACAGCACGCTCCAGTCGGGATCCTCGCACGCGAGCAGACGCCGCAGCGCCTCCACCTCTTCGGGATTGAAATGCAGGTTTTCGGCGCCGGTGGGCCGCAGCCGCAGCGCGTCGTCCAGAAACACCTCGTGTACCTCCGCCACGTTGGCGGGCAGTTCGTATTTGAATTGGCCCCTGTCCTCCGCCTTCGCGCCAATCACCCACAACACAAATTCGTGCTGCGGCATACCCAGAATATAGCTATGCGTCCAGCTGGACAGGCCGCCGCGCACATAAGGGTAGCACCCTTCCAGAATCATACAGATACGCAATTCTCTTACCCCTCTACGGAAATGCTCACCTCCGGCGCTGTCGCCCGGAGGAGATACAGGTCCGAACCCAGCTGCTCCAGGCTGCCGCCCGTGACCCCATGCGGCACGCCCGACAGCCGCACCATGCAATACGCCTCGTCGACAAAGCCCTGGAGGGACAGGGTGTAGACCCCGTCTGTGTACTCCCGGTCAACCGTCAGCACATCGTATCGCTGTACCGCTTTGGAACCCTCCGACGCCGTCTGGTTGCGCAGGTTTGGGGCCACGTCGTACAGCCAACCGATATACCGCTCCAGTTCGTCGAGCATCGCATTCCAGCCCTTGGCCGCCCCGCGGTCCACATCCAACGGGTCGTCCGGATGCATAAAGTGCGAGTTGACATAGTGGAAATTCAGCTCATTGAACGCCGCCCAATACATGTACTGGTCGATCTGCGTGCCGGAGATCACCCGCGGCAGCTCGACGATCCCGTCATCGCTGACACAGAATTCCTGCTCGTATTCGATATCCTCACTGACGTATACACTGGCAATCGTGCGGATCCCCGGCGTCTGCCCGAGCAGCTCCCGGCCCTCCGGCGACAGGATATTGGACGGCGGCACATAGGTGGAGATCGTGTTGTCCGGGAACAGCTCCCGGGTGAAATCCATCACCTCCTGCAACGAGAGCTGCATGTCGAGCACGGTCGGCCAGGAGATGTAGTCGACCTTTCCCTGGTAGTCAAACCCGTTTAAACACAGGGACATGTGATTGTAGCCGTGGATCCCGATCTCCCCGCCCTGTTCGAGCAGCAGCCCGCCGAAGTAGCGAAACCGGTCTGTGTCCGTCTGCCGGGGAAACGGCCCCTCCGTCTGCTCCGAATAGTCCTCGATCACCAATCCGGTGAATCGAAGCCCGTACTGGTCGGCCAGCCGCATCATATCCGGCCACCAGACATTGGCATAAAAGCTCGCGATATCCCGCTGGAAATACTGTTCGATATACGTCGCGTCCCCCATCGGGACGGGCGAGGGGAAGTCGTCCAGGAAGAAGAGGGAGGAGTTGATGACCGGATAGGCGAAATGGTCCTCGAGCAGGCTGTAAGAAGCCGCGGTAATCCCACGTGATGTCCGTTCACAAATGCCATGATTGTGGCATACAAACCGGCCGTCTCCATAGTCATACTCCCACAGCATGGGCGTCTCATTGCTGTCGTCCGACACCATATGTACCACCGCCCGGCTGTCCAGCCGGACGTTGAGCACGGTGCTGTAGGGCTCTCCCCAGTTGTAGACAAAGTCCTCCGACCCGATCATAAACCTGTCCCGGATCCGCAGGCCATAGGCCTCGGTATACGCCGTTCCGCCCTCCCGGATCCCGAGCCGGGAGGCGATCGAGCGAAACACCGGCGTCGGCTCCGGCGAGGCGAACAGCATGCATCGGCCGCCGCCGTCTACCCAGTCTGTCAGCCGGAAGATGTTTTCCGCAAAGGGCTCCAGATCCGAACAGGCAATGATCGCCGTGCGGTAGCGGGTCAGGTCGGGGAACGCCTCCCTGCCCACATCCACCACGTCATAGCCGACACTCATGCTGTCCAGTACAAAGGCAAGGTGCTCTTGATAGAGCGCCTGGTTTTCCTGCCGGCCGTCCACCAGCACCACGCACTCGGTCCGTCGGTGCGCCGCCTGTTTGCTCTGCTCGATAAATTCCTGGGACAGATAGGGGATATCACTGCCCGACACGGTATAGAGGACGCCATACCGCTCCGCAAACAGCAGCACGGCTACGATCACCAGCACCAGAACCGGCCAGATCAGCATGTCAAACCGCAGCAACCTCTTCATCCGTCCCACCGTCCTTTTGTGTCTCGCCGCTCCAAAACCGTATCGCCGCCCGGCCCTCCGCCGTCAGATAGACGTCCTGCTGCCGCAGCCGGGCCACCGTGTGTTCCAGCTCCTGCCCATCCCCCACCGCGAAGCAATAGCGGATTTTCAGCAGCCAGGGGGTCTCCTCCTGCGGCCAGCGGGAGAACGCCGTGTGCAGCCGGGAGGATGCGCTTCCAAAGTCCTTTTGTTCCAGATCGTTGGCAATCGCCTCATACAGTGCCGACGAATCGTCCGGCCGCCGTTCCAGCTTTCGCTGTAGCAGCTCACCATACCGTCTGCGCTGGATGAACAGGACGCTGTCCTCGAGCAGCCCCGACCCGATATACCGGGCGTATGTCTGTAAGCAGTCCTCCAGGGCACGCGGGTCGTCCGGATTCTCCGCCAGCCGTTTCTCCACCCGCTGCACCTCCATCTCATGTTCCCGCTGCGCCTCCATCATGGCGGTGGAGGCATAGTGGGTCACCTCGATGTCGTCGTTCAGCCGTGCCTGCTGGAGCAGCCGGATGTACTGATTGGGATCCTGGTGCAGGATCTCGACCATCAGCTGCCGGCGGGTGGAGGCATCGTTGATGAGGAACGCCTCTTCGAGCGGCACCACCGAGCCGAGCGACTCGTCGTCCCGCATCCCGAGCAGCCGGTAATCGTTCAGATGCAGCTCCTCCAGATCAATCTGTTTCGAGCCGGTCCTTTGCCGGCGGGTGTCCCACTCGGCCACAGCCGCGATCAGCAGCCCCCACACCGGGATCAGCGCCACCATCGGGAACAGCTGTAACGAGAATTTGCACACGCGCAGTTTGG
>DXWE01000001.1:76829-78145 GCA_019417045.1 Oscillospiraceae bacterium
CCTCATACGCCACCCCCGCCGTTCGCCGGCGTGCCGGCGGACTGGAAGGCGATCCCGCAGCGCTGCAACCGGTCGAGCACCGCGCCGACGTTCTCCTCGCCGGTCTGGGTCAGGATGAGATACAGCGCGCCGTCCGCCCCCTGTCCCAGCACGTCGATCGACCGCAGATGGGCGCTGATCTGGTTGCCCACTTCCGAGAGCCGGTCGGGCGTGACCGCGATGCGCAGCAGGGAGTACTCGGAAATCGCCGCTTCCTCCATCTTCTCTTTCAGCGCCAGCACCTTTTGAAACTGCTCCGGCCGCAGGATCCGGGTCCCCGGTAAATAGAGGGATTCCTCGGTATACGTGTCATGTTCGATCGCCCGCAGCAGGGATGCCTGGATCAGCCCGCACAGGATCTTGATGAGGTTCCGATAATACATCGCCATCTGTTCAAACCGGACCTTCTGGATCGTGACCAGCGCCACCAGCCTGCCATCCCGGTAGATCGGGGCCGCATAGTCCGGATACCCGATCAGCCGCTGGGTATTGCTCCACACCTCTCCCTCCTGGAAGGAGGACGTCATCAGCCCGAATTGCGACAGATCCAGCGACTTACCGGTCGTCTGACCGATCGCCTTGGAGCAGACCATCAGCCGTCCGAAATGGCTGTTTTTATCGACGCTGTACAGACAGATACTCTGGTTTTCCAGGATGTCCTCCATGGCCGCCAGCGCCTCTTTGAACACCTCATCCGCCAGCACGGTATCCAGCCGCCGGGTCACTTCAAAAATACGTCCAAAGCTGTCCCGGTAGCTCATAATCTGATTCTTAAACTGGCTCTTGTTCTGGAGCGCGCCGGCATACAGCTCGTTGAGGAAGATGTACCGCTGCTCCAGCTCCTCCCTGTCCCGCCGGAGAGACGCCAGGTCGTTGCGCATCCGCTCGCGCGTGTACCCCGCGACCGCGCCCACCAGCAGGAAACAGGCAAACGGGATCCAGTTGTCAACGTTGTAGGCGAGGATCCGCCAGTCGACGCCGTTATCCATATACTGCAAAACCAGCGACAGACAGGCGAACCCGCCGGCCGCCAGCCCGGTCCTCAGCCCGTGCAACGTGGCGAGCACCACCACATACAGCAGCCGGAAATCGATAAATCGGAATTGGACGGAAGTTTTTGTGAGAGCGTTGAGTCCCTCCATCGCCAAAAATCCCAGGACCAGCTCCACCAGATGGACCAAAATGGCATGGGAATCCAAAAATGCTCCCACCCTCTCCCGGACGGAGCGTTTCGGCGGCCGCACCGCCTCCCGATAGCTCTCTGCCACCCGATCCAG
>DXWE01000010.1:0-17763 GCA_019417045.1 Oscillospiraceae bacterium
GTGGGCTCGGAGATGTGTATAAGAGACAGCTCCAGATTGGCGTTGTTCAGCAGCAGCTTGAACTCGGTGATCCCCACCGCATTGACCGGGATATCCACATATTCCGGCGCCTCGGAATTGCCGTACCACGTGACATTGACAAGCCCCAGGGATTTCCACTCGCCGTCCGCTTCCCGGCCAAGCAGTTCCATATAGGTCGGGCCCTGGCCCACGGCGTACCACGAGCCGAGCCGCAGGGTCTTGACAGTCTGGGGCTCCTCCCAGGAAAAGACGAATTCGTTCGGCAGCTCCGGATTGTCCACCGAGGTGAGCCCCGTGGTGTAATCCCCGTCAAACATGCGCCTGCCGTCACGGCCGTCCGCATCGACGGCATTGGTGGAGAACGCCGCGCTCGCTGCCAGGTTCTCCTCCGTGCTGTTCAAAACCGCATCGGGCGCGGTCTGCGCCTCGTACTGCACTGCCGAGTCCTCCGGCAGCACGACCGGGTCGGTGGGCAGCGTAATGCCGTCGGGATAGCCGTTGTTGTCGTGGTACACCCGCACATAGTCGATCGAGAACACCTTCGGGTACACCCCGTTGTCCATGCCCGACCAGTCGCAGTTGGTGTACAGCCCGATGAACATGCACATCCGATAGCGGGGGGAATTGGTGGTGGAGGCGATCTCCTCCCCGTCCACATAAAACGTCAGGCCCGCGGGCGTCCAGTTCATCGCATAAATGTGGTACGAGTCCTCGTAGGTCCCGTCCAATCCCACATCCTGCTTGAATTCGGACAGCCCCTCATCGGTCCAGGCGTGCACCTTCGGGGAGAAGACGTTCGGGTATTCAAACAGGTTTTCCATGATGTCGATCTCGCCGGTCTGGGCCGAATGGGTGCCGTCCGCCCGGGCGTCGTCCTGGGTGCCGGTCATCCACCACGCAATATGCCCGCCGCCCTTGCAGTCGGGCAGCTTGGCCCGCATCTCGAAATAGCCGTACTGGGTGGCAAAGCTCTCATAGGGCACCACCGAGGTCACGTTTGTCGTGCCCGCCCCGGGATGCAGCAGGTTCTTCTCAAAGGTCTGCACCGAGCTGACCTTCATCTGCGTCCCCTCGCTGTAGGTCGGGGTGTCCTCGTCGATCATCAGGTTCAGGCAGCCGTTCTCCATGGTATAGGTCGTGGAACACCCCGCCGCCGAATCCGTGCCGTGCGGGAAATACTGCGGCAGCCATTTGTCCGTGTCCAGCTCCTCCCCGTCGAACTCGTCGTTGAAAATCAGGGTGTAGCCTTCCTTTTCCAGCGGGTTGGCCGGCACATCCTTGCCGCCCTCGTCCTGCTTGCAGCCGCCGGCGCCCAGCAGCACCCCGCAGAGCAGACACAGGCCGAGCAGAACAGCGCTGAATTTTCTCATTGGGTCTCCCCCCTTATGTAGGATTTGGCCACCGTATCCACATCCTGCAGCATCTCGGAAACCGAGATCTGACCGGCCACCAGGCCCTGCAGGTCCTGGGTGAAATTGTTAAAGCAGTTGGTGCCAAGCCCCCAGTTCTCCCAGGAGCAGTACACCCGGCCCGCCTCCAGCGTGCTTTTTACCGAGGCGTATTCCTCCGGCAGCTCCGACTCGACCCCGATCAGATAGCTGCTCGAGCCCGGGTTGCCCTCCATCAGCGCCGACTGGCCCTCCGGGGAGGAGATCACGTCCAGTACCCGCTTGGCCGCGTCCATCACCTTGCTGTTGCTGTTGAGGACAAAGCCCGCGCCGGGAGAGCCGATCAGACAGGTCTTGTCGGGCGTGCTGCCCAGGTACGGGAACATGTCGAAGTTCAACCGGATGTTCTTCTGCTTGATGGAGGAATAGGCCCACGGGCCGGAAGCCCACATGGCGGCCTTTCCGGTGGCAAACTCGTCCATCGCCTGGCTGTCGTCGATGCCGAGCATGTTCGTCGTGATATACCCGTTGTCGATCAGGGCCTTCCATTTCTCGATGTACGGATCCCACGTGCCGGACATGGAGGCCTCGCCGGCGGCGAATTTCGCGTCAAATTCCCGGCCCGCATCGGTCAGCAGGTATTCCCCCGTCACATATCCGAGGCAGGATTTGAGCAGCGTGGATCCGTCCTTGGCGCCCATCGTCATCGGCTGGATCCCCGCCGCCTGGAGCTTGGCACACACATCGAGCAGCTCGTCAAAGGTGGTCGGCACCGCGATCCCGTGCTGCTCGAACAGATCCTTATTATAGAAGATCCCCTCGAACCAGCTGAGCATGGGAACGGCGTACAGCTTGCCGTCAAAGGTGTACGGCGCCTTGCCCGCCTCGCTGTACAGATCGCCGTAGTCCGCTGTCAGGTCCACGATCTGCCCCTGGCTGCTGAGCGACAGCACGTCCAGCGAGGAAAAGGCGATGATATCGTCTCCCTGGCCGGCGGTCAGTTTGGTCTTGACGGCCGTGCCGTAGAACTGGTTCTCCACATAATTGTACTCCACCGAGACGTCCGGGAGCTTCTCCCCCAACAACTTGAGAAGCGGGGCCATCGTCTCCTCCGTGTTCCAATACGAAAGCGTCACTTTGGTTTTGCCGTCCGACGTCTTCCCGTCGCCGCTGTCGCAGCCGGCCAGTGCGCCGATGAGACAGGCCGCCACCGCCAGGACGGCCAGGATCCGTGTGCAGATCTTCATACTCGCTTTCCTCCTACCTCTCTGATTCCGGTTTCCGTGGTACAACTTCAGTGTACCAGTTTCTGCCGGTTGCGACAATTAAAAAAATTTTGGAAATCCTAAGGAATTGCATGATGGGCCGCCGGTGCTGTCGGCTGCGACGGGAATTGAAAATCCCCGGCGATATGGTATAATACCCTCGTACTGCCAGCGGATCTTTTTCAAGAGGTGATCGGATATGAGGCAACCGGCCGGTGCGCCCGGGCAGATCGAAATCCGGGGCGCGCGCGTGCACAATCTGAAAAATATCGACGTCTGCGTGCCGCTCAACCGGATCGTCGGCATCGCGGGGGTGTCCGGTTCGGGCAAGTCCTCGCTCGCGCTCGGCGTGCTGTACGCCGAGGGGTCCCGGCGCTATCTGGAGGCGCTCTCCACCTATACCCGCCGGCGCATGACGCA
The DNA here is from genome assembly GCA_019417045.1 of Oscillospiraceae bacterium. Classification (GTDB taxonomy): domain Bacteria; phylum Bacillota; class Clostridia; order Oscillospirales; family Acutalibacteraceae; genus DXWE01. The sequence continues at coordinate 3,095 of DXWE01000010.1, forward strand.
GGCTTCAAAGGCGGATGTGGACGAGGTGCTGTATGTGCCCGCGGCGCTCGCGCTCCACCAGCGGCCCGGCGTGCCCGGGATCCGCAGCACCTTCGGCACCGGCACCGAGCTGCTCAACAGTCTGCGGCTGATGTTCTCCCGGCTGGCGAGCCACCGCTGCCCGAACGGGCACTACCTGCCCCCGACGCTGGCCGTGGCGGCGGAACAGGAGCTCGTCTGCCCGACATGCGGCGCGCACTTTTACGCGCCGGCAGCCGAGGAGCTTGCCTTCAACAGCCAGGGCGCCTGCCGTACCTGCGGCGGGACCGGCATTGTCCGCACCGTCGACCGCGCCTCCCTCGTGCCGGACGACTCCCTGACCATCGACCAGGGCGCGGTGGCCCCGTGGAACTCGCTGATGTGGTCTCTGATGACCGACGTGTGCCGCGAGATGGGGGTGCGCACCGACATTCCCTTCCGGGACCTGACCGACCGGGAAAAGGACATTGTCTTCAACGGCCCCGCGGTGAAAAAGCACATCTTTTATAAGCCGAAGAACTCCAACCAGGCCGGGGAACTCGATTTCACCTATTTCAACGCGGTGTATACCGTGGAGAACGCGCTCTCGAAGGTCAAGGACGAAAAGGGCATGAAACGGGTGGAAAAATTCCTCCGAGAGGACGTGTGCCCCGACTGCGGCGGCACGCGGCTGTCGGAGGCGGCGCGGGCGCCGAGGCTGCGGGGGATCGGGCTTCATGATGCCTGCCGGATGACCCTGCGGGAGTTGACCGGCTGGGTGAGCGGCGTACCCGCCTCCCTGCCGGAGGCGATGCGACCGATGGCCACGAGCATCTGCCAGTCGTTTCAGACGGTGGCGAGGCGGCTCTCGGAGCTGGGGCTTTCGTATCTCTCCCTTGACCGCGCTGCCTCCACCCTGTCCACCGGCGAGCGCCAGCGGATGCAGCTGGCGCGGGCGGTGCGCAACCGGACCACCGGCGTTTTATATGTGCTGGACGAGCCCTCCATCGGGCTGCACCCCGCCAACATCGTGGGCCTGACGGAGGTCATGCACGACCTGGTGGCGGACGGCAACTCCGTGCTGCTCGTGGACCACGATACACAGATTCTCTCGGAGGCGGACTGGCTGATCGAGATGGGCCCGGATGCCGGCGCCGCCGGCGGGCGGGTGATCGCCGAGGGAACCACACAGGACCTTGCCCACAATCCCGCCTCCCGGATCGGGCCGTTTCTCTCGAGCGCAGCCCCGCTCCGTATCCGGGAACGGGCAGCGGAGGACACGATGTTTTCGATCGGCCGGATCCGCCTCGTCACCGGCGCGATCCACACCGTGAAGCCGCTCTCTGTGGACATCCCCCAGGGCCGGTTGACCGCGGTGACGGGGGTGTCCGGCTCGGGCAAGACGACCCTGATCCTCGAGAGCCTGGTTCCCGGGCTGCAGGCGGCCGTCGAGGGGACAAGGCCGCCGGCGCACGTCCTCTCGGTCGACGCGCCGGGCATCGGGCGGGTCAAGCTGATCGATGCCACCCCCATCGGGATCAACGTCCGCTCCACCGTGGCCACCTACGCAAACGTTCACGACGAGCTGCGCAAGATCTTCGCCAGGACCCCGGACGCGAAGCGGCTGGGATACAAAGCCGGGGATTTCTCCTACAACACCGGGAGCCTGCGCTGCCCGACCTGCGACGGGACGGGCGTCATCAGCCTGGACGTGCAGTTTCTGCCGGACGTGGATATCCCCTGCCCGGACTGCCGCGGGTCCCGCTATGCCAAAGCGGCGGGCCGGGTGAAATATACAAACCGGGCGGGCGCGGCCTATTCCCTGCCCGAACTGATGGCGATGGACATCCGCACCGCCCTCACCGCCTGTGCAGAGCTGCCGGTGGTGCGGCAGCGATTACAGGTGCTGCAGGACCTCGGGCTCGGGTACCTCACGTTGGGGGAGGCGACGCCCAGCCTCTCCGGCGGGGAGGCCCAGCGGCTCAAACTCGCGAGCGAGATGGGCAGGGGACAGTCGGACACCGTCTTTGTGTTCGATGAGCCCACCATCGGGCTGCATCCGCTGGATGTGCAGACGCTGCTGCGCGTGTTCCAGACGCTGGTCGACAACGGCGCCACGGTCATTGTGATCGAGCACGACCGGGACGTGATCCGCAACGCCGACTATGTCATCGACATGGGCCCGGGCGGCGGGGAGGAGGGCGGCCGGATCGTGGGATCCGGCACCCCCGGCCGGATCGCGGCGTGCCCTGACAGCGTCACGGGACGATATCTCTGACCGCACGTTATCCCCCTTTCCGGCATACACTGGTATCAGGGGAGGGGATCGGATGAAAGAGACGGCCTATGTGCGCAGCCGGGCGCTCGATTACGCCAGGGAGTGGGCGATGAAGCGCAATCCCGCCTATCTGAATTTTGACAATCTGGGAGGGGACTGCACCAACTTTGCCTCCCAGTGCCTCTATGCCGGCAGCGGCGTGATGAATCCCACCAAGGTCTACGGCTGGTACTATTACAGCAGCTATAACCGCACCGCCTCCTGGACGGGTGTCGAGTATCTGTACCGGTTCCTTTTGAACAACCGGGGTGTCGGGCCGTATGCCCAGGCGGTGGACGCCGCGCGGGCGGAACCGGGCGACATCGTGCAGCTCGGCCATGCGGACGGCACCTTTTATCACAGCCCGGTCATCGTCGGCAAGGCGGACGGGGAGCTCTTTGTGGCAGCGCACACGTTTGACGCCTATATGCGCCCCTTGAGCAGTTATGTGTTCGATCAGGCGCGATTTTTACATATACTCGGCGTGCGGGACTGGTGAGCCCGGCCGATTTTACCGCGGGGTATCTGTCAAGCAGATACCCCGCGTTTTTCTATGCTCCAACCAGTACCGGCTTGTACCTCCTGTGAATATAGTGAAAGAAGGGAAGCTATTTTACCATGTTTATATAAGGAGAGCGTTTATTATGGCAGCAACTCTATCGGGGATCGTGTACCACGATCTCAATCATAACGGCCAATGGGATGCCGGGGAGCCGGGGATCGCCGGCGCCTTTGTTACACTGTACAGCAGCGCCGCCGGCTGCGTGACCACCCAGACCGACTCGCAGGGCACCTACCGCTTTTCGGTGACGGCGGCCGGTTCCTACACCGTGTACGAACCGGTCTCCAGTCCCGGCGCCTGCCCGCCAACCGTCTTTACCCAGCCGGCGGGATTCACGATGTCCAACGGGCCCCGCAAGCTCACGGTCGCCGTCACCGCGGCACAGGTGACAAGCGGGACGGTGGCCGCAGGACCGAACTTCGGACACGATACCACCCAGAACCCGCTGGATTGCAGCTCGTATATGATCCAGTTCGCAGGACGACCCACCAACTGGTACAACATCGATCTTGTCACCGGCGCCTCCACCTTGCAGGGGCCCGTCTCGCCCGCGCACAACGTCAATGCGATCGGGTATCATCCCCTCGATCACTATCTGTACGGGTATGACCAGACGACGAATGCCCTCGTCCGGGTGGATCGCAGTGGCCAGATGACGCAGCTGCTCCGGCCGGCCGGGCTGCCGGCGGACACGTATACTGTTGCCGCGTTCGACCCGAATGGATTTTTCTATCTCTTTGTCAACAACACCTCCCGTTTTTACACGGTCGACCTGCGGCCAAATTCTGCCACCTTCCTGAAGCTGGTCAGCCCCGCAGCGGGATACGCCGAACAGACCGCCAGCTACGGGACCGCGCTGTCCGCGGCGGCCAACATCAGCGACTGGGTCTATGACCGGCGGGACGGGAATCTCTATGGCGTCCAGCGAAGCGGTGTATTGACACGGATTGTCCCGTCGACCGGCCAGGTGACCTCCCTCACCACCAGCGCGCCGAATCCGAACGCCTCTTTCGGCGCACTCGCCATGGACGACGCCGGCAGGATCTATGCGATCGCCAACAACGACGGCACGGTCTACCGGTACACGTTCAGCGGCAATCTGGCGACCGGCGTGCCCTTCTCTCAGACCTTTTTCGACTCGTTCAACGACGGCACCCTGTGTCCCGACGCTGTCATCCGCTTGGATTACGGCGACGCGCCCGACACCGGCACCGAGACCGGGCCGGACAACTACAACACCACGCTCGCGAACAACGGCCCCCGGCACGCGCTGGGCAGCAGACTGACGCTTGGCACACAGGTGACGGCAGAGCCGGACGCCTATCCCAACGCCAACGCCACCGGGGACGATCTGGCACAGGGGATCCAGGACGATGGGGTGAGCACGCCTCTGCCCCCGCTCACGCAGAGTGCCCCCGCCTACACCCTGCCGGTCACGGTGACAAACGAGACCGGCAGGACGGCCTATCTCTACGGCTGGCTGGACTTCAACCAGAACGGCCTGTTTGAGGCGGACGAGGCGTCCGCCGTGATAGCGGTGCCGAGCGCTCCCGGCCCGCAGGTCTATGATGTGACCTTCTTCAATCCGACCGGTACGCCTCTGGCCGCCGGCCATACCTTCCTGCGGCTGCGCGTGACCACCGACGATCTGACCGAGACCCCCGGGATACAGGATTCCCGCAGCGTGGGACCCGCCTCGGACGGGGAGGTGGAGGACTATCTCGTCGGTGTCGGCGCTACAGCAGATCTCGCAGTGGAGAAAATGGCAGATCTCTCCTCTCTCTCCCCCGGCGAGGTCATCACCTATACCATTGTGGTGACCAACCACGGCCCGGATCCCGCGACGGACGTCATGCTGCTCGACACCACCCCGCCCGGGATCCTCTATCCGCACTACAGTCTGGACGGCGGCAGCTGGTTCCCGTGGACGGACACGCTACCGCTCGGCATCCTCCAGCCCGGCGAATCGGTCAGCGTGCTGCTGCAGGGGGTGTATGACGGCACGGGCGCCAGCGGCGTCTTCAACACCGCCAACGTCACCACCACGGCGAGCGACCCGGATCTGTCCAACAACACCTCCACCGTCATCACCCCGGTCGTCACCTCCGCGGATCTCGAGGTGATCAAGCGGGCAGAGCCGGACCCGGCCACGGTCGGGCAGCCGCTCACCTATGTCATCGACATCTACAACCACGGGCCGAACACCGCGCTCGCGGTCCTGCTCGCGGATGCGGTTCCCTCCGCACTGCTGGATCCGGAATTCTCCACCGACGGCGGCGCCACCTTTGCCCCGTGGGTCAGCCCCTATATGGTTGGCGACCTGCCCGCCGGAAGCAGCGTCACCGTCCTGCTGCGCGGCATTGTCGATCCGGCGGCAGCCGGCACCCTCGTGAATACCGCCACCGTGTTCTCCCAGAGTCCCGATCCGAACCCGGATAACAACAGTTCCACCGTGGAGACGCCGCTTCTCGGGCTTGCGGATCTCTCGATCACCAAGCTCGGCAGTCCGAAGCCGGTGCGGCCGAATGAACTCCTGACTTACACCCTTGTCCTCTCGAACGCCGGGCCCTCGGAAGCCGAAGAGGTCACCCTGACCGACGAGCTGCCCGACGGGCTCGAAAACGGCGAATTCTCCACCGACGGCGGCGCCTCCTGGCAGAGCTGGAACAGCCCGTACACGATCGGTGCGCTCCCGCCGGGTGCCACCGTCACCGTTCTACTGCGCGGCATTGTGAGCCCCTCTGCCCGGGAACTGCTGGTAAACACCGCCTCTGTGGACAGCCCGACACCCGACCCGGATCCCGGCAACAACACGGCGACCGACGACACGCCGGTCGAGCACAGTGCCGATCTCTCTGTGAAGAAAAGCGGCAGTCCCAATCCGGTAGAGACGGGCGAGGAGCTGACCTATACGATTTCCGTTTCCAACGCCGGTCCCTCCGATGCCCAGGACGTCACCGTCACCGACACGGTTCCCGCCGGGCTGCAAAACGCCCAGTATTCCCTGAGCGGCGGCTCCTCCTGGGAGCCCTGGCCCGGCTCGGCCTCCCTCGGAACGGTCGCCGCCGGCGACACCGTCACGCTTCTCCTGCGCGGGACGGTGGATACCAATACCGCCGGCACGCTGGCCAATACGGTCGCCGTCGCCAGCAACACGCCCGATCCCGATCCGGGCAACAACGAGACCACCGAGATCGTCGCAGTCAATTCCGCCGCCGACCTCTCGGTGACAAAGTCCGGCAGTCCCAGCCCCGCCCTGCCGGGACAGCCCCTGCTGTACACGGTGACCGTGTCCAATGCAGGTCCTAATGCGGCGGGGGACGTCCGGCTGACCGATACACTGCCGGCAGCGCTCACCAATCCGGCGTATTCCACCGATGGCGGCACATCCTGGCAGTCCTGGACCGGCTCACTCTCCCTCGGAACCCTTGCCGCCGGCGACACCACGACCATCCTGCTCCGCGGGACGGTGGCCGCCACGGCCTCCGGTACGCTCTCCAATACCGCCGAGGTGAGCAGCGACACGCCCGACCCCTATCCGGATAACAACCGGGACACCGAGATCACACCGGTGGGGCAATCGGCGGACGTGTCCGTGAGGAAGGTCGCCTCCCCCGTCCCTGTGCGCGCCGGCGAAGTGCTGACGTATACCGTGACCGTGGCCAATGCCGGGCCGAATCCGGCGCAGAATGTGCGGCTGACCGACGCCGTGCCTGCCGAACTCGCCAGTCCCGAATTCTCGGTAAACGGCGGGGCCTTCTCCCCGTGGGTGAGCCCCTATACGCTCGGCACGCTTGCCGCGGGCGCCGTCACGACTGTCACCATCCGGGGGACAGTGGATCCGGCAACACCCGCCGGCACGCTCTCCAACACCGCCTCGGCCTCGTCGGACACACCGGATCCCCGTCCGGATAACAACAGGGAGACGGTCACCACCCCGGTGGAGACGCTTGCGGATCTGTCCGTCGTCAAAACCGCCGACCAGACCCCCGCCGTGCCCGGACAGCCGTTTGGCTACACCCTCACCGTCTTAAACGCCGGCCCCTCCGACGCGCAGGGCGTTACCCTCGTGGACACGGTACCGGTGACGCTGCAAAATCCCACCTTCTCGGTGGACGGCGGCGCCTATGCCCCCTGGACCAGCCCCTATACGATCGGCACGCTTCCCGCCGGCGACAGTCGGACCATCCGGATCCGTGGCACGGTCGACGCCGCCGCCACCGGCTCTCTCGTCAACACCGCGGTGGTCAACGGCACCACGCCGGACCCGGATCCGCAGAACAACACCTCCACCGACGAGACCCCGCTCGAGCCCTCGGCCGATCTGTCAATCCTCAAGACGGCCAGCCCGAACCCGGCGACGGCGGGCGGTCAGATCGTGTACACGCTGCTGGTCTCCAACGCCGGGCCGTCCCCTGCCGAAAATGTCTCTCTCACCGACACCCTGCCGGCCGGGCTCCAGGGAGCGGAGGTCTCGACGGACGGGGGCCAGACCTGGCAGGCATGGGCGGGTTCGGCCTCCCTCGGAACGCTGTCCGCCGGCGGATCGGCCACCGTGCTCCTGCGGGCCACTGTCCCCGCGGGAGCGACCGGGACGCTGTCGAACACCGCGACCGTGCAAAGCGAGACGCCTGATCCCAACCGGGAGAACAACACCGACACGATCGTGACGCCGGTGGCGCCGTCAGCAGACGTGTCGGTGGTCAAGACCGCGAGCCCCCAGCCGGCATCCCGCGGCGAAGAGCTGACCTATACACTGGTCGTGTCCAACGCCGGGCCGGCCGCGGCGCAGAACGTCATACTGCGGGACACGGTGCCGGCGGCCCTGCAGAACGTGCAGGTGTCGACGGACGGCGGCTCAACCTGGCAGGCATGGAGCAGCCCGTATGCGATGGGCACGCTCCCCGCCGGCAGCAGCCAGACCCTGTTGCTGCGCGGCACCGTCTCCGACACGGCCGCCGGTCAGCTCATCAACACCGCCGTGGTGAGCAGCGACACGCCCGACCCGGATCCGCAAAACAACACCTCCACGGTGGAAACCACCCTGACCCCTTCGGCAGACCTCTCCGTGGTGAAGACCGCCCAGCCGGATCCCGCGGTGGCCGGAGAGCCGCTCACCTACACGGTGACGGTGACCAACCGGGGCCCCGATCCGGCAGACAACGTGCTCTTATACGACGCGCTTCCCGACCTGACCGGTGCGGAGTTCTCGGTCGACGGCGGACAGAACTGGCGGCCGTGGAGCAACCCCTATGCGGTGGGGACGCTAGCCGGCGGGCAGAGCGTGACCATCCGGCTGCGCGGTACCGTATCGGAGGGCGCCTGCGGCACGGTTGCGAACACGGCGGTCGTCACCAGCCAGACACCCGACCCGGACCCCGCCAACAACACGGACACCGTCGAGACGCCGGTGGGAGCGGGTGCGGATCTTTCGCTTCTCAAGACGGCCAATCCCCCGGTGGCCGTTCGCTGCCGGTATCTCACCTACACGCTGACCATCTTTAACAACGGGCCGCAGACCGCCGAGTGGGTGCGCATTGCCGACACGCTGCCGGCCGCTCTCAACCGGCCGGTCTTCTCAGCCGACGGCGGGCGCACCTGGCATCCCTGGATGGGAAGCTGGCTGGCCGGCAGCCTGCCGGCGGGAGACTCTCTCTCGATCCTGATTGCGGGGATCGTCGACAGCTGCGCGAGAGAACCTCTCGAAAACACCGCTGTCGTATCCGCAGCCACTCCCGATCCGGATCCCTCCAACAACTCGATGACCATCACCACTCCGATTTGCCGATGATTTGACAGAATCTCCCCTTCCCTATTCCGGGGTGCCGCTTTGCGGCGCCCCGGAATTTCTGGTTCCCGCCATCGCCGACCGGCTGCCATTGCCACAAAAAAGGGTGACTTTTTTGCCCGGCTGTGGTAAAATGGGAAAAACGCTGTCGATTCTCTGCCGCATCCCCGGAGGAACTGCCATGATTGCGCTGCTGCTGGCTCCCCTGTATATCCTGATAAACTGGTATGTCGTGCGATGGCTGCTGCGATGGATGGGGGCCTGCCACCATCTGTTCCGGTCGAAGCCCGCCAAAATCACGACGGTTGTGCTGTATATCCTGCTCGCGTCCACCGTGTTGACCGGATTTCTGATTCCCTTTGAGCCGGTTCACCGGGTCCTGCGGGTCGTCGGCAACTATTTTCTCGGCACCTTTTTGTATATCCTGCTCGCCATTCTGGTGCTGGATCTCGTGCGCATCATCCTGAAACGCACCCGCTGGATGCCGAAGGAGCCGCAGCAGGCGCGCCGGCTGTTTGTCGGGGTGGGGGCCGGCGTCATCGTGCTGATCGCTTCTCTGAGCGGATTTGGGGCCTTCCACGCGCGGCAGATCCAGGTGGAATCTGTGGATCTCACCGTGGAAAAGGCGTGTAAGCTGGACAGCCTGAAGGTCGTGCTGGTAGCAGATTTGCATCTCGGATATTCGGTCGGCGCGGGGCAGGTGGAGCAGATGGTGGACAAGATCAACGCGCAGTCGCCCGACTTAGTCTGCCTCGCCGGGGACATCTTCGACAACGATTTCGACGCCATCGACAATCCGGAGGGGATCGCCGCCCTGCTGCGGGGGATCACCAGCCGCTACGGTGTCTATGCCTGTTACGGCAACCACGACATCGCCGAGACACTCCTCGCGGGATTCACCTTTGGAGCCGACGAGACCCCGCCGGAGGACCCGCGGTTCTCCTCCTTTCTCGAGAGCGCCGGGATCCGGCTGCTCGCGGACGAGACGGTGTGCATTGACGGCGCGTTGTATCTCTGCGGACGAAAGGATTACTCGAAGTCCCGCAAGCTGGGCGAGACCCGGCTGTCCCCGGCCGAACTCACCGCTTCGCTGGATCCCGCCCTGCCGCTGTTCGTCCTCGACCACCAGCCGCGGGAGCTGCAGGAGCTGGCGGCGGCCGGGGTGGACGTGGATCTGTCCGGCCACACCCATGACGGCCAGCTCTTTCCCGGCAATCTGCTGGTCGGCTTGTTGTGGGACAACCCCTGCGGCGTGCGGCAGATCGGCGGGATGGCCTCCTGCGTCACCTCCGGCGTGGGGATGTGGGGGCCGGCCATGCGGATCGGCACCGACAGTGAGATCCTCGTGCTCAATATCGAGTTTACCCCCTAAGGGAGGATACGGACGATGTGGACCAGAAAGCAGCTGAAAGCGGGCGCGCGGCAGAGCGTCTCTCACAACTATTGGCGGACGGTCGCCGTCTGCCTGCTCGCCACCATCCTGATCAGCGGGATCAGCCTCGGTTCTTTGCACACGGGACTGACCAGCGATGCGGTGGACGGGACGCTGCCGGAAATCGACCTGTCGCCCGGCGGCTGGTTTGACCTCAAATCCAATTCGGATATCGTCAATGAATTCCTCAACGGCACCACCGGCGGCGCCGCCGGAGATCTCGATCCCGCCTGGCGTCCCACCCGCGGGGTCCTGGCCGTCTTTTTCAACAATATCACCCAGTCCAAATCCTTTGCGTTCGGCGTGCTCAATTCGCTCAACCAGTTTTTGTTCCAGGACCGGGTGAGCGCCGGCATCATCATCCTGATCGGCGCGCTGCTCAGCCTGTTCTACTGGTTTTTTGTCCGCAATGTGCTGGAAGTCGGGCAGTGCCGGTTCTTTCTGGAGACCCGCCGCTATTACCAGACGGATTCCGGCCGCATGCTGTTTCCCTATCGGGTACGGCGCACACGCAAAACCGCCTGGACCATGTTTTTCCGCGCGATGTATCAGATCTTCTGGAGCTTTACGATCGTTGGGGGAATTGTCAAATTCTACTCCTATCGCATGATTCCCTACATCCTCGCGGAGAATCCCGACGTCTCCCGCAAGGAGGCGTTTGCCCTCTCCCGTGCCATGATGAAGGGACAGAAATGGCGCGCTTTCCGGCTGCACCTCTCCTTTCTCGGATGGGCGCTGCTCAACCTGCTGACACTCGGGCTGCTCGGTGTCTTCTATCTCTCCCCCTATCAAAACGCGACCTGGGCGGAATTGTATATGGAGCTGCGGCGGGAGGCCAGGGAGCGGGGGCTGCCCGGTGCCGAGCGGCTCAATGACCGGTATCTGGACGCGGAGCCGGGCGACACGGCCTATCCGGTGGAGCAGTATCCGCTGCAGGAACCCGCCGGGCGCCAGTGGATGCACAGCGACTACCGCCAGTCCTATTCGCTCACTTCCCTGATCCTGCTGTTCTTCTCCTTTTCCTGTGTCGGCTGGCTGTGGGAGGTCATGCTCCATCTGTTTGAGGACGGCGTGTTCGTCAACCGCGGGGTGCTGTTCGGCCCCTGGCTGCCGATCTACGGGTCGGGCGGCGTGCTGGTGCTGGTCCTGCTCAAGCCTGTCCGCGACAAGCCGCTGCTGACCTTTGGGCTGACGGTTTTGATCTGCGGGGTCATCGAATACGCGACCTCCTGGTTTCTCGAGACCACCCAGCACATGAAGTGGTGGGATTACACCGGCTATTTTCTGAATCTCAACGGGCGGGTCTGCCTGGAGGGGCTGGTGATTTTTGGGCTCGGCGGCTGCGCGGGGATTTATATTCTGGCCCCGCTGCTCAACCAGTGGTTCCGGAAAATCCCCCGCAAAACGGCGGTGATCCTCTGTGTGGTTTTGCTGCTGCTCTTCTCCGCCGACGTGGTCTATTCGCAGTTCCACCCCAACACCGGTAAGGGGATCTCCACCGGGGTCTCTGCTCCCGCCGAGAACCCGCCGTCCTCCTGAACCGCAAAAAAGGGGATCCTCTGACAGAGGATCCCCTTTTTCAGCAGAAGGCCGCAAACGGCGCGCAAAAGGTGCAGGCGGTCACCCTGCCGGTAAATTCCGCGGCCAGCCGCACCGTGTGCGCACCGCACGGGATCGAAAACCGGGTGGTGCGGCGGCCGAACTCGCTGGTCACCCGCGAGGTAAGCGAGTGGCGGACGCCCCGCAGCCAACGGCCGTCTGGATCGAAAAAATCCGCCACCAGCGCCATGTGCTGGAGCTCCACCGCCCGCACCATTACGCTGAACGACAGCGCGCTCTGCCCGTGGATCTCCACCGGGCGGTCATACGCACACCGCGCGAGCACGCTGTTGTCGTTCGACATCGTGACGCTGCACGTGCGAAACCCCCGCAGGGAAAACGCGTCATAGGTGATCGGGCCGGTATTGGTAAAACAGGCAGGGCCGCCGTCCGGGCCCGGCCGCCATCGCGCATTTTGTATCAGATTTTTCATCTCTGCCGCCTCCCTGCGTCGTCATATTTCCCTCTATCGCAGTGTATGAGGAAGCGGCCCGTCCCGTGACCCGGATGCGCCTCTGTATGGCCGGGCCGGCCGGCGGCCATACTACCGGAGAGGTGATCGTATGTCAGAATCCGTGCACCTGTGCCTGTCCGATCTGCTCGACCAGGACCTCTCCAGCCAGGAATACTTCAACACCCTGCCCAACGGGGTCCGGCAGAAGCTGCTGCAGGAGGACGAGGTGCGGACGTTTGCCCAGCTGCAAAAGGCAGCCGCCCGGCTGATCCGCCAACAGGAAGAGGCGCAGGCCTAGCGAAAAAACAGAGCGGGCCCCGTCCAAAAGGACGGGGCCCGCTTGTCAGGATTTGTGGCAGAACTGGGAACCGGGACAATTCTCACAGCCGCATCCACAGGTGGACTTGCCTTTTTTGCGGTTGCGGATCAGACGCCACACAATACAGACGACAACCGCCAGCAATGCCAGCGCGAGGAGGATCGTAGCCAAATTCGCGGTAATCCAGGCCCACATGGATATCTCTCCTTTACTCTGTCGTTCACACGCGCACCCTCGCACGCAGGGTGCTGCTCTCCTGATACGGGCGGAACAGCAGGTAGGCGGCCAGCAGCACCAGCAGGATCGCCACAGCCGTCCACACGCCAAACCCACCGCCGGTGAACAGGCTGCCGATCTGGTAGACACACAGCGAAACCGCATAGGCAAACACGCACTGGTAGCCGATGGCAAACGCCGTCCACTTGGCGTTGTTCATCTCCCGCTTGATGGCGCCCATGGCGGCAAAGCACGGCGCGCACAGCAGGTTGAAGGTCAGGAAGGAATAGGCGGACAGCGGGGTGAAAGCCTGCTGTAAATTGGTCCAGATCTGCCAGCCGTTCTCCGCGACCTCGTCGAATCCGCCGAACAGCACGCCGAAGGTGCCGACCACATTCTCCTTGGCGATGAGGCCGGTGAATGCGGCCACCGCTGCGCGCCAGTCGCCCCAGCCGAGCGGGATGAACAGCCAGGCAATCGCGTTGCCGATCATCGCCAGCAGGCTGTCGTCCATGTCCACAAACCCAAATCCGTCCTCCCCGAATCCAAACGTGCTCAGGAACCACACCAGGATGGTGGCGAGCAGGATGACGGTACCGGCCTTTTTGATGAAGGACCAGCCGCGCTCCCACATGCTGCGCAGCACGTTCCCGACTGTCGGCCAGTGATATGCCGGCAGCTCCATGACAAACGGGGCGGGTTCGCCCGAGAACAGGCGGGTTTTCTTCAGGATGATTCCCGATACCACGATGGCCGCGACCCCCACGAAGTAGGCGCTCGGCGCCACCCACCAGGCGCCGTTAAACAACGCGCCCGCGATCAGCGCGATGATCGGGAGCTTCGCGCCGCAGGGGATGAAGGTGGTGGTCATGATGGTCATCCGGCGGTCGCGCTCGTTCTCGATCGTCCGGGAGGCCATGACGCCCGGCACGCCGCACCCGGTGCCGATCAGCATCGGGATAAAGGATTTGCCGGACAGGCCGAATTTGCGGAAGATCCGGTCCATGATAAACGCGACGCGCGCCATATAGCCGCACGACTCCAGGAATGCGAGGAACAAAAACAGCACCAGCATCTGCGGGACAAACCCGAGCACCGCGCCGACGCCCGCGACGATCCCGTCGAGCAGCAGGCCCTCCAGCCAGGGGGCACAGTTCACCGCGTCCAGGCCGGATTTCAGCAGCACCGGGATGCCGGGCACCCACACGCCGTAATCGGCGGGATCCGGCTCCTCTGCCGCAAGCGCCGCCTCAAAATCGGCGAGCGTCACCGTCAGCGTCTCTTCGATCTGGCCCTCGTCGTCACGGAGGTCCACCGTGGTTGTCAGCCCGAGGGCGGCCGCCTCTTCTGTAAATGCGGCAATCACCGACTCGTCGGGTGCCTCGCTCTGAAGCGTCTCCTCCAGCGGCCCGACGTCGATCCCCTCTCCCGATGCCGCAACAAGATAGGCGTTCAGCTTTTCGGATTCCACCGCATAGGCAGAGGAGGCGTCATCGTAATCCGCCGACCCGATCCCGAGCAGGTGCCAGCCGTCCCCGAACAGGCCGTCGTTGGTCCAGTCGGTGACATAGGTGCCGATGGTGGTCACCGAGACGAAATACACGATGAACATGACCACCGCGAAAATCGGCAGCGCGAGCCAGCGGTTGGTCACCACCCGGTCGATCTTGTCCGACAGGGTGAGCTTGCCCCGGTTCTTTTTCCTGTAGCAGTCCCGGATGATCGAGGTGATGTAGGCGTACCGTTCCCCGGTGATGATGCTCTCGCTGTCGTCGTCCAGTTCGGTCTCCACCGCTTTGACGATGCTCTCCACATCCGGCGCGTTTTCCATCGTCTCCCGGATCTTGTCGTCCCGCTCGAACAGCTTGACGGCATAAAAGCGCTTCTGTTCCTCCGGCACGCCGGAGAGGCGCGACTCGATCTCCTCCAGCGCCTCCTCCACCCGGTCGCCAAACCGGTGTACCGGCGGCGCCGCCTGCTTTTCC
>DXWE01000010.1:17773-26561 GCA_019417045.1 Oscillospiraceae bacterium
GCTTTTCCTGCGCGGCGGCAACCGCCTGTCTGGCCGCCTCCATGACCCCGGTGCCCTTGAGCGCCGAGATCTCCACAGCCGGGCACCCGAGATCCTTTTGCAGCCGGGCGGTGGAGATGGTATCCCCGCTTTTCTTGACCACGTCCATCATGTTGACCGCCATGACCACCGGGATCCCGAGCTCCATCAGCTGGGTGGTCAGATAGAGGTTGCGCTCGATGTTGGTGCCGTCCACAATATTGAGAATCGCGTCCGGCCGCTCCTCGAGCAGGTATTTCCGGGCGACCACCTCTTCGAGCGTGTAGGGGGACAGCGAATAGATCCCCGGCAGATCGGTGATGATCACATCCCTGTGTCCCTTCAGCCGCCCCTCCTTCTTTTCCACCGTTACGCCCGGCCAGTTGCCGACAAACTGGTTCTGGCCGGTCAGCGCGTTGAACAGGGTGGTTTTGCCGCTGTTCGGGTTGCCGGCCAGCGCAATGCGTATGGACATGCTTGACTCCTCCTTACAGATACGACGGCGGTTAGTTTAATCTAACCACTTGGCGCAAAAATAGGGAACTCCCGTTCCCCTTCCCGGTCTCTGCGACTGCTTCAGGCGACCTCGATCATCTGTGCGTCTGCCTTGCGCAGCGACAGCTCATATCCCCGGACCGTCACTTCCACCGGGTCTCCGAGCGGCGCCACCTTGCGGATGGTCACCTCTATCCCTTTGGTGATGCCCATGTCCATGATCCGGCGTTTGACCGCGCCTTCCCCATGCAGCTTGACCACCCGCACCGTCTGACCGCAGGGTATATCCCGCAGTGTCTGCATATCGTCTTCCCCCTTCCCGTTCGGATTTATGCCACCAGAATCCGGCTCGCCATCTCCTTGCTGATAGCCACCCGGGTGTTCTTGACATTGACAATCACGTTGCCCGCCATCTCGGACACGATCGACACCTCGCCGCCGATCGTAAACCCCAGAGATTCCAGAAACTGCCGGGTGTCCTCCCGGCCGCCGATCTTGCAAATCACCGTCGGCCGGCCCGCCTGCATCATGGTCAGCGGCATTCCGATCCTCTCCTTCCCGTTCTTTGTCGGCATCGCCTTGGTTAGTTTTTTCTAACTACTAATAGGTTAGCATAGACTAACATCTTTGTCAATGCCTGGCAACAAATTTTCTGTTTTTTCTTGAAAGAGCCCGAAAAACGTGGTATGCTTTTAGATAGTTTGACGGATGACCGGAGGTGACTACCGTGAAAATCCAGGAATCGGCCGAGGATTATCTGGAGAGTATCCTGATTTTGCAGCTGCGCAACGGACAGGTACGCTCCATCGATATTGCCGGCGAGCTGCAGGTGTCCAAGCCCAGTGTGAGCATTGCGATGCGACAGCTGCGGGAGAACGGCTATGTGGTGATGAGCGAGGGGGGGCTTTTGTCCCTGACCGAGAAGGGCAGCGAGATCGCCGAGCGGGTATATGAACGTCACCGGCTGTTGACCGACTGGCTGGTGGCGCTGGGGGTGGATCCCCAAACCGCCGTCACCGATGCGTGCCGGATGGAGCACGTCATCAGCGCGGAGAGCTTTGAAAAGATCAAGCAGCACGTGGCAAACCGCGGGGTGTGAGAATGGGCGAAACGGGAGGGCCGTTATTCACGGCCCTCCCGTTTCGCTCCAAAATCCGGGAAAACTTTTTCCGCTTTTATGGATACTGCGGCAGGCGCTGTCCCATACTATCCCTGGAGGTGATAGTGATGAGCCCAAAGGAACTGCTGTATATCGAGGACGCGCTCGGCCATGAGAAATTTCTGAAAACCCAGTGTGAAGAGGCGGTCCAGAATCTACAGGACGGCGAACTGAAAACCTACTGCCAGCAGCTGATGGACAAGCATCAGCAGATCTTCAACCAGTTTTACAGCCTGGTGTGAGAAGGAGGAGACGACATGGATGACAAATGCATTATGGAGAACATCCTGCTGACGACCAAGGGCGTGTGCGACCTGTATCTGCACGGCGCCATCGAGTCGGGCACCGCCAATGTCAACAGCGCGTTCGACAAGGCACTGCAGGATTCGCTGTGCATGCAGGATGAGATCTATAAAAAGATGTCTGCGAAGGGATGGTATCCGACCGAACAGGCCCCCCAGCAGCAGATCGACAAGGTCAAGCAGAAATTTGCGAGCCAGACCAATTGAGGGGCCAGCCGGCTGCAAAAAAGAGGGCCAAAAAGAGAGGGCGCGGTGTGAATACCCGCGCCCTCTCTTCCTATCTTAGAAATCCTCCTCATCCGGGGGAAGAGCCGTGGGATGGGTGGTCGTCGTGGGGGGATCCTCCTGCGACGGTTCGGTCGGCGGCTCCGTTGAGGGGGCCACATCGCTGACGCGCAGCAGAATGGTCTGTCCCCATTCCATACCGCTGCCCGCTTCGGGCGACGTACTGTCCACATATCCCCGCTCGTAGTCCGAATCCTGGACCAGAATCACATCCACCTTAAAGCCGAGCGCCTCCAGAAACTGCGTCGCGTGCTCCTGCTTCCAGCCGCGCAGGTCGGGGACATCCACCTTTTCCGGGCCGATGCTGATAATCACGCGGATCGTGCTGCCGATCTCGGCCGCTTCCCCGGCGTTCGGGGTCTGCGACAGGATCGTACCGCGGGCGTCGGTATTGCTGAACACCATGGCCTCCAGCTCAATCTTGAACCCGTTGCTCGTCGTCTTGGAAATCGAATAATAATTCTGCTTTAACAGACTCGGCACGGTATCGGTCTGGCCGCCCGCCGCGTTCGGATCGGTCGTGGACGGCAGCGTCGCCACCGGCAGCGTCCCGCCCGAACCCGGATCGCTCTCCTCCGACGAGAACATGTCCGGATAGAGATTCGCCAGAATCACCCCAACGATGATCAGCAGCAGCCCGGCGATGCCCAGGCCAATGACCAGCGGGTATTTGAAATTCCCCGATTTTTTCTTTTTCTCCTCGACCGGCGCCGGCGCTGCCGGCTGCCCGTCATCCAGCATGGCGGATACCGCCGGTGCCGCCGACAGCTGGTTGCGCAGCTCCTCCACCGTGGCGGTGCGATTTTCCGGCTGCACCTGCAGCGCGTTGCTCAATGCCGCCGCCACGTATGTCGGCACCTCATCCGCCACCTCCGCCGACAGCAGCAGGTCACGGTTGCTCTTGTCCCGCACCGACCCGTCAGGCGGCGGATTGCCGGTGATGGTGTGGAAAATCGTCGCGGCCAGCCCGTATACATCCGTCGCCGCAGTGCACTCCCGCTCGAGATCGTACTGCTCCGGCGCCGCATACCCCGTCATCAGCTGGGGTTTCAGGTCGGTGTTGACTGTACGGGCCTGCGGGATCGCAAAGCCACGCAGGTGCAGCTTGCCATCCGTGCCGATCAGGATGTTGTCCGGGCAGATCGCCAGGTGCAGCACCCCCGCGGCGTGGAGCGCGGAGATGGAGGAGAGCAGCGGCAAAAACAGCCGGCGCGCCTCTCCCCACTTCAGTCGGCCCCCCTGTTGCTTGATATAGGTGGAGAGCAGGGTGCCCTCCGCATATTCCCCCACGGTATAGGCCGTCCCGTTCTGCTCGAAGATATCGTACAGCGGGATCATCGCGGGCAGATCCCGCAGCCGGGCGAGCGCACGCGCATGGTTGCGGAACTCCGTGAGGTACTCCTGAAAAATCGTCTCACAGCCGCCGATCACCTTCACCGCGCCGCCACGCCCCCGCTCGCACAGAGTGCTCGGCAAAAACTCCCGGATATAGATCGGGGCCTTGAGCACCCCGTCATAGCCGATATACAGCGCCGCGTCCCCGCAGACGGACAGCACGCGCCCCACCATGTACCGCTCCGACAGGTTGGTCCCCACCGGCAGGTATTCGGGCGGGTTCTCCCCGTTGACCGGGTATCCGCAGATCCCGCACTCGGTGCGGCCCTCCGGCAGGGGGTTCATACACCCCATACACAGCCGATCTGCATTCGCCATCTGGTCTGGCCCCCTTCACTCTTTATCAGTTTTCATTCTATTCGCCGCTCTGCCAAAAGTCAAGCGGCGTATCAACATTGTCATGGGATGACAAATCTGTCATCCCTCCAGCCGGCGCTGCATTTTTGCCTGGCGGATGTCCCCCCCCACGAACAGCAGCGGCTGAAACGTCCCCATGATCCGGGAGGTGATCTGCTCCCCGTACCGGTGCTGCAAATCCGCGGGCACCAGATTGGTGCTGATAATGGTCGCCCGGCCGGACAGCATCCGGCTGTTGACAAGGGTATAGAGACACGACTGGTAAAACGGCGTGGACATCTCGGTGCCGATATCGTCCAGGATCAGCAGGTCACAGTGGATCATCGTATCCTCGCTGTCCCCTTCGGCGCGGCCGAAATGCTCCTTTTCCATCTGGTGGAGCAGCTGCTGCACCGGGCCATAGACCACCGTGAACCCCTGTTCCACCACCACCCGGGCAATCGCCAGCGCCACATGCGTTTTACCCGTTCCGGTCGGCCCAAAGAGCAGCAGGCTCTCGGAATCCGCCCCGAAGTTCCCGGCATAGCACCGGCAATACTCCACCACGCCCGCCATCTGATCGCGCGGGGATTTGCCGCCCTCCCCGGGCACATCGCTGTAAAACCCGAGATCCAGATCCTCAAACCGGGTGAGCTTCATGCCGCTGACATCGCTCAGCCGGCGGCTGGCCTTTTCCGCCAGCAGCGCGGCCAGACAGCTGCACATGCGCGAGCCGACATAGCCCGTATCCTCGCACTGCGGGCAGGTGTACGGCGGCTCAAAATTGTCCGCCTCCTCCCCCGCCTCGTGCAGCAGCTGCCGCAGCTCCTGCTGAGTGCGCAGGTTTTCCTCCTCGATCCGTTTCAGCGCCGCCTGGGGGTCCCCTCCCTGCAGGATCACCCGCGCCACCTGGGAGGCGGCGCTTGCCATACGCTGCTCCAGTTCGGCGATCCGGGGGTTCTTTTGCAGCATCCGCTCACGCAGAGCCGCCGCGCTAGACAGCGCGTGCAGCCGCCGGCGGTTCAGTTCCGCCATCGCCTCGTCGTATACCTCCCGGCTGTAGCTCATCCCGGCTCCTCCTGTCCCGTCTTACCTGGGCCCGCGGTCCCTATCCCCGCTTCCGGTATTTCGGGGTATAGGCACGCACCATCTGCTCAAAAGCGTTCACGTCAAACCCGCCTTCTTTGGCGGGGGACGGCGCCTTCTTCGGCTTCTGCTGGGCCAGCACCTTCTCCGGGCTGTCCAACCCGTCCAGCCGCCAGCCCTCCAGCACGCGATCGATATAATTGCTCTGGAACTTGCCCGTTTTGTCCAGGCATTGCTCGTAGGCCAGGCGGATCAGGCCCTCCGGCAGCTGCCACTGGTACAGCCATTTCTCCGCGTTCTCCTTCTGACCAAGGGTGGGCCGGCTGTCCTCCAGGTCAAACCACTCCGCCACCTGCGCCCACGCGCGATCCAGCCGCGCGAGCCGGCAGAGGTATTCGTCGGCAGCGGCGATCGTGTCGATTCCCCTCTCCGCCCAGTCGAGCGCGGTCTTTTCGATGTACCGCATGTTGCCCTTGCCCGCACCGACCGCATAGGCGATCACCATCAGGATCACCTCCGCCGGCAGCCCGGCGGAGTCATAGAGATAGAGCAGCGTCTCCATATTGCCCGGGGACAACGGCTTGCCCAGCCGGGAGGACGCCGCCTCGAGCAGGTAGGAGAACTCCGCGCTCTGCTGCCGCCGCTCGAGCACCTCCCCCATCTGGGGCTTCACCGCCGCAGGCCGCGGCACCACCGGCCGGGGCTGCGGGGCCACAGATGGCGAGACCAGCGTGAGGTTGGCCGGCCCCCGGGATGCGAGAGCGGCCGTCAGTACCGGCCGCCGGCTCCGGTCGGCGGGTTCCGCCGCTCCGGAAGACTCCTGCGGCTGCAATATGCCCTCCGATACCCAGTACCGCAGCGCGTCCGCACAGTCCCCCTCCGACACGCGCCCCCCGAGCGCAGCTGCGCACGCCTTGGCGTCGCCCTGCCCACGGCCGGCCGTCGCCATCCACAGCAGCACCTGAAGCTGCAAGGGGCTCGCCAGCTTCAAATACCGCCCCACCGCCGCCGGCAGGGTGACGGTATCCCACATATAGTCGCTGTTCCAGACATAGTTCATCCTTACCGACCGCTCCATCCCTTACATGTAGGGATTCATTATACACCATTTTCCAGCCGGCTGCAAGCGGCAAATCGGCGGATCGCCGCCGGGAAAAGCGGAAACTTCTGGCAGCCGCCCGCCAAACACAAAAGGCAAAACAGGCCGCCCTCCGTTTGGAGGGCGGCCTGCCTGCTGCCGTCCGGCCGGTCAGCCGGCGGCGGTCTCCAGATCGTCAAGCAATTCGTCTGCCGGCGCAAGATGTCCGAATGCAAACAGCCATCCCCGCTGTTCTTCCGTCAGTTTGTCCCGCTCGCCCTCCGCCACCTGAACGACCGTATTGGCGGACCCGTCCGACGATGAAGCCAGGTGAAAATAGACCGGTGCCCGGTCCGGGTATCCCCCCAATAAAAATGCCTGAATTTTCGAATCCCGCTTTCTGGGCAATTCACTGTTTTTTATTCCTTCTTTATGTCCTTGCGGACCGATCAAAAAATATCTCTTTACAAATATTCGCAGGCGTGGTATACTAATCCGGCAAATGGAATGCGTTCCCGCTACACGGGCAGCGGCGTATGCCCCTTTGGGGGAGTTCCCGTGCCCTGTACTGTGTTCCGGGAGAGACAAAAAAGGAGGAACGAACATGTTATTGCCAGAGGAAAAAACCGCCATTATGCAGCAGTATGCCACGCACGAGGGGGACACGGGGTCGCCTGAAGTGCAGATTGCGGTGCTCACCCGCCGGATCAACGATCTCACCGAGCACCTCAAGGTGCACAAGAAGGATCACCATTCCCGCCGCGGCCTGCTCAAAATGGTCGGCCATCGCCGCAACCTGCTCAACTATCTGATGCGCAAGGATATCAATCGGTATCGCGCGATCATCGAAAAGCTCGGAATCCGCAAGTAAAACCCGGTATAAGGCAGGCGGGCCGTACCCGCCTGCCTTATCGTGTGTTTATCGTCCGTCTTTCGGGCCCGTCGCCGGAAGCTTAGCGATGAAACGAACGCTGGAACCCGTCGGGACGCGCCGGTGCCCGCCTTCCAGAGCTGGTTTTATTGCTAAACCTTCCTGTGTCGCAGCCCGGTTGGAAAATACAGCTGTCACTGGACAAGGAGGTACGCTCATGTTTGAAAACTACAAGGTGTTTGAAACCACGCTGGCCGGCCGGCCGCTCGTGGTGGAGACCGGCAAGCTCGCGCAGCTGGCGAACGGGTCCTGCCTCGTGCGCTACGGTGAGACCGTCATTCTCTGCACCGCGACCATGTCGCAGAAGCCGCGGGACGGTATCGATTTCTTCCCGCTGTCGGTGGACTATGAGGAAAAGCTCTATTCGGTCGGCCACATTCCCGGCTCTTTCCTGCGCCGGGAATCCCGCCCGTCCGAAAAGGCGATCCTGACCTCCCGCGTCATCGACCGCCCGATCCGGCCGCTGTTCCCGAAGGACATGCGCAACGACGTCTCGGTCGTGTGCACGGTCATGTCGGTAGATCCGGACTGTGCGCCGGAGGTCACGGCGATGATCGGCACCTCGATTGCGATCGCGATTTCGGACATCCCGTGGGACGGCCCGATCGGCGGCTGCATTGTGGGGCTCGTGGACGGGCAGTACGTCATCAACCCGACCGCCGAGCAGGAGAAGAAGTCCGAGATGCACGTCACCGTCGCCTCCACCGCCGACCTGGTCGCGATGATCGAGGCCGGTGCAAACGAGGTCTCGAACGAGGTGATGTTCGACGGTATCATGAAGGGCCACGAGGCCAACCAGCAGGTGGTCAAATTCATCAACGAGATTGTGGACGCGATCGGTAAGAAAAAGCTGCCCTTCACCTCCAACGATCCCGATCCGGAGATGTATGAGGCGGTCAAGGCGTTTGCGATCGAGGACGTGAAAGCGGCGCTCGACACGGACGACAAGCGGGTGCGGGACGAGCGGCTTCTCCCCGTCTATGCGGCGGTGCACGAGAAGTTCGACGAGCAGTATCCGGACGATATCGCCAAGCTGGATGACTGCCTGTATAAGCTGCAGAAATTCGTGGTGCGCCGCTGGCTGCTGGACGAGGGCAAGCGGGTGGACGGCCGCGGGATCGACGAGATCCGCCCGCTCGCGGCGGAGGTTGGCGTGCTCCCCCGCACACACGGGTCGGGGCTGTTTACCCGCGGGCAGACGCAGGTGCTCACCACCGTGACGCTCGGGTCAATGAAAGACGCCCAGCCGCTCGACGGGCTGGACGGCGAGACCGAGAAACGGTATATTCATCACTACAATTTCCCGTCCTATTCGGTCGGCGAGACCAAGCCCTCCCGCGGCCCGGGCCGCCGCGAGATCGGCCACGGCGCGCTCGCAGAGCGCGCGCTCGTGCCGGTGATCCCCTCGGTGGAGGAGTTCCCGTACACCATCCGTCTGGTCAGCGAGGTTGTCAGCTCGAACGGTTCCACCTCGCAGGCCTCGATCTGCGGCTCCACCCTGGCGCTCATGGATGCGGGCGTGCCGATCAAGGCGCCGGTGGCCGGGATCTCCTGCGGACTCGTGACCGAAGGCGATCGCTTTATGACCATGGTCGATATCCAGGGGCTGGAGGACTTCTTCGGCGACATGGACTTCAAGGTGGGCGGCACCCACAAGGGGATCACCGCCATCCAGATGGATCTGAAGGTACACGGGCTCACCC
>DXWE01000100.1:0-3824 GCA_019417045.1 Oscillospiraceae bacterium
GTATAATAGGGGATACGATAAAACAAAGCAAAGCGTTCGCCCGCTTTCACCTGCGGAGTTGGTTCCCGACAGGTCAATACGTGCCCTGCCGCCCGGTTGCCGGATGGCGGGAGCTGTGTGTGCGTGGAGACGCGGGCGTCTGTGGCCCGCGTTTTATTTATGTCAGATGAAGGGTGGAGGTGTTTCCCCATAGCAAACAAGGAACTGCAGATCAACGAACAGATCCGAGACAGCGAGGTGCGGGTGATCGGCCAAAACGGTGATCAGCTTGGGATCATGTCCTCACGGGACGCCCAGAAGATCGCAGATGAGCAGAACTTGGACCTTGTGAAGATCTCCCCGAACGCCACGCCGCCGGTGTGCCGGATCATGGATTACGGCAAATACCGGTTTGAGCAGGCGAAGCGGGAGAAGGAAGCGCGCAAGAATCAGAAGACGGTGGAGCTCAAGGAGATCCGGCTCGGGCTGAATACCGACGTGGCGGACTTCAACACCAAGCAGCGGCAGGCCGCAAAGTTCCTGCAGAGCGGCAACAAGGTGAAGGTGTCCATCCGGTTCCGCGGTCGGGAGATGGGGCATCCGGAGATCGGCCGGGACATGATGACCCGGTTTGCGGAAGCCTGCGCACAGATCGCCTCGGTGGAGAAGGCGCCCAAGCTCGAAGGGCGCAACATGTTGATGTTCCTGGCTCCGAAGCCCACGAAGTAACAGAATTAAAGGAGGACCAACCCATGCCGAAACTCAAGACGCACAGCGGCGCGAAAAAGCGCTTCAAGCTGAGCAAGACCGGTAAAGTGCGCCGTGCACAGGCCTACAAATCCCACATCCTGAACAAGAAATCCACCAAACGCAAGCGGAACCTGCGCAAGGTCGTGGTCGCGGACGTGACGAACACCGCGAACATCAAGCGCATGCTCCCCTATAAATAAACCGGGACAACGGAGGTAACGATAGATGGCACGTGTAAAAGGCGCCATGATGACGCGCAAAAGAAGGAAGAAAGTCTTAAAGCTCGCCAAGGGCTACTATGGAGCGAAATCCAAGCTGTTCCGCACCGCCAAACAGGCGGTCATGAAATCCGGCCAGTACGCGTACATCGGCCGCAAGCAGCGCAAGCGTGATTTCCGCCGGCTGTGGATCACCCGGATCTCCGCGGGCGCGAAGATGAACGGCATGAATTACAGCACGTTGATGAACGGCCTTAAAAAAGCTGGAGTCGGGCTCAATCGCAAGATGCTCGCCGAGCTCGCGGTGTCGGATGCGGCGGCGTTCACCGCCCTGACCGAACAGGCCAAGAAGGCCCTGCAATAAGCGATACCTACGTCCGTCGGGACCCTCCCGACGGACGCTTTTCCTATCCGATCTTTCCTGTTTGGGCCAGGCTTTTCTGCGATGACACGCCGCACGGGGCCGGGCTCAGGCAGAGCCGCGGGACTGGAAGGGGGACGCTGCGTGATCACCAGCCGTGACAACCCGCTGCTGCGGGACATACACCGCCTGCTGCGGGACGGCCGCCGCCGGCGGGACGGGGACGTATTCGCGCTCGAGGGCGCGCGGCTGTGCGAGGACGCGGCGCTCTCCGGCGTGCCGATCCGGGCGGTGCTCTACACCGCCGGTGCGAAGGCGGCCTATCCCCGGCAGTGGGAGCGGCTGCGCGCCGCGTGTCCCCGCTGCGAGGAGATCCCGGAAGCGCTCGCGCACCGGATCGGCGACACCCAGCACCCGCAGGGACTGTTCTGCCTGTGCGCGCTGCCGCCTGTCTCCCTGCACCTGGAGACCCTGTCGCCGGGCGGCCGGTATCTCGCGCTCGAGAACCTGCGCGACCCGGGCAACCTCGGCACCATTTTCCGTACGGCGGAGGCGCTGGGGACGGACGGTCTGCTGCTCTCGGACGGCTGTTGTGACCCGTATAACCCGAAGGTGCTGCGCAGCAGCATGGGCGGGGTGTTCCGGCTGCCGTTTGCGCGGGTGCCGGACATGCCGGCGGCAGTGGAGGCGCTGCAATCGCGCGGGTTTTGCTGTTTTGCCTGCGTGGCCGACCAAAACGCCGTCCCCCTGCCGCGCATCCGGTTTTCACCCGGCAGCGTGTGCCTGATCGGCAACGAGGGGGACGGGCTGACACCGCAGACGGTGCGCGCCTGCCGCAAGCGGCTGACCATCCCGATGGCCGGCCGGGCGGAATCCCTGAACGCCGCGATGGCGGCGGGGATCGTGTTGTGGGAGCTGATGAAACGGTGAGAGGCCCATTCCCATTTTCCTGAAATTGGGGGGATAGCACATGGACACGCGCGTATACTGGATATGGCTGCAACAGCGGCTCGGGATCGGCAGCCCGAAGGTCGGGCCGCTGCTCGAGCACTGCGAGCACCCGCGCCGGCTGTACGAGGCGGACGAAGCCACCCTGCGGTCGTGGGGCGTGCCGCCGCTGCTCACCCACCTGCTGTCCGACAAATCGCTGGACGAAGCACAGCGGGTCCTCGAACAGACCACCCGGCTCGACTGCTGGACCCTGACGCCGGACGACATGTCCTATCCGAAACAGCTGTTGCAGCTGCCGGGCTTTCCGCTCGTACTGTACGGCCGCGGCGACCTGCCGCAGCTGGATGACCTGCCGGCGATCGCGATCGTCGGCACCCGCACCCCGAGTCCCTACGGGAGCCGCGTCGGCTATGCGCTCGCGGCAGGGCTCGCAGCCGGCGGAATGGCGATTGTCAGCGGCGGCGCGGTCGGGATCGACGCGATCGCCATGCAGGCCGCCGTTGATTACGAGGGATTGTGCATCGGGTTCCAGGCCTGCGGCATGGACATCGATTATCCGTCGGAGAACCGCAAGCTGCGGGAGGAGCTGGTGGAGCGCGGCGGGGTGCTGATGACCGAGTTCCCGCTCGGCACCCGGCCGCACCCGCACAATTTCCGCCCGCGCAACCGACTGATGAGCGGCGTATCGTGCGGCACGCTGGTGGTGGAGGCCGGCAACCGCAGCGGTTCGCTCATCACCGCGCACTGGGCAGTGGAGCAGGGCCGCGACGTGTTCGCGGTTCCCGGCGAGGTCAACTCGCCGGTGAGCGCCGGCTGTCACCGGCTGCTCAAGGAGGGCGCGCATCTCGCCTGCAGGTGCCGGGACATCCTGCAGCCCTATGTGGAGCGGTACGGTGACCGACTCTCGCCGGACGACGCCGATACGGTGGAGGCCTATTGGCTCAAACACCCGGAGCGCCGGCGGGATCAGCTCTCACACGCACATTCCGCCTCCTCTTTCCGGCAGGGTCCGAAAGCGGCCTCTGCCGCGCGCACCCGGGGAGTCGCGGAGCGGGTCCGGAACACCGCGGGGCGGCCCCCAGACACAGCGGCGCGCCCCGGCGTGAGCCGCACCCGGCCGGTCCGGGAGACCGCCGCGCCCCTCCGCCAGGAACCCGCACTTCCCCATCCGTCGGCGGCGCAGGAGCCGCCGCGGGAGCGCCCCGCCTGTCCGGACGGCGTGTCGCCGCTCGCCCGGCGGGTGTTGGAAAAGCTCGCCTTCTCCCCGCAGCCGGTGGACGAGATCGCCGCCCTGCTCGGGGAACGGCCCGCCGCCGTGCTCGCCGCGCTGACCGAACTCGAAATGCAGGGCTGCGCCCGCTGCCATGCGGGCGGGCAGTACAGCCTGCGGTAGCCGCACACGGAGGCAGTCAGGGCCGCGGCCTGTGTAAACATCCATAGCGCACCCCTCAAAGCAGCACCCCCCCAAACCCGTTGATCCCGGGCCGCCGTGCCCGTTTGATAGACAGACAAGGAGGACACAAATGTCAAAACATAAAATGACCTTATCAAATTTGACGGGGGTA
>DXWE01000100.1:3834-5905 GCA_019417045.1 Oscillospiraceae bacterium
GCACAATTTCAAGCCGCGTTATGTGGACATTGCGGGCAAGTCCGCGCTGATCCGGGAACTGCGGCAAAAGGCAGCCAAGAGCGACGGCGTGATCCTCGCGACCGACCCGGACCGCGAGGGGGAGGCCATCTCGTGGCACCTGTCGCAGCTGCTCGGCACCGATCCCGCGCAGGAGAACCGCGTGACCTTCAACGAGATCACCAGGACCGGCGTGCAGCAGGGCATGGCCCATCCCCGGGCGCTCGACATGGATCTGGTCAACGCCCAGCAGGCGCGCCGCATCCTCGACCGGCTGGTCGGCTACAAGCTCAGCCCGTTTTTGTGGAAAAAGATCCGCAAGGGGCTGTCCGCCGGGCGGGTGCAGTCCGCCACCGTGGGGCTGGTGGTTGACCGGGAGAACGCGATTCGTGCGTTTGTCAGCGAGGAGTTCTGGACGATCGACGCGCTTCTCTCGCTGACGGCGGACGGCAAGCCCTTCCCGGCCAAATTCTACGGCGACCGGAAGCACAAGATCAAGATCAAAACCAAAGAACAGGCGGACGCGCTGCTGGACGAACTGCGCCCGGCCTCCTATACGGTCGGCGCGGTCAAGCGCGGCACCCGCCGCATCTCCCCCGCCCCGCCGTTCATCACCTCCACCCTGCAGCAGGACGCGAGCCGCAAGCTGGGGTTTGACACGCGGCGCACGATGAAGACCGCGCAGGAGCTGTATGAGGGCGTCACGGTGGAGGGGATCGGCGCGATGGGCCTGATCACCTATATGCGTACCGACTCGCTGCGCATCTCGGAGGACGCCCGCCGGGACGGCAACGCCTATATCCTCGAGACCTATGGCAAGCAGTACCTCCCGGAGAAGCCGCGGTACTATAAGTCCCGCAGCGACGCGCAGGACGCACACGAGGCGATCCGCCCGACCACGCCCTCCCTCACCCCCGCGAGAGTCCGGGGATCGCTGACGAGCGACCAGTACAAGCTCTACAAGCTCATCTGGGAGCGGTTTATCGCGAGCCTGATGGCCAATGCCGTGCACAACACCTGTCAGGCGGACATCGAGGCGGGGGACTACCTGTTCAAGGCGTCCGGCTACACCGTACAGTTCGAGGGGTATACCGTGCTGTACGTGGAGGGCAAGGACGAGGAGGACGAGGCGAACGCGCCGCTGCCGAATCTCGAGCAGGGACAGGCGCTGGTGCTGCGGGAGATCGCAGGCAACCAGCACTTCACCCAGCCGCCGCCCCGCTATACGGAGGCGACCCTCGTCAAGGCGATGGAGGAAAACGGCATCGGGCGCCCCTCCACCTATGCGCCCACCATCGGCACGATCCTCTCGCGCGAATATATCGAGCGGGACGGCAAGGCGCTGCGCCCGACCAAGCTCGGGGAGATCACCACCGAGCTGATGAAGGAGCAGTTCCCGCAGGTGGTGGACGTGGAGTTCACCGCCAATATGGAACAGCAGCTGGACAGCGTGGAACATGGCAAGACCAACTGGGTGCAGACGCTCGACGACTTTTACGGGGACTTCTCCAAAGCCCTGCAAAAGGCGGAGGAGACGCTGACCGGCGAGCGGATCCAGGTGCCGGACGTGGAGAGTGACGTCACCTGCGAGCTGTGCGGCCGCAAGATGGTCATCAAGAGCGGGCGGTACGGCAAATTCCTCGCCTGTCCCGGGTATCCGGAGTGCAAGAACACCAAGCGGCTGGTCGAGCAGACCGGCGGGATCTGCCCGAAATGCGGCGGCGCGATCCTCGCAAAGAAGTCGAGGAACGGCCGCAAGTTCTATGGGTGCGCCAACTACCCGAAATGCGACTTTGTGTCGTGGAACGAGCCCTCAAGCGAGGTCTGCCCCCGCTGCGGCAAGACACTGTTTAAAAAGAAGGGAAAGAACGGCGGGCTGTTCTGTATCACCGAGGGGTGCGGCTATCAGGCCGCCGCAAAATCGGAAAAGCCGGCCGCAACGTCCGAAAAGTCAGTCACAACGTCTGAAAAGCCGACCGCAACGTCCGAAAAACCGACCGTCTGACGGCGCGAGCGGCGCCGGGAAAGAGGTGCAGCTGTCTCTTATACACAT
>DXWE01000101.1 GCA_019417045.1 Oscillospiraceae bacterium
GGCCCGGACAGATCCAAGAAATCG
This sequence comes from Oscillospiraceae bacterium, assembly GCA_019417045.1. Lineage (GTDB taxonomy): Bacteria > Bacillota > Clostridia > Oscillospirales > Acutalibacteraceae > DXWE01. Next base: position 25 of record DXWE01000101.1, read on the forward strand.
TAGAGGTGCGTGAATGGCTTGCTGAAAATTCTGGGACTGGTGTTGATCGTGGCGGCCGGAACCGGGGCGGGCTTTTGGGCGTCGACCCGCCTGCAACGGCGGGTGACCGTGCTCGAGGCGGTGGACCGGTTCCTGCTCTATATCGCCGGTAAGATCCGCTATACCGCGGCTCCCGTACCGGATATCGTCAGCGGGATCGTGCGGGAGGGGAAGTTTTCGGAACTGCCGTTTTTGAGAGGGGTGGCCGGCTGCGGGGCGGCGGCGTTCCACGAGACCTGGAGACGGGAGCTGCTTGCCTGGCAGCGGGGCGGCCCGCTGCTCCAGGAGGATGTCGAGCTGCTGCTCGATTTCGGGGAGAAGACGGGAACCTCCGATCTGGACGGACAGATCGAGAACTGCCGGATGTACCAGGGACTGCTCGACGTGCGGTTGAAGGACGCCCGCAGCGCCGCCCGGGAAAAGGGGCGGCTGTATATGACGCTCGGATTGATCGGCGGAATGGCGCTGGCACTGCTGCTGGCATAGGACAGGAGGAGACAAGAAATGGATGTGGATCTGATCTTCAAAATCGCCGCCGTGGGGATCATTGTCGCGGTGCTCAATCAGCTGCTCGTGCGATCGGGCCGGGAGGAGCAGGCCATGCTGACCACCCTCGCCGGGCTGATTGTGGTGCTGACCATCATCGTGATGGAGATCAGCTCCCTGTTCGATATGGTGAAATCCGTCTTTGGGCTGTAGCGGACACAAGCGACGACAGATGACAAAGGAATGGACAAGACGCATGGAACTCATCAAAATTGCCGGGATCGCGATCATCGCCACCTTTCTCGTGGTGATCCTCAAGCCGCAGCGGCCGGAACAGGCGATGGCGGTGGGGCTGCTCGCCGGGATCAGCATTCTCGTGATGCTGCTCGCCGAAATCACCCCGCTGCTCGACTCCGCCCGCGAGATGCTGAACGCCGCCTCCCTCTCGTCCGAATACGGTCAGATCCTGTTCAAGGCGCTCGGGGTGTGCCTGCTCACCCAGATCGCGTCCGACGCGTGCCGGGACGCGGGGGAGAACGCGCTGGCGGCCAAGACGGAGCTGACAGGTAAAATCACTTTACTCCTGTTGGCCCTGCCACTGTTTCAGAAAATCATCGAGCTGGCTGTCTCCCTCATCAACGGCCAGCTCCCGGAGGGATAGCCGGAGGAAATCGGAATGAAAAGCAAGAAGAGGGGCAGGATTTGGAAAATCAGGAAAATCGGCATGGTGGCGCTATTTCTGCTGGTGTGTACTGTCTGCTGCCCGCGGGCGGAGGCCAAGACGCTGGAGGAGCTCTACAACGAACAGCTGGAGGCGAGCGGCTCCGAGGCGCTGCTCGAAGAGCTGCCGGAGGAGACGCAGGAGCTGCTGCGCAATCTCGGAATTGACTCACTGGAAATGGGAAGTGTTACCACTTTACAGCCGAGCGGTGTGTGGGATACGCTGCTCTCCCTCATCGGCCGGGAGGCGAGCTCGCCGCTGCGCACGGGCGGGATCATCCTGGGGGTGATTTTGCTGTGTGCACTGCTGGAGGGGTGGCGGAGCACGCTGGAGGACCCCGCGCTGTCGGAGGTGTTCGGGGTGCTCAGCACGCTCGCGGTGTGCGGCGCGGTGCTGGTGCCGCTTTCGGGCTGTATCCGGCAGGTGTGCGACGCCACCGAGAGCACGGCGGTCTTTATGACGAGCTATGTGCCGGTGTACGGCGCGGTGCTGGCGAGCTCCGGGCAGTGGACCTCGGCGCTGTCCTACCAGGCGGTGGTGCTGTGGGTGGCGGAGCTCGTGTCGCTGCTCGCCACCTATGTCATCACCCCGGTGATGACCGTCTCGCTCGCGATGGGGGTGGTCGGCGGGGTCAACCGGCGGCTGCGGCTGGACACGGTGAGCTCCTTTTTCAACAAGACGGCAGTCTGGCTGCTCGGACTGATTACCACCGTGTTTGTGGGGCTGCTCTCGGTGCAGGGGATCGCGGGCACGGCGGCGGACACGCTCGCCGGCAAGGCGATGAAGTTCTCCCTCTCCAGCTTTGTGCCGGTGGTGGGCGGTGCGCTCGGCGATGCGCTTTCGACGGTCAAGGGATGCCTCTCTCTGCTCAAGAGCACGCTCGGCGGGTTTGGGATCCTCGCGACCGCACTGATCATCCTGCCGCCGCTGATCCGGTGTGCGCTGTGGACCCTGCTGCTCAGCCTGTGCCATATCGCCGCCGAGCTGTTTGGGCTTGAGACGGTGGGCGGCGTGCTGAAGGTCGCGGCCGGGGTGGTCAAGACGATGATCGGCATTTTGTCCTCCTGCGGGCTGTTCATGATCGTGGCGACCACCATCGTGACCAAGGCGGGGACGGGCGGATAGACAAAAGGCCGGGATGATGGGGAAAGGACGGGAGGACACATGGAGGCGGTACGCAGCTGGGCGATCGGGCTGTGCGTGGCGGCGGTCGGGTGCGCGGTGTTGCAGCTGCTCGCCCCCAAAGGGGGGCTGGGAAAGCTCTATCACCTGCTCACGGCGGCGTTTTTTCTCTGCTGCCTGGTCTTCCCGATCCTGGCCTTTCAAAATTTGCCGGAGCTTTCGATCGACACCCTGCCCGAGGAGATCCAGCAGTCGATGCTCGAGGAGCGGATCCGGCAGCAGCTGGTCGAACAGATCGACGAGGCGCTCCAGACGACGACCGCGCAGGTACTCGAATCGTATGGGTTCCAGGCGGAAAAAGTGGTGGCGAACACGACTACTTCGGAGGAGGGCGGCATATATATGGACAGTGTAACGGTCTACCTGGACAAAGAGAACGTCCGCCATGCGCTGACCATCCGCCTGCTGCTGGAGCAGCGGCTGGGGGTGACGGTGACCATCGCGGACGCAGAGTAAAACCGGGGAGACCGGATGCGGGCGGAAACTGCCGCCGGCACCGGTCCCGGACAGTAGGGAGGACTGTGACATGGAACAGACGACGCCGGCGTCCCCGTTTGCCCGGATCGCCGATTTTTTCAGAGGCAAAAACGGACAAAGACTCATCCTGATCCTGGGGTTTGCCGGGATCGGACTGATACTGCTCTCCACCCTCTGGCCGGATGGCGAGCAGGCGGATTCCGCGAACGCGGAGGTCTCGGCCGTCACCCCGGAGGCATATGCGCAAAAGCTCGAGGCGCAGCTGACCGAGATCGTCTCGAGCATCGAGGGGGTGGGGGAGTGCCGCATCATGGTCACGCTGGAGAACGGGACGGAATACGTCTACGAGAACAAGACCCAGCTCGTCACCGAGATCCTGCCCACCGTGAAGGGGGTGGTGATCGTGTGTGCGGGCGGCGACGACCAGGCGGTGAGGGAGAGGGTCCAGTCGGCGGTGACGACCGCTTTGAATATAACAGCCAGGCGCGTGTGCGTCACGAAACTAACATAGGAAAGGGTGGCACAGGACATGAGCAAATGGGTGGGGAAAAAGCAGATTCTGATGGCCGTACTGGTGGTGGCGCTGGGAGTGGCGGTCTATCTGAACTATTATTTCGCGTCGGCAAACCCGATCACGACCGGGCCGGACGCGCAGACGGGCACCACGGATAAGAACCTCGGGGATTCGCAGTTTGTCAACGCAGGCACCGACACACAGGATCCCGCGCCGACCGAGCCGGCCAATTATTTCGATTCCGCACGACAGAACCGGGAGAACGCCCGGCAGGAGGCGCTCGACATCATCCAGGATATGATCCAGGATGTGAAGGTGTCGGATGAGGTGCAGGCCGAGGCGCTGGAGAAGGTGGCCGCCATCACCCAGGCGATCGAACAGGAGAACGCGATCGAGGACCTCATCCGCGCCAAGGGGTTTGAGGACTGCGTCGTGTACATCGAAGAGGACAACTGCCATGTGGTGGTGAAGGCGGAGAAGCTGGAGCAGAGCCAGACGGTCCAAATCCAGGAGATCATCCTGACCCAGTCCTCCATCCCCGCGCAAAATATCAATATTGTAACCGTAAATTCCTAAAAAAGGTGTTGCCCCCGGCGGAGTTTGTGGTATAATAGAGAAAACCCTGTGGGTTTCTCTGCCAACAGGATCGACCATTTCATCTAGGGGGTTCTCCATTATGAGCGATACCGTTAAGTTCCCCTCGCAGGGAAGCTGCATTATCTCGGAAGAGGTGATCGCGACGATCGCGTCGTCTGCGGCACTGGAGGTGCCGGGCGTGGCCGGGATGGCGCAGCGCCCGGTGGATATCCGCGGGATCATCGGGCCGGCGGCCACCCGTTCGGTCAAGGTGCTCAACAACCCGAACGAGACCGTGATCGACGTGTATGTCAACCTGCGGCTGGACGCCCGGATCCAGGAGACGGCGACCGAGGTGCAGCACAGCGTCAAGGTGGCGGTGCAGTCGATGACCGGCAAGCCGGTGACGAAGGTGAACGTGCACGTCATGGGCATCGTGCTGGACGAGAGCGGCCAGAAGCCCGGTGCGGCGGCCGAATAAATCGGATGAAAACTGGACCCTCCGCCGGTCGTGGAGGGTCTTGTTCCATTCTTAACAGAAAGGCGAAGGACGTACCATATGACACGACGGGAATCCAGAGAGCTTGCGTTTATCCTCTGCTTTGAGCGCACGTTTTCCGACGAGAGCGTGGACGCGATCGTGGAGGCGGCGGGCGAGGCGCGGGACATCCGCGTCTCGGAATTTGCGCTCTCCCTTGCCAAAGGGGTGGAGCAGCAGCAGGCCGCGCTCGATCAGACGATCGCGGCATTTTCCCACAACTGGAACGTGAACCGGCTGTCCCGCGTCGCGCTGTGCGTGCTGCGGGTGGCGCTGTATGAGATGCGGTTTGTGGAGGAGATCCCGGTCAGCGTCTCGATCAACGAGGCGGTGGAGCTCGCGAAGACCTATGGCGGCGAAGAGGACGCGTCGTTTGTCAACGGGGTGCTCGGCGGGGTCGCGCGCAGCGGACAGGAGACGGCGGGCGGGACCGTGCCTCCCGAACCGGACGGAGAGACGGCGGGCCCGAATCAGCCGGCGTCGGTGTGAGGCGGCGGTATGGCCTGGTATCTCGGGATCGACACCAGCAATTACACCACCTCCGCCGCACTGTATAACCCCGAGACGGACGAGCTGCGGCAGACAAAGCGGCTGCTCCCCGTGAAGGAGGGGACGCTCGGCCTGCGGCAGAGCGACGCGGTGTTCCACCACGTCCGCCAGCTGCCCGAGCTGCTCGAGGAGCTGCTCTCCCCGCCGGTGCCTCTGCGGGGAGTGGGCGCGTCCACGCGCCCGCGTGAGACACAGGGATCCTATATGCCCTGCTTTCTGGTGGGGAGCGGCGCGGCGCGGGAACTGGCCGCGGCGGCGGGGATCCCGCTGTGCGGCTTTTCCCACCAGCAGGGGCATGTGGCCGCCGCGCTGTACGGCGCGGGCAGGACGGAGTGGCGGCGCCTGCCGTTTCTGGCGTTCCATGTCTCGGGCGGCACCACCGAGGCGCTGCTCGTGACGCCGGACGACCGCGAGGGCTTTGTGAGCGAGACGGTGGCGCGCTCGCTCGATTTGAAGGCCGGGCAGCTGATCGACCGCGTGGGCGGCCTGCTCGGCCTGCCGTTCCCGGCCGGCCCGGCGCTGGACGTACTCGCGGGACAAGCCGTGGGGGACGCGGCGCCGCGCGCCTCCCTGGCGGGGGCCGACTGCCACCTGTCGGGGGTGGAGAACCAGTGCCGGGCGATGGTCGAGGCGAAGGCGCCACCCGCCGAGGTGGCGCGGTTCTGCCTGCTGAGCGTCTGCGCGGCGCTTGCCGGCATGACGCAGGCGCTGATCCGAAAATACGGGCCGCTGCCGCTCGTATACGCGGGCGGCGTGATGTCGAAC
>DXWE01000102.1:0-2439 GCA_019417045.1 Oscillospiraceae bacterium
GGGCAAACGGGCCCGCCGCAATGGCGAGCGGCCGTCGCGCGCCAGTGCAGAAGTTGCGCGCGGTTCGGGGGTGTGCGGGCGGCTGCGGGGTGTGCGGAGCAGAGGAGGAGTGCGGGGGTGGCGCACAGGGACTACGGCCCGCGCCGCATACGCAAGGGCAAACCGGCCCGCCGCTGCGGTCAGCGGCTTTCTCCCCGCCGCGCTGTCAGCGGCTCCCCCGTTTCCGGCGGTCCCACAGCGCGCTCCCGCCGAGATACAGCGCGAGCGCGGCCGCGGCGCCAAGGCTGATCCATGCGCCCGCCGCAAGCCCCGGCGTCTGATAGGAAAACACGATCTCGCTCTCCCCCGCGGGACACTTCACCGCCATGAACCCGACGCCCGCGCGCAGGATCTCGGCGTCCGCGCCGTTCACGCTCGCGCGCCAGCCGGCCTCATACGGCACGCTGAAGAACACGTAGTTCTCCTGCTCGAGCGTGATCGAGGCGGAAAACCCGTTTTTCTGCTGGGTGAAATCGTCCGACGCCCCGGCCGCGCGGGAGGCGCAGTCCGCCGTGTAGGCCGCCTGCGAGAAGGCCGCACCCGCCGGGTCGAACGCAGGCAGCACCGCGGAAACCGCGGGCACGTCCTCGTCCTCGACGACCAGGGTTTTCAGCAGCGAGAGCTCTCGCTGCTGGTTGGAGGGGAGCGCGTCGTACTCGCTGCGCGACAGATAGCTGTCATACGTGAACCCCATCGGCAGGCACAGGGTGTTCTCGTAGATGGTGTACCCCTCCTGCTGCCCGTAATAGACCCAGCCGGGCATGCGCGGGACCCCGTTCTGCTCGAAGTAGTCGGCGTCCTCCTTCCACATGGCGCCGTCCTCGTTCTGGTAGTCGAACAGCCAGCGCACCGACAGGAAGCTGCGCAGCGCGTAGTGGGAGGTATCCGGCCGGCTGCCCACGCTGCGCGATACCCCGACCGATTCATAGAACTCCATCACCGACCCGGGCACGATGCTGTGGAACGCCTGCAGCGCGGGCATCTGCCAGAACATGCCGAGGTTGTCCATGTCGCCGGGGGTGTCCATGCGGGCCCACCCGCGGTCGGGCAGCTCGAAGTTCCCGCCCTCGATCGCGTGGTCGATCACATAGGACGAGCGGTAGTTGCCGTTGGCCTTGCCGAGCCCCACAAAATACCAGCTGTACAGCAGCGACACCCCGCACACCGAAACGAGCGCCCACCGGGTGAACACCTCGCGGTGGTTGCGGTGCAGCCGCACGAGCGCCGCGGTGAGCGCGAGCGACACGAGCGCGATCCCGACATACACAAAGAACCGGTCGGGATAGGCCATCAGCCCGATCTCCAGCTTCCCGGTGTCGGGATCCGGCTCGAGGGACCGGGGCAGCAGCCCGATGCACAGCGCGAAAAACGCCGTGATCCCGACCGCCCAGCCGATCCCGCGGCCCCAGCTCGCGGGCTCACGGTCGTCGTCGCCGAGCGCCCACACGGTCGCGAGCACCAGCAGCAGCACCATCATGTAGTACCACCGCGCGTAGTACATGGAGTTAAACAGCTGGAACATCGCGTTGAACAGCGGCACCACCGCGCACAGCAGGCAGCACAGCAGCATCCTCTTCAGCCAGTGGGAGTGAGAGCGGGACTGGTAGAACGCGAGCGCGCCCGCACACCCGAACACCGGGATCCACGCGCTCATGGAGGCCCACTTGTTGTCCGCGTCGGGGAAGAAGTTCGGGCGGGCGGGGATGTCCTGCGGGAAGAAGAAGGAGTGCAAAATGTCGAGCAGGCGCTGGGGGGTCGAATAGATCAGCGCGTCCCACCCGGTGAGCAGGCTCTCGGTGCGGGAGTTCTGGATGACCGCGAGGTACGACGGGAGCAGCAGCACCCCGGCCATCGCGGTGCCGACCACCGCCTCGAAAAAGAGCCAGAGAACCCGCCGGGGGGTCACCTCCCACACGTGCCCGCCCGGGCGGGCGGCCGGGCGCCCCGCGCCCGAGAGCAGCCGCACGAAGAAGTAGAGCAGCAGAAAGATCGCCTGGCCGATGAAGAAGTAGTAGTTGGAGAGCGCGGACAGGCACACAGAAAGCGCGAACAGCCCGCGTTTGTGGTCCGCCATGTGCCGCTCGAGCCCGAGCAGCATCAGCGGGAAATAGATCATCGCCTCGTGGAAGTGGTTGAAGAAGATGTTGTAGATCGAAAAGCCGGAGAACGCGTACAGCAGCCCGCCGATCACCGCGTAGTCCGGGCGGACGAACCGCCGCAGATAGGCGCAGGCGGCCAGCGAGCAGCACGCGAGCTTGAGCATCAGCAGCGGGGCCATCAGGTACGGCACCCAGTCGGACGGGAAGGGCAGCGTCAGCCAGAAGAACGGGCTGCCGAGCAGGTAGAAGGAGTAGGAGCCGATGAAGTTCGCGCCGAGGTCGGTGGTGAAGCTCCATCCCC
>DXWE01000102.1:2449-3438 GCA_019417045.1 Oscillospiraceae bacterium
CTGCTGGACGTTGAAGTCGCCGTAGTAGATGAAGTAGCCGCGGTCGAGGATCAGAAACGGCAAAAAGAGCGCCGCCGCCACCCCGAGCGCGAGGAAAAACGCGAGCGCGTACCGCTCGCGGGGCTTTGTGAGCACGCTCTCCCCGCGGTAGGCACAAAACGCGGCGGCCGGAGACGGGTGCTTGTCCCGGTCATGCTCCGCCACGAACCACCGCTTCGCGTTGGTTCGGCAAAAACGCCGGACGCCACGGCCGGGGCGTCCGTCTCCCGGCGGAGACACGCGTTTTTCGCAGTGCGTACAAACCTCCCCCGCGGCCGGAGACGGGTGCTTGTCCTGCCCATGGCGGCAGTTGCGGCGGGTTCCCTGCCGGCCGCCCCGGCCTGGGCGTCCGCGCCCGGCGGCACGGTCCTGCGCACGCCGTCTGCCGCGGCGCCCTTCTGTTTTGAGCGGCGCATACGTCCGCCTCCTTCCTGTGGTGGGCCATACAGGGATAGTATACCAGATCCCACCCGAAAAGGGAAGGATTTTCTCCTCGCCTCCCCGGCGGGAGGGGCGGCGGAGCAGAGAAGGAGTACGAGGGGAAGGGGCCGGAGACACCCTGTCGGGGGTTGGCCGGCGGCTTCCCCGCGGCCCGAGCAGCGACCTTGCCGCCGGGAGGGCAACCCAGAGTGCCGCCTGCACCGAGGGCCGGGCTGATCCCCGCCAGCCCGGCCCTCTCTTCTGTCAATCCGCTTTCCCCAGGATCTCACGAAACCGCGGGAGGATCCCGCACTCCACCTGCCCCGCGTTCTGGCACATATCGTAGCCGGGCAGCTCGTTCCCCTCGACGAGCACCGGCCCCTCGGGGGTGATCGCCACGTCCCAGCCGACATAGCGCACGCGCGGCTCGACCCGGGCGGCCTTTTGGCACAGCGCGACCGCCTGTTCAAAGCAGGGGATCCGAAACCCCGGAATCACCGTGCCGGTCGCGGGATGGCGCTCGTAGTACT
>DXWE01000102.1:3448-5604 GCA_019417045.1 Oscillospiraceae bacterium
CAGAACGCCGGCGCGGTCAGCACGCCGGCCCCGGACACCTGGGTGTACAGCCCGCCGCTGCTGATGTTGTCCACACAGCCCTTGCCGTTGCCCATGCGCACGAGCGCATACACCATCTGCGGCTCTCCGCCGGGCGGCCAGAGGGTGACGATCCGCACCGTGTTGATCGAGCTCTCGCACAGCCGGTCCATCTCGGGGTGCTGGCGGATCGCCTCCTCCACCAGCCACTGCTTCTCTCCGGTCAGCCGCGAATAGAGCGCCGCAAAGTCGGGCGGCGGGACGAGCGGCACCCGCACGATCCCCTGGCCGCCGAAGCTCTCGGTCTGCTTGGCAAACACCGCGTCCTTCCCGGCGCAAAACGCCCGCAGCCCGGCCTCCCCGGCCTGCCGCAGGTCGATCCACCCCCGCCCGAGGAAGTCGGCAAACCGCTGATTGAACAGCGCCTTGTCCTGGAACACCCGCACCGCCGCGGGGTCGTTCATCCGCCGGGAGAGCGCGAGGTTGTGCTCCATCGTCATGTAGGTTTTGCGCACCCGGGCGGGCTTGCCGCAAAACCCGAACACCCGGTAATCTAAGTAGCCAATGCGGTACCGCGCGGCGCACCACAGCATGTCGAGCAGGATGAGCGGCCGGGCGCGGCCGGTCTCCTTCCCGATCTGCCGGGCGTACATCCCCATGCGGCGAAAGCTCATGGAGCGCACCCGCGCCCAGAATACCCGCCATTTGCGAAACACTTCCAAGCAACCCCTTTTCGGTTAATGGTGACGGCGCAGCCGCCGCGCGAGCGAGCGCAGGGGCTCGCGGACCAGTTCTTTTTCGTAGCGGTTCATGCCGAGCAGCCACACCGAGGGCAGGAACACCGCGACGATCACGCAGCCCCACAGCACGATCCCGCCCCAGCCGGAGACCGGCGCGAGGGTTGCGATGAGCAGGGCGGCGATCAGCGGCAGCAGGAGGGAGGGCAGCAGCAGCCCGATCTTCTTCCAGAACCGCCGGATGTCCAGCCCGATGTATTTCTGATAATACCAGTTCATGAGCAGGCCGTTGCCGAGGAGCACCGAGACCGCGGTGCCGGCCGACGCGCCGATCCCCTGCCATTTCATGCTCAGCGGGATACTGAGCAGGATGTTGAACACCGCCACCCCGAGATACACGACCGAGCGGAACTTGTGCATGTTTTTGGCGCGCTGGATCTCGATGCCGATCGTCTGGATGGAGGGGATGACCGTCGGCACCATGAGCAACAGCGCCATCCAGAAGGCGGGGGCGTATGCGGCGCCGCCGCTCCACTTGATGACAAACGGCTGCCCGACCGCGACAAACCCGATCAGGATCGCGGAGAGCACGAGGAACTGCAGCCGACCCACCCGGGTGAACAGGGCGGTCAGCTGCCGGTTGGACGCGCCGGACGCGACCATGCGGTGGATCTTCGGGGTGAGGATGTTGGAGAGCGCGGTGGACATGGACATGAAATAGAGGTTGAGCTGGGACGCGACCGTGTACACCGCGACCGCGGACGTGCCGTGGAACCGGCCGAGCAGCAGCTTATCCACGCTCCAGTTGAGCTGGTCGACCAGGATGCTGATGAACACATAGGAGGTGTAGGAGAACATCTCGCGCATGAGCGCCATGTCGAACCGGCGGAACAGAAACCGCATTTTCAGCACGCGCAGGCAATAGGCGATGTTCAGCACCCCGCTGAGCACCGTAAAGACCAGGGTGAGCACGGTCATCGCGACCGAGCGGAACCCCATGAGCAGCAGCGGGATCATGAGCAGCGGGTTGAACACGGTCTTGCCCATGGCGACGAGCTTCTGGAACAGGTACTGCTCGTTGACCATGACGTTCGACTCGAACACGCTGATCGGGAAGGAGAGCGCCGCGTTGACCGACAGGATGTACATCAGCACCCGGGAGAGCGCGAGCTCGTCGCCGGTGAGCTTGCTGCCGAACAGGAACTCCACATGCTCGGCCAGGAAGCAGCCGATGAGCAGCACGAGCGTGCCGAGGAAGGAGTAGAGCACGAGGAACATGCCGTTGAGCCGCGCGATGGCGGCGCGGTCCTCCTCCACCTTATAGCGGGAATAATAGCGCGTGTAGGCGCTGCCCAGCCCGAAGCTCAGCAGGTTCAGGTAGGACACCACCGGCAGCACGAG
>DXWE01000102.1:5614-5846 GCA_019417045.1 Oscillospiraceae bacterium
TTGTACACGCCGTATTCGCTTTGCCCCAGCCGCTGCAGCATGACCGGGGTGTACAGCAGGGAGACGAGCGTCCCGAGGAAGAGGGAGAGATAGGACAGCACGGTACCCCATTTGAGTTGATTCACCTTCACAGCCTCAGACTCCTGCCCATTGGGATAGAGCCGCCCGCAAGCGGCCGGCATTTGCAGAGATACTGGTAGTATACCCCAAACGGCGGGCATTGTAAAGGGGC
>DXWE01000103.1 GCA_019417045.1 Oscillospiraceae bacterium
ATGATGAGCAGCTTTTTGCCCGCCTGCAGGATCTGCTCGAGCAGCGGCAGGATATCCTGGATGTTCGAGATCTTCTTGTCGGTGATGAGCAGGTATGCGTCGTCGATCACCGCCTCCATCTTGTCCGTGTCGGTGCACATGTACGGCGTGATATACCCACGGTCGAACTGCATGCCCTCGACCACCTCGGAATAGGTCTCGGCGGTCTTGGACTCCTCGATCGTGATAACGCCGTCCGCCGACACCTTCTCCATCGCCTCCGCGATCAGGTTGCCGATGCTCTCGTCCCCGGCGGAGATGGTCGCGACACGCGCGATATCACCCGAGCCGCTGACCGTCTTGGAGTTCGCGGCCACTTCCTTCACGACCGCGTCCACCGCCTTCTGGATCCCGCGCTTGATACCCATCGGGTTCGCGCCGGCGGCCACGTTCTTCATGCCCTCGCGGATCAGCGCCTGCGCGAGCAGGGTCGCGGTGGTGGTGCCGTCGCCCGCGATGTCGTTCGTCTTGGTGGCGACCTCTTTGACAAGCTGCGCGCCCATGTTCTCAAACGGGTCGTCCAGTTCGATCTCCTTGGCGATGGTCACGCCGTCGTTCGTGATGAGCGGCGCACCGTACTTTTTGTCCAGCACCACGTTGCGGCCGCGCGGCCCGAGCGTGATTTTCACGGTATTGGCCAGCTGGTCCACGCCGGCCTGCAGCGCCTTGCGCGCGTCTTCTCCGTATTTGATCTGTTTAGCCATACTGCATTCCTCCACTTGTCTGTATAGTCTGACGGATTATTCTACCACGGCGAGGATATCGCTCTGCTTGACGATCGTGTACTCCTGTCCGTCCAGCTTGACCTCCGTGCCGGAATATTTGCTGGTCAGCACCTTGTCGCCCACCTTGACGTACATGGTGACTTCCTTGCCGTCCACCGCGCCGCCGGGGCCGACCGCCACGACTTCCGCCACCTGGGGCTTCTCCTTGGCCGAGCCGGCGAGGATGATGCCGCTCTTGGTGGTCTCTTCCGCTTCTACCATCTTGATGACCACACGGTCAGCCAGAGGTTTGATACACATACCGATTCCTCCCTAATCACTTGTTTGGTAATCTTAGCACTCGTTTCTCCTGAGTGCTAAGATTATTGTACCGCACATTCCGGAAAAATCAAGAGGGGAAATCCAAAATTTTCTATTCTTAACAATTTTTTTACAACTGTCCACCCGGCGAACGAAGAACGGCGCCTGCGGTTTTCCGGAGAGGCCGGGGGCGGCAGCCGTGCCGGGAGAGCGGGCACGCCGTCCACCGGGATCGGAAGCAGCCGCCCTATACGCGCCTATGTGCGCCGGCAAGCCGCTGCACCTGACTTCTCTGCCCGCTGTGCACCGCGGCAGAGGGGATGGAGAACTTCGCCCGGCCGCAGAAAAAACGGCCCGGCGAAACCCGCCGGGCCATACTCCCTTTCACTTACTGTCTCGCGGCCGTCCCCTATAGCCAGCCGCGTTCCCGCTCGTGGCGGCCGGGACGCTCCATCAGCGCGCCGAGCGCCTCGCGCGGGGACATCCCCTCATAACACACACGGTAGCACTGCTCGGTGATCGGCAGCTCCACTCCCTGCCGCTCTGCCAGCCGGCGGGCGGTCCGGGTGGCGAGATACCCCTCCACCGTGCCCACCTGCGCGACCGCCTGTGCGGGCGAAACGCCCTGCCCGATGAGGATCCCGGCACGGCGGTTGCGGGAGTGCATGCTGCCGCAGGTGACGATCAAATCCCCCATGCCCGAGAGGCCGGCGAACGTGTTGGGGTGCGCGCCCATCGCGACCCCGAGCCGCGCGATCTCCGCGAGCCCCCGGGTCATGAGCGCGGCCTTGGTATTGTCCCCCATGTGCAGCCCGTCGCAGATGCCCGCGGCGAGCGCGATCACGTTTTTGAGCGCGCCGCCGAGCTCCACCCCGATGATGTCCTCCGTGATGTAGATCCGGAACCGCCGGTTCATCAGGATCCCCTGCACCGCGCGTGCGGCGTCGAGATCCGTGGACGCGCTCACCACCGAGGTCGGCACCCCGCGCGCCACCTCCTCGGCGTGGGACGGGCCGGACAGCGCGGTCACGCGCACACCCGGCAGCCGCTCCCCGATCACCTCGGAAAACCGCCGCAGCGTCTGCTCATCGATCCCCTTGGCCACACAGGTGAGCAGCGCGCCTTCCGGCAGTACGCCGCGCAGCTTCTCCGCCGTCTCCCCCACCGCGAACGACGGGGTGGCGAGGATGCACAGATCCGCCTTTGCCGCAGCGCCGATCCCGGTGGTCAGCGCCACCGCGGGCGGCACCGGCACTCCCGGCAGCAGCTTTTTGTGCTCCTCGTCCCGGCGAATGGCCGCAATTTCCTCCTCAAACGGGGACCACAGCGTCACCGTATGGCCCTCGCCCGCGGCCATCACCGCGAGCGCGGTCCCCCAGCCGCCGGCGCCCAGCACCGTGATCTTTGCCATCCTCTTCTCCGCCTCTCTTCCTCTGCTTCCTCCCAACCGATCCAGCCGCTCCGGTTTCCGGTTTCTTATGTAGAAGCTATATGGCTCCCGATTCCCTCATATGACGGTTTACGATTCCTTCGTATGCCCAAACGAGAGCTTTCTCTCGGTTCCCTGCGCAATCCGCCGCAGGTTCGGGATATGCTTATAGATCAGCAGCAGCGCGATGATCGAGGCCATCACGGTGCACAGCGCCACCACCTGCGGCGGCTGGCCATAGACAAAGGCGCGGAACACCCAGGTGAGCACCGCCATCGAGAACGCCGCGATGACCGAGCCGAGGGACACCATCCGCCAGATCAGCACCACCACGATGAAAATCCCGAGGCAGATCAGCGCCACCTTCCAATCGAGCATCAGCATCATGCCGAGCGTCGCCAGAATGCCCTTGCCCCCGCGGAACCCGAAAAAGATCGGGTAGAGATGCCCGAGGATGCAGAAAAAGCCGGCGGTATAGGCGCCGTACAGGCTGAGCAGCTCCGGGGAGAGCACGCCGCCGCCGAGATGACGGAGGATCAGCCGGCCCACCAGCACCGCCAGAATGCTCTTGAGCAGGTCGCCGACGGTGGTCAGCAGCGCGGCCGTCTTTCCCTGCGAGCGCAGCACGTTGGTCGCCCCCGCGTTGCCGCTTCCCATCTCGCGGATGTCCCGCTTGCCCATCACCCGGGTGACGATGATCGCGGTGCTGATGCTCCCGAGCAGATAGGCCACCACCGCACACAGCAGCAGCGCCGGCCAGCTGGGCAAGATACACGACCAAAACAGATCCATGGTTTTGTCCGCTCCTTTTGCTCCGAAAGGGCGCCACCGGCCCCCTTTCTGTTCTATCCGTCTGACAGTATACCACAGATAAAAATCAAAAAGCAAGCACAACGCAATGCCCCCGCCGGAAAATCCGGCAGGGGCATTGCGTTTGAGAGAAAGAAAAAGAGAAAGATAAAGGAGTTGGTGAAGGGAACCGTCTCCGCCGCACGGGCGGGAAAAAGGCGACACCGGACTGCGCCGTTCCACGGGGACAAGCACCCGGTACAAAATGCGCATATATCCAGTTCATTTGTCGCATATCTACTATACCACACGATAAAACAATTTACAAGAGAAAAACAACAGATTTTTCTCAAAAAACAGCTTTTTTCTCTTTTCCCCAAATTCTCTGTCCGATATCCGCTTGATTTTTATTTATTTTCCATCCGCATCGACATCCGGATCTGATGATTCATCGTGAAAAAGCAGAAAATCGCCGGAAGATCCACCGCGTCCGCCTACCATCCGTCATTCCGCCCGCTGCTGTTCGTCGAGCGTCTGGGTATAGGCGGGCAGGAATTCCTCCAAAAAGCAGTCCGCCGCCGGCAGGCACATCTCCCGCACCGCCTGCTCGAGCGCCAGACGGGCGGTGGCAAACTCGGTATTCCCCTGCCGCTCCTCCTCGATACACTTGAGCAGCGCGGACAGCTTGTCCGCCGCCTTCACGATCCGGCGCTCCTTCGCCATGTCCTCCCCGGGAAAAAAGAGCGGCTCATACGAAGGGCGCAGGTCCTCCGGCAGCAGCCGCAGCAGCTGGCCCGCGGCCACCTCCTCGACCGAACGGAACGCCTCCCGGATGTGGGGATCGTGGTATTTCACCGGCGTCGGCAGGTCTCCGGTCAGGATCTCCGGCGCGTCGTGATACAGAGCGAGCAGCACGCACCGCCCGGCGTCCACCCGGCCGCCAAACCGCGTGTTCGTCAGCACCGCGAGCGCGTGGGCCAGCACCGCCACCTCCTCGGTGTGCTCGCACACCGTCTCCATGCGGGAATTGCGCATGAGCGACCAGCGGTGGATGTATTTCATGCGGGCGAGCATGGCGTAAAAGCTGTAACTCATGCAAACCTCTCCTCTTCTGGCACAGGATCCCGCCGCCGGATTTTACCCGGCCAGCCCGCTGTGCCCATCCAGTATACCACAGGGGAGCGCCCTTTGAAAAGGGGGGACACCGGAATTTCCGGTGTCCCCCTCTCTGCTCGGCGGCCGCGCCGGGTGGCAGCGGCGGTCAGTCCTGCCGCAGCGCCTCCACCGGCCGCAGCTTTGACGCCTTGACCGCCGGATACACCCCGAACAGCGCGCCGATCCCGACGCAAAAGCCGATCAGGCCCAGCAGCCGGACGGGCGAAAGGGAGAACGGCATGCCGAACGCCCGCAGCCCGATCCAGGCCGCACCCCCGCCAAGCAGGATGCCGACCGCACTGCCGAGCAGCGAGATGACCACCGATTCCGCCAGGAACTCGAAGAGGATCCGCCGCCCGCTGGCGCCGATCGCCTTTTTGATCCCGATCTCCCGCACCCGCTCCTGCACCGAGACGAGCATGATGGTCATGATCCCGAGCCCGGACACGAGCAGCGAGATCCCGCTGATGATGGTGAGGATGAGCGTGACAATGTCCATCAGGCTGTTAAGCCTGTCCTTCTGCTTGCTGAGGTTTTCCGCCGTATACCCGTCCCGCACGCCGGACGCGCGCTCGAGCGCGGAGAGCACCTGCGTCTCCACCTGGTCCAGATCCGCACCGGGCTGCGCGCGCACCGCGATCTGGTCGAACTCGCTTTTCCCGGTGAGCTGCCCCACGGTGGTGTACGGGACGAGCACGATCCCTGGCACATAACTGTTTAGGTTTTGCAGCAGGCTGCTGCCCGCCTCCGCGACCCCGACGATCTCAAATTCATAGGCGGTGCCGTCGATGCGCAGCAGCAGCGATTTGCCGACAATGTTGCCGCGGGCATATGCCTCTTTGGCAAACGCCTCGTCCACCACGCACACCATCGAGGCGCCCTTCACATCCCCCTGGCTGAGCAGCCGGCCGTGCTTGAGGGTGATGGAGACCACCTGCGCGGATCCCGCGTCCACCCCGCACAGCAGCACATTCTGGGAGATTCCCCGCAGCGTGGCGCTGGTCGTGCCGGTCATCAGCGGCATGGCGGTGTCCACCCCGCTGACCGACCGGATGACCTGCAGGCTCTCCTCCGACAGTGCCGCGCCGTCCTCCTCGGCGCTGATCGACAGCCCGCTCATGCCAAGGCTGTCGAGCTCCGCGCTCACCGCCTGTGTGCCGACGTTGCTGATGACCGACACGATCACGACCAGCGTCACGCCGATCGTGATGCTGCCGACCGTGAGGCAGGTGCGGGACCATTTGCGCACCAGGCTCTTGACCGCCAGACGCCACACGTCTCCCATCAGAACACTTCCTCCACCGTGATTTTCGTGCCCGATGCCGGGATGAGGGCGGGCGC
>DXWE01000104.1 GCA_019417045.1 Oscillospiraceae bacterium
CGGAGGGCGTGTGCAGCGTGAGCTCGCTGTCCAGGTCGAACATGCCCGCCGTCTCCACGCAGAAGCTGGAGATGCGGGAGTAGGGCAGGTTGCAGTAGCTCACCTTCTTGCCGATGCCCTGGATGTCCACCGCGATGACGCGGCGGTCGGTGAAGACCACCTTGTCGCGCACGGTGGCAAAGGCGGCCACGACCTCCTCTCCCGGGAGGAGCAGGGGCGCGACGGCCTTCTGCCCGGCGGCAAGGTCGATGGGGTGCAGGTTGAACACGACGTCGTCAAAGGACTTCAAGAGCGATCGCCTCCTAAAAAGACAGGATAAAAAAAGAACGAGCCTGCGGCCCGCAATGTTTGCGGGGCAGGCTCGGCTGCGTATTTTACGCGGGGGGATCAGTCCTCGGGCTTGGCGCCGATGACCGCCTTGATGCGGCGCACGCCGGCGGAGGAGGACTCCTCCTTCTGGATCTTGAAGGAGACGAGCTCGGCGGTGTTGGAGGCATGCGGGCCGCCGCAGATCTCCTTGGAGGCCGGGCCCATGGTGTAGACCTTGACGCGCTCGCCGTACTTGGACTCGAACAGGCCGATGGCGCCGGCCTGCTTGGCCTCCTCGACCGTGGTCTCCTCCACGGTGATCGGGTAGGCCGCCTGGATGTTGGCGTTGACGATGTCCTCGACCTGCTTGAGCTCCTCCTTGGTCACCTTGCGGTGGAAGGAGAAGTCGAAGCGCAGGCGCTCGGCCGTGATGTTGGAGCCCTTCTGCGCGACCTCGTCGCCCAGGACCTGGCGCAGCGCCGCGTGCAGCAGGTGCGTCGCGGTGTGCAGGCGGGCGGTCTGCGCGCTGTGGTCGGCCAGGCCGCCCTTGAAGCGCTGCTCCGCGCCGGCGTGGGAGTTCTGCTGGTGCTTCTTGAAGTTCTCGTCAAAGCCGTCCTTGTCCACGGTCAGGCCCCGCTCGGCGGCCATCTCCATGGTGATCTCGATGGGGTAGCCGTAGGTGTCGTAGAGGTGGAAGGCGGTCAGGCCGTCGATGACCGTGGAACCCGCAAGGCGCGACACCGCCTTGTCGAACTCCTTCTGGCCCTGGCGCAGCGTGCGCTGGAAGCGCTCCTCCTCGAGCTTAAACTGCTCCAGGACAAAGGCGCTGTTCTCGACAAGCTCCGGGTAGACCTCGCGGTACTGGTCGATGACCACCTGCGCGATCTCCGCCAGGGACCCCTCCGGCAGGCCGAGCTTCATGCCCATGCGCACCGCGCGGCGGATCAGGCGGCGCAGGACGTAGCCCTGGTCCACGTTGGAGGGGGAGACGCCCTTGCGGTCGCCCATGATCATGGTGGCGGTGCGCGTGTGGTCCGCCACGATGCGGAAGGCGCGCACGTTCTCCTCGTCCGCGGGGTCGTACGTCTTGCCGCACAGCTCGCCGATCTTCTTGAGGATGCCTGCAAAGGCGTCCGTCTCGTAGACGCTCTTCTTGCCCGTCAGCACGCAGATCGTGCGCTCCAGGCCCATGCCGGTGTCCACGTTCTTCTGCGCAAGGGGCGTGAAGCTGCCGTCCGCCTGCTTGTTGTACTGCATGAACACGTCGTTCCAGATCTCCAGGTAGCGGCCGCAGGAGCAGGCGGGGGAGCAGTCCGGGCCGCAGGGCTCCTTGTCGGTGATGATGAACATCTCGGTGTCCGGGCCGCAGGGGCCGGTGATGCCGGCCGGACCCCACCAGTTGTTCTCCTTGGGCAGGTAGAAGATGTGGTCCTCCTGGACGCCGCAGGCGCGCCACAGGTCGTGGGCCTCGGTGTCGGCCGGGGCGTCCCCGTCGCCCGCGAAGACGGAGAAGGCCAGGCGGTCCGGGTCGAGGCCCAGCCACTCCGGGCTGGTCAGGAACTCCCAGGACCAGGAGATGGCCTCCTTCTTGAAGTAGTCGCCGAGGGACCAGTTGCCCAGCATCTCAAAGAAGGTCAGGTGCGAGGCGTCGCCGACCTCGTCGATGTCGCCGGTGCGGATGCACTTCTGCACGTCGGTCAGGCGCGTGCCCTCCGGGTGCTTGGCGCCCAGCAGATACGGGACCAGCGGGTGCATGCCGGCGGTGGTGAACAGCACCGTCGGGTCGTTTTCCGGGATGACGGAGGCAGAGGCGATGACCGCGTGTCCCCGCTCCTGGAAGAAGCGCAGGAACATCGCGCGCAGCTCTGCGGAGGTGACGTTCTTCATACGAAAACTCTCCTTTTCATGGGTTTTGTGGAACAAAAAAGCCCCCGCCCCAAAGCGTCTTGGGACGAAGGCGAGGCTTCCGCGGTACCACCCAAGTTGGCGCGTGCGCCCAACTCGTTTTTCCCCTGTATCGGGGGGAACCCGCCCGCATTGGCTTGCGGGTGCTCCGAAGCGGCGCGTCCAGCAGCATTCCCTGCCCGCTTTCACCGCGCGCGGGCTCTCTTTTGAGGAAACGGATCGCTGGCGCATGACTTCCTCATCGCGTTCTTTGCCATTATAGGCCGGCCGCGTGCGCGGTGTCAAGAGCATTTTCGCGCCGGGAATGTGAAAGTTTTGCGCAACCGGCGGGGGACGCGCGCCTCAGTAGCAGAGCGAGAGGAGCACGGGCACAAAGGCGGAGCAGATCACCCCGTTGAGCACGGAGAGCACGGCCGTCTCCCCGTCCGTATAGCGCAGGATCATGGGCAGGGTGGTGTCCTCGCTGGTCGCCCCGGCCACCGCGATGCAGGCGCAGGCGTTCACGCGCCGCGCGACCAGGGGGATGAGGAGGAAGGCCCCGATCTCCCGCAGGAGGTTGCTCAGGAAGGCGATGCTGCCGGCCGCAACCCCCGCGGCGCTGCTGACGGAGACGCCGGCCAGGCTGTACCAGCCCAGCCCGCCGCCGATGGACAGCGCCTCGCGCAGCGGCATCCGCAGCAGCAGCCCGCACAGCCCGCCGCCGATCACCGCCGTGTCCACCGTATAATCCCCCGGCAGCGGCGGCAGCGGCCGCGGAGAAACTCCCTGCTCCCAAAGACTTGTCATACGGACCCCGCCCTTTTCTGTGTGATTCTCTATAGTGTGCCTCCTGCCGGGGACATCTATCCGGAAACATTTGTTCAGATTTTTGCGAACAACGGCTGCTTTTTGGCGCGTGCACCGGTATAATGGACACATAACGGAATGTGAAAGGCAAGGAGAGGACGGACGAGATGGCGGATACGAAAAAGAAGGCGGATGCGGCGGCGGACGCCAAGCGCGAGGAGAAGCGCAAGGCGCTCGAGATCGCGTTGCAGCAGATCGAAAAGAGCTATGGCAAGGGCGCGGTGATGCGGCTCGGGCAGAACGTCGGCATGAAGGTGGCCTGTATCCCGACCGGCTCGATCGCGCTCGACCGGGCGCTCGGGATCGGCGGTCTGCCGCGCGGGCGGATTGTGGAGATCTACGGGCCGGAGGCCTCCGGCAAGACAACCCTGGCGCTGCATGCGGTCGCGCAGACCCAGAAGCTCGGCGGTGAGGCCGCGTTCATCGACGTGGAGCACGCGCTCGACCCGGTGTATGCGAAAAAACTCGGGGTGGACGTGGATTCGCTGCTCGTCTCCCAGCCGGACACGGGCGAGCAGGCGCTCGAGATCGCGGAGGCGCTGATCCGTTCGGGCGCGGTGGACATTGTGGTAATCGACTCGGTGGCGGCGCTCGTGCCGCGCGCGGAGATCGAGGGCGAGATGGGCGACAGCCATGTGGGGCTGCAGGCGCGGCTGATGTCGCAGGCCATGCGCAAGCTCGCCGGCGTGGTCTCCAAATCGAATTGTATCGCGATCTTTATCAATCAGCTGCGGCTGAAGGTCGGCGTGGTGTACGGCAACCCGGAGGTTACGGCGGGCGGCAACGCGCTGAAGTATTACGCCTCCGTGCGGCTGGACGTGCGTCGCACCGAGACGCTCAAGGTGGGCGGCACCCCGATCGGGTCGCACACGCGTGTCAAAGTGGTGAAAAACAAGGTGGCGCCGCCCTTCAAGGAGGCGGAATTCGACATCCTGTACGGCGAGGGGATCTCGCGGGAGAGCGAGCTGGTGGACCTCGGGGTGAAGCTGGATATCATTCAGAAGTCCGGCGCGTGGTTCTCGTTCAAGGAGGAGCGCATCGGCCAGGGCCGGGACAATGCGAAGAACTATCTCAAGGAGCACCCGGAGGTGGCGCAGGAGGTGGAGGATCTCATCCGCGCCAAAATGGAGAAGGAGAACGAGAAGGAGACCGGCAGGGCGGCGGACCCGGGATCCCAGCCGCAGCCGGTGGAGATCCCGGTGGCACAGGCCAAGACCTATACCGCGGCCCAGGCCAAGGCGGCGATCGACATCGTGGTCGAGGACTGAGCGCATGGCACGGATCACCGGGGCGGAAAAGCAGCGCGGGCGGCTGGTCCGGCTGGAGCTGGACGGCGAACCCGCGTTGGCCGTGGACGCCCGCACATGGGAGGAGTCCCCTTATCAGGTGGGCGGCGAGATCGGGGAGGAGGAGCTCGCCGCTCTGCTGGCGTGCTCCGACGCCGCGCGCGCCAGGGAGAAGGCGCTGTGGCTGCTCTCCCGCCGCGACTATGGCCGCGCCGAATTGCAGCGCAAGCTGCAAAAGGACACGGATGCCGCGACGGCGCAGGCGGCGGTTGACCGGCTGGCCGCGCTCGGGCTGGTGGACGACGGCCGGCTGGCAGGCCGGCTTGCGCGCGAGCTCTGCCTGAGAAAGCACTATCCGCGCCGCCGGGCGGTGGGGGTGCTGTGCGCCCGCGGGATCGACCGCGAGACGGCCGAACAGGCGGTGGAGGAGACCGGCTCGGACGATGTGCAGCAGGCTCTTGCACTGCTGCAAAAAAAGTGTTATACTACTCTGGATAGCGAATCCGACCGGCAAAAGGCGCTTGCCGCGCTGCAGCGGTTCGGGTTCGACTATGAAACCGTCCGTCGTGCGGCCGGGCAGATTGACGAGGTCTGACACATGTCGTTTACCGTGGGAATGGTCTCCCTGGGATGCCCCAAAAATCAGATGGATGCGGAACTCATGCTGGCGAAACTGCAAAACGCCGGCTTAAAGGTCGTGCCCGACGCGGCGCTCGCGGATGTGGCGATCATCAATACCTGCGGGTTTATCGAGGACGCAAAGAGGGAGTCGATCGAGCAGATTCTGGAATTTGCCCGCCTGAAAGCGGACGGTCAGATCCAAAAGCTCGTGGTGACCGGCTGCATGGCCGAACGCTACCGGGAGGAGGTGGCGAAGGAGCTGCCGGAATGCGACGGGGTGACCGGACTCGGTGCGAACGGCGACATCGTGGAGACGGTGCGCCGGGTGATGGAGGGGGAGCGGGTCGCCCGTTTTCCCGAGAAGAGCTGCTGGTCGCTCGAGGGGGATCGGGTACAGACCACGCCGCCCTTTTTCGCCTATCTGCGGATCGGCGACGGGTGCGACAACCGCTGCACCTACTGCGCGATCCCGCTCATCCGCGGCCCGCTGCGCAGCCGCCCGTTGGACGCGGTGGTACAGGAGGCCGAAACGCTCGCCTCCCGCGGCGTCAAGGAGCTGATCCTCGTCGCGCAGGACACGACGCTGTACGGCACGGATCTCTATGGCGAGAGCCGGCTGCCCGAGCTGCTCGAGGCGCTGTGTGAAATCGAGGGGCTTCGCTGGATCCGGCTGCTCTATTGCTATCCCGAACATATCACCGACCGCCTGCTGGCCGTGATGGCCGCGCAGGAGAAGGTCGTAAAATATATGGACATCCCGCTGCAGCACGCGAACGGCGG
>DXWE01000105.1:0-3013 GCA_019417045.1 Oscillospiraceae bacterium
GATGCTGTGTTTTGACAAGCGGTATCTCCAGAAATACGGCCGCGACCCGGACGATTACAGTGGATTTCTCTTCATCAGCGGCCAGCCGACTGCTCACTACGAAGTGCTCGCCCGGCATGGGCATGACCCGCGGCAGATCGTGGTGGATGAGACCGCACCGGTCTATCATGTCCGCTCGTCCGGGCCGCCGCTGCTCATCTGCACGGATACCGAATGGGTCAACCGCGAGGAGCAGAACGCGCTGCTCGCCGGCACTCTTCGCCACTATGCGTACAGCGCTCCCGTGGTGTTCCGGGTACTGGACGTACCGCACTGCCGGCTGCTGGACGCAAAGCCCGGCTGCAAAAGCCTCGGATTTGCCGAGATGGAGACCTTTATCCGGACGGTCAAAGGGGGATCTCCCGCATGACAGACGCGCTTGCCGAGTGGTTTGCCAACCACCTCTCCGGATTTGCCGCCAGCGAGATCATCGTCTTCCTCGTCTCCATGATCCCGATTTTGGAACTGCGCGGCGGGCTGATCGTCGCTTCCATTTTGCAGGTGGACATGTGGCGGGCCATCCCGATCTGCATCCTCGGGAATCTGATTCCCGTTCCCTTTATCCTGCTGCTGATTAACAAAATCTTCGCGCTCCTCAAAACACACACCAAAAGCTCGGTTCGCTGGTGACCAGGCTGGAAACCAGGTCTCTCAACCGCAGTGAAAAGATCCAGAAATACGAGTTTTGGGGGCTGGCGCTGTTCGTCGGAATCCCGCTTCCGGGCACCGGGGCGTGGACCGGCGCGCTCATTGCCGCGCTGCTCGGGATCAAATTCAAAAAGGCGCTTCCCGCCATCTTCCTCGGCCTGCTCATGGCGACCGTCATCATGACCGTCATCTCCTATGGGATCCCCTGGCTCTTCCGATAATGCAAAGGCTCCTCCGATCATTTCGGAAGAGCCTTTTTTCTGTCGCTTCAGCTGTTTTTGTCCACCTGCCTGAACTGTTTCAGATTGCCGGACTTCTGGTGTCGATCACGGAGTTTTCGTTCGATATCCTCCACCGTGATCCCCTGCGCCGCCATGAGCACCAGCACATGATATGTCAGATCTGCAATCTCCCCGACCGTCTCCGCGGCCTCTCCGTTTTTGGCCGCGATGATCGTCTCGGCGCACTCCTCCCCCACCTTTTTGAGGATCTTATCGATCCCCTGGTCGAACAGGTATTTCGTATAGGAGTTCTCCGCCGGATGCGCCCGGCGGTCGAGGATCGTCTCATACACCTCTTTCAGGCAATCACTCATGGTCGTTCTCTCCTTTCAGTTGTCTGAAAAAGCAGGAATGCGCCCCGGTGTGGCAGGCGGGGCCCGTCTGCTCCACCTGGATCAGCAGCGTGTCCCGGTCACAGTCCCCCGCGACCGACACCACCCGCTGGGTGTGTCCGCTCGTCTCCCCCTTGTGCCAGTAGGTCTGCCGCGACCGGCTCCAATACCAGGTCTCGCCGGTTTGCAGCGTCTTTTGCAGCGACGCCCGGTTCATGTACGCGAGCATCAGCACCTCGCCGGTACGCCGCTCCTGCACAATCGCGGGGATCAGCGGCGCTTTCTCAAAATACGCGTCCAGCGCGAGCCGGTCGACCGGTTCGGTCGCCGTTTGCAGCGCCTTTTGCAGGTCGAGCGTTCCGCTGTAGAGCGATTTGCCACAGATGGCTCCATATAGGTCAAGCGCTTTACAGGCTTCTACATCCCGCAGATCCCGCATACCGCCCGAGGCGATAATCTGGCAGCTGACCGTCTCTTGTAACCTCTGGAGCTGTTCCAGGTTGGGGCCGGAGAGCGTGCCGTCTTTGGAAATATCTGTAAAGATAATTACCTGTACACCCATCTGTTCCATCCGTTTGGCCAGTTCCAGATAGGAAACCTCCGACACCTCCAGCCACCCCTCGGCCGCGACCCGGCCGTCCTTCGCGTCAATGCCGACGGCGATGCGGTGCCCGTAGGCTCTGACCGCCTCCTCGACCAGCGCAGGGGATTTCAGCGCTGCGGAACCGAGGATGCAGCGGGAGATCCCGTGGGAAAAGTGGTCCTCGAGCGTCTTTCGGTCGCGGATCCCGCCCCCGAGCTCCACTTGCAGTCCGCTCTTTTCCGCCACTTCCCAAAAGAGCGGCCGGTTTGCGCACGAGCCGTCCTTCGCGCCGTCCAGATCCACCATGTGGATCCACTGCGCGCCCGCCTCCCGGAACCGGAGCGCGGTTTGCAGCGGGTCGTCCGCCACCTGGTGCACGGTGGAGAAATCGCCCTTATACAGCCGCACGCAGCGGCCACCCTGTATATCGATCGCCGGTAAAATCACCATGGTCAGCACCCGTCCGTTTCAAAGAAAGTCGCGTCGCAAAGCGCGGCCGCCAGCGCGCCGCTGCTGTCGATCGTCCGGCCGGCGACGGTGAACGGGTGGTTATACCGCACCATCATGTCGCCCCACTCGTCGTAGTCTCTCGACACGCCGGGCAGCAGCGGTTCCGCCACCAGCGCCTGCGGGGCGAACCCGCCGTGTTCCGCAGTCGCGGCGAGCAGCGAGAGCTTTGCCGCCGTGTCCAGCTCCGGCGCGGTCACCCATTCGCGCACGAGCATCCGCTCACCCGGTTTCCCCTCGTAGGCGAGATAGGAGAGCAGCCGCCCCTCCCGCTCGAACACCACCGCGTCATGCAGTTCGCACACGACCCACTTGTTCCAGTACTCGTCGCTGCGCACGAGCGTGCACGGCAGGGACATCTCCGACTGGTACAGCGCCCGCATCGCGGGATGGTCGCCCGCCTCGACCGGGCGCATCGTAACCCCCTCTGGCAGCGCGGCGGACGGCAGCTCGACATGCACGTACCGGCGCATCAGCGTGAACCAGCCCTGGTGCGCGTAGTGGTGGTTGACCCCGGTGAACAGGACGCACAGCGGCAGGCCGTGGGCGTCCATATACTCGGTCGCCAGCCGGATCAGATGGGAGTTGTGGCCCTGACCGCGGTAGGCCGGGAGGGTGCACAC
>DXWE01000105.1:3023-3928 GCA_019417045.1 Oscillospiraceae bacterium
TCCGAAGCGTTCGTCATGCGCTACACCTCCTGGCGGGAGAACACCCGCACGCTGCTTGAGAACGTGTCGCCGTCCACCGCCACAAAGATGCCGCTGGCATCCGCGTCCGGATCGTTTTGAAAATGCCGGAGAAAATAAGACGCCGGCTCGTCCTCAAATCCCGCCGCGCAGAGATTCGTCCACTTCTCCACTTCCTGCGGGCGCAAAGCGCGATATTCCATACTCAATCCAAACTCCCTTTCGTCGATAGCGTTCCCTCCCGCACGGCCACCGCCGCGCGCAGGGCGTGCGCCGTCGCCTTGAACAGCGCCTCGATCAGATGGTGGGCGTTCTCCCCGTATTCCGCCCGGACGTGCAGCGTGATCCCCGCGTTGAACGCGAACGCGCGGAAGAATTCTCCGGTTAAGCAGGTGTCGAATTCCCCCACCCGCTCCTGCGGGAATCGGGCGTCGTAGCAAAGATACGGCCGGCCGCTGACGTCCACCGCCGCAAACGCGAGCGCCTCGGGCAGCGGGGAACCGCACACGTCCACCCCCGCGTAGGCGAGCGACTCGTCCATCGGCAGGTAGCAGGAGCCGTAGCGGGCGATCCCGCTCTTGTCCCCGAGCGCCTGACGCAGCGCCTGGCCGAGCACGATGCCGGTATCCTCCACCGTGTGGTGCCCGTCCACCTGCAAGTCCCCCACCGCGCGCAGCGTGAGGCCGAATCCCGCGTGCACCGCGAGCGCCTCGAGCATGTGGTCGAAAAAGCCGATTCCGGTGGACACCTCCACCGGGCCGCCGTCCAACTTCAGGGTGACGGCAATGTCGGTCTCTCTGGTCTTACGCTCTACCTGTCCGATCCGCATCCCTTCACTCCTCCGTTTCCCGCAAAATAGCCGGCAGCGCCCGCAGCAGCGCGGCGTT
>DXWE01000105.1:3938-5716 GCA_019417045.1 Oscillospiraceae bacterium
TGCGCAGCCGGTCTTTCAAAAACAGCCGCACCACGATCCCGGCCTCTTTGAGCTTTTCAAACACCCGGTTCGCCTGCGGGAGCTCCCACAGCACAAAGTTCGTGTCGCTCTCAAAGACCGTTCCCACATGCAGCGCGCGCAGCCCGGTCAGCAGCTCCCGCCTGGAGCGAAGAAGCTGCGGCACATACGTCTCCCGGTACACCCGGTTTTGCAGCACCACCGCCGCCATCGCCTGCGTGACCGCGTTGACATTGTACGGCGACTTGGCCGCGCGCAGGATCCCGGTCAGCCGCTCGTTGCACACCGCAAACCCGAGCCGCAGCGCGGCGAGTCCCAGCGCTTTTGAACAGGTACGCAGCACGATCAGGTTGTCATACTCCCCCGCCTCCGGCAGCAGGGACTGATCGTAAAAATCCATATACGCCTCGTCCAGCACCACCAGCGCGTCCGTGCCCCGGATCAGGCGGCGCACCTCCTCCCGCGGCAGGCCGAGGGAGGTGGGGTTGCAGGGGTTAGAGAAGATGCACAGCCGCACCCCCTCGCGTACGATCGTGTCGATCACCCGATCCACATCCACGCGCAGATCCGCCCCCTTTGCGAGAACCAGACAGGGGTTTTCCGTGATTTCGGTATAAAACCGGTACATGGAAAAATCAGGTGAGAGGGTGAGTACCTTCTCCCCCTTCTGCAAGAAGGTGGAGAGGATCACAGAGATCAGCTCGTCCGACCCGTTTCCCGCGGTCACGAGCGCGGGCGAGACGTCATACAGCTTTGCAAACGCCGCACACGGCGCACTGGCCAGCGGATCGGGATAGCGGTTGAATGCCGTGGCAGCCGCGGCGGCAGCCATTTTCTCCCGGTCCTCCGGCGTGGGCAGCAGAAAGGACTCGTTCGCGTCCAGCCGGATCGGATACTCGCCCGCAATCGGGTCGTACGGCGTCAAAGACGCGGCTTTGGGGGCCAAGGTATACATGCTTGGAATCTTCCTTTCAGGATCCAGAGGTGGGAAAGCGGACGGCGATCGAATGGGCGTGCGCTGTCAATCCCTCTGCATCCGCAATCGTCATCACGTCGTCTTTCACCGCCTTCAGCCCCGCCTCGGTATAGCAGATGAACCCACTCTTTTTGAGGAAGCTGTCCACCGACAGCGGCGAGAAAAATCGGGCGGTGCCGCCGGTCGGCAGCACATGGTTCGGGCCGGCATAGTAGTCCCCGAGCGGCTCGGGGGAGTATTTCCCGAGAAATACCGAACCCGCGTTGTCCAGCCGGTCGAGATAGGAGAGCGGGTCTTCGCACATGACCTCGAGGTGCTCGGGTGCAAGCCGGTTGGCGAATGCCACCGCCTCGTCCAGATCGCGGCACACCAAAACGGCGCCAAAATCCCGCAGCGACCGCTCAATAATGGATTTGCGGGAGAGCCCCTCGATCTGCCGCCCGATCTCCTTCACCGTCTCCTCCGCCACCCGAAGGGAATCGGTGATTAAAATCGCGGAGGCGAGCACATCGTGCTCTGCCTGCGACATCAGGTCGGCCGCCAGATACACGGGATCGGCGTGGTCGTCCGCCAGCACCAGAATCTCGCTCGGTCCCGCGATCATGTCGATGTCGCAGACCCCGTACACCAGCTTTTTCGCGGTGGCCACATAGATGTTGCCCGGCCCCACGATCTTGTCCACCTTCGGCACGCTCTCGGTGCCATAGGCAAGCGCCGCCACCGCCTGCGCGCCGCCCAAAGACGGCCGGTTCAACGCGGACGTGCTGGCCGCCGCGTACATCGC
>DXWE01000106.1:0-2278 GCA_019417045.1 Oscillospiraceae bacterium
CTCCAGTACAGCACGACAGAAGGCTATGCGCCGCTGCGCGAGCGGGTGATGGCCGATATGCGGGTGCGCCATGGGGTGGGCGGCAAGGAGGACGATATCCTGATTACCGCCGGCGCCCAGCAGGTGATGGGGCTGATGGCAAAGGCCTTTTGCAACCCGGGAGACGTGGTGCTGTGCGAGGATCCGAGCTTTGTGGGCGCGCTCAACGCGTTTCGGGCGCTCGGTGCAAAACTCGTCGGTGTCCCGATGGAGGAGGACGGGCTGAGCCTGCCGGCACTCGAGGCCGCTCTGAAGGCCCATCCGAATGCGAAATTCCTCTATACCATCCCGAATTTCCAGAATCCCGCCGGGGTCACGATGAGCTGGAAAAAGCGGCAGGAGGTATACGCGCTTGCGAGCCGGTACGGGGTGCTGGTGCTCGAGGACAACCCCTATGGCGAACTGCGGTTTGCCGGGCAGCCGGTGCCCGCGATCAAGACACTTGACACCGAGGGGCTGGTGGTGTATGCGGGCAGCTTCTCGAAGGTGTTGTCCCCCGGCCTGCGGGTCGGCTACGCGATCGGGCCGAAAGCGGTGCTGCAAAAGCTGACCGTCGCCAAACAGGGGGAGGACGTGCACACCAACATCTGGGCCCAGCGGGTGTGCGCCGAGTTCCTCGGCGGCGATTTTGAGGGACATCTGCAAAAGCTGCGGGGGATCTATAAACAGAAGGCCGAGCGGATGATGGCGCTGCTGGATGCGGATCTCTGCCCGCTCGGGGTGACCTATCACCCTGTGGAGGGCGGGCTGTTCCTCTGGTGCACCCTGCCGGCTTCGGTCGATATGCCGGCGTTTTGTACCCGCGCGGTGCGGGAGTACAAGGTCGCGGTGGTGCCGGGCAACGCATTTCTGGCGGATCCGGGCGCGCCCTGCCAGTCCTTCCGGGTGAACTATTCCACCCCGACGGACGAGGCGATGGAACAGGGTGTGCGGCGGCTGGCCGACTGCCTGAGAGCCTGCTTATAAACACATGTATGGGATGGGGAGGAGAACGACATGACCGAAGTACAGAATCCGCCGCGCAAAAAGCGCGCGCTCAGCTGTATCCAGCCGACCGGGATCCCGACGCTCGGCAATTATCTCGGTGCGCTGCGCAACTGGGTGCCGCTGCAGGACGAGCTCGAGTGCGCCTATGCGGTCGCCGACCTGCACGCGATCACCGTGCGCCAGGAGCCGGCCAGGCTGCGGGCCCAGACCTATGAGATGTTCGCACTGCTGCTCGCGATCGGACTCGACCCGCAGAAATCGCTGATCTTCGTGCAGTCGCAGGTGCCCGCGCACACGGAGCTGTGCTGGCTGCTCGCCTGCAACACCCAGTTCGGCGAGCTGTCCCGCATGACCCAGTTCAAGGACAAGGCGCAAAAGCACGCGGACAACATCAACCTCGGGCTGTTCGCCTACCCGTCCCTGATGGCGGCGGACATCCTGCTCTATCAGCCGGACTATGTGCCGGTGGGCGCGGACCAGAAACAGCATGTGGAGCTCACCCGCGACATCGCCGAGCGGTTCAACGGCCTGTACAGCGGCGTGTTCACCATCCCGGAACCCTATATTCTCAAGCAGGGCGCGCGGGTGCGTTCGCTCCAGGAGCCGCAGAAGAAAATGTCGAAATCCGACGAGAACCAGAACGCGTTCATCTCGATGCGGGACGACGAGGCGACCATCCTGCGCAAGTTCAAGCGCGCGGTGACCGACAGCGAGGCGCAGGTGCGCTACGCCGACGGGAAGGACGGCATCAACAACCTGATGGAGATCTACGGCGCGGTGACCGGCAGGACGATGGAGCAGATTGAGCAGGAGTTTGCAGGGCGCGGCTACGGCGACTTCAAGGCGGCCGTCGGAGAGGCGGTTGCGGCGGAGCTTGCCCCGATCCAGCAGCGGCTGGACGGGTACCTGCGCGATAAGGGCGAGCTGGAGCGACTGATGAAGGAGGGCGCCGAAAAAGCCCAGCGGGTCGCTTCCCGCACGCTCCAAAAGGCCAAGAAAAAGATGGGATTTGTGCTCGTATAATGAAACCAGGAGGGCTGCGGCAGACGCCGCAGCCCTCTTTTTGCTTTCCTATTTCTGCTTTGGATCCTCATGTCCCGCACAGCTTCTGCGCCGGCAAGCGCAGCGGCCCGGCCACCGTGAACGACCCGCCGATCACGAGCGGCAGCCCGTGTTTCCGGGAAAGTGCCCAGCCCTCGCGCAGCGCCTCCTCCGGGGAGGCGCACGCCCGCACGTCCAAACCGGTTTCTCC
>DXWE01000106.1:2288-5579 GCA_019417045.1 Oscillospiraceae bacterium
CGGCGGGTATGTTGCCGGCGGTCAAAAACTGCGCGCACAGCGCCTCTGCTTCGAGCGCGCGCGGGCTCTCCGGCGTGCAGCAACGCACGTGCGCGCACAGCGGGGCGAGCAGCTTCGCACAGGCGGCGGTGTCCTTGTCCCGCAGCATGCCGATGACCAGCACCACCGGCCTGTCCGGCCAGAGGGAGCACAGCGTGTCCCGCAGCGCGGCGATCCCGTGCGGGTTGTGTGCGCCGTCGAGCAGCACGGGAGGATCCTTTGACAGCAGCTCCTGCCGGCAGGGCAGCTGTACCGCAGACAGTCCCTGATGGCGCGCGGCCTCGTCCACTGTAAAGCCGCAGGCTTCGAGCGCATCCGCCGTCTCGAGCGCGGTCAGCGCGTTGCCGATCTGGAACCGGCCGCACAGCGGCAGGGCATATGTCTCCTTCCCCCGCGAAAATGTGAGCATCCCCGCCTCTTCCGTGATGGAATCGGGCGGGGCGGGCGCGGCGGTGCGCACGGTCAGCCCCCGCTGAGCAGCCTCCTCAAACAGCACGGACAGCGCGTCGATATCCTGCCCCGGCGCGGATACCACCGCGCAGGACGGGTGTAGGATCCCCGCCTTGTTGCGGGCGATCTGCTCCACCGTTTTGCCGAGCAGTGCGGTGTGATCCAGCGCGATCGGGGTGAATACCGCCGCCAGCAGGGCGGGGAACACGTTGGTCGCGTCGTCCCGCCCGCCGAGCCCGCACTCGATCACGCAGAGATCCGTGTGCTCCCGCGCAAACCACAGGAGGCACAGCGCGGTGACGCACTCAAATTCGGACAGTCCCCCGAGCGGTTGCAGCTGCGGCAGGCAGGCGGTGATTTCCGTGAGTAGGCCGCCGAACACCGCCTCCGGGATGGGGCTGCCGTCGATCGTGATCGTGTCATAGAGCGTGGTCACGGTGGGGGAGGTGTACAGCCCGGTGCGATATCCCGCGGCGGTGAACAGGGACTGGAGCATACGGGAGGTAGACCCCTTGCCGTTGGTGCCGGCGACCTGGATGACCCGCAGCCGCCGTTCGGGGTGCCCGAGCAGGGAGAGCAGCTTTGCAATCCGCCCGGTGCCCGGCAGCATCCCCGCACCGCGCAGCGACTCAAGCGTCTGACGAATCTGTTCCGCCGTCATCCGGCTGCCCCCGTTTCATCCAGTTGTCCGCGAGCTGCGGCCATATCGCCGTCGGCCGCTTTTCCAGCTCGGGTGAAATGCTCTCGTCGCTCAGCGAGATCCCGTGCGGCCCTTTGGGGAAGATGTGCAGCTCAAACGGCCGCCCGTGTGCCCGCATGGCCTGCGCGAACAACAACGGGTTCTCCACCGGCACGCAGTCGTCCTCCACCGTGTGCCAGAGGAAGGCGGGCGGCGTGTCCGCCGAAACCTGTTTTTCAAGCGAGAGCTGGTCGTGCAGCTCCTCGTACCGCTCGCCGAGCAGCCGCTCGAAGGATCCACGGTGGCCTGCCTCCCCGGAGGTGATGACCGGATAGCACAGGATCATGCCGCTGGGGCGGTGTTCGTCGGTGCAGCGCAGCGTGTCCTTGACAAAGTCGCGGTTCCAGAACACCCCGAGGCTGCCCGCCAGATGTCCGCCGGCCGAAAATCCGCACACGAACACGCGGGTGGGATCGATATCCCACTCGTCCGCATGCGCGCGCACCAGCCGCACCGCCTCTCCGAGCTCGAGCAGCGCGCCGGGGAACAGCATCGGTGCGACACTGTAGCGCAGCACAAAGCACTGGTATCCCATTGCGACAAATCGCAGCGCGACCGGTTCCGCCTCGTGATCCGCCGTAAATTCGTACCCGCCGCCGGGGCAGATAATCAGCGCCGGGCGGCGGCGGGTGTCCCGCGCATCCGGACGATCCTGCACATAGGTGTGCAGCGTGGGGGTAAACCCGTGGCTGAGCAGTCCCGCCTTTTTATAGTTGACTTCGATCGGGATGGTTTGATACACCATAGAGATCCCTCCTTACCGGATTAGTATAAACCGGGCGGGAGAAATTGGCAAGACCGTTTCCGGCAAAATTTGCCGTGACGCCTCAGCGGACCGGTTTGTCGCGGGTAGCGGGCCCCTGTAGGCAGGTGCCGTCGCCGTCGAATTTGGAGCCGTGGCACCGACACTCAAAAGTGCCGTCCTCCGCCTCATGCAGTTTGCACCCGAGATGCGGACACCGCCACTGTGGCGGGGCGAACAGCCCCGCGGTCAGCTGCCCGACCGAGACGCCCATATCGATGACAAAGTGCCTGGCCGCGGCGCGGATCTCCGCCCGGCGCGGGTCAAAGACGCCCGCACAGGGGTTCTCCCTGCCGGTGATCGCGTCGGCCAGGATCCGGGAGGCGGCCATGCTGTTCGTCCAGCCCCATTTGTTGAACCCGGTCGCAACATAGAGGCCGGGGGTGTGCTTGGCGTATTGCCCGACAAACGGTACGCCGTCGTGCGTCATGCAGTCCTGCGTGTGCCAGTGATAGACCTCCTCGGCCTGCGGGTAAAACCGCCTGGCCGCGGCGTGCAGCCGGGCGTGTGCGCCGGCGGCCTGCTTCGAGCCGGTGCGCTCCCCCTCGCCGCCGAGCAGCAGGCAGTCCCCCGCCTGCCGGAAGGAGTAGCCGTCCTCGTTCTCGTCGATGTACATCCCCTCTACCGGCGGCACGTTCTGCAGCGCCACCACCTCCGAGCGCTGCTGGTGCATGCGTGCAAAATAGAGCCCCGGGAAATTGACAAACGGGAAATGGGTGGCGACGACGATCCGGCTGGCGTTCACAATCCGGTTGTCGCAATAGATCTGCCGGCCGACGATCGCCTGTGCCGCCGCCTGATAGACCGTCAGCCTGTCCGCGAGGGCACAGAGAAATTGCAGGGGATGCAGCTGTGCCTGGTGGGAGAATTTCACCGCACCGGCCGTGTGCACCGGGAGCGAATCGACCGCGGCCAGCTCCGCCGGCAGCCCGAGCCGCCTGGCGGCCTTTTCTTCCGCCTCGATCCTCTGGGTGCCGCCGGTCGTGTAGACATAGGCGTCCCGCCGCTCCCAGCCGCAGTCGATTCCCTCCTCTTCGATCAGAGCGGCATACTGCTCGATCGCCTGCTGGTTTGCCGTCGCGTACTGCTGCGCCTTTTCCGTCCCCATCTGGCGGATCAGGCGGTCGTAGATCAGCCGGTGCTGTGAGGTGACTTTGGCGGTCGACTTTCCGGTGGTGCCGGCGCCGATCCCGTTCGCCTCGAGTACCATCACCTCCACCCCGCGCTTTTGCAGCCCATAGGCGGTCAGCAGCCCGCACAG
>DXWE01000107.1 GCA_019417045.1 Oscillospiraceae bacterium
GTCCATTGGCAAACTGCCCCACCCCGGAGGCAATGGCCATACCTGCCGTCCCCAGGAAGGATCCGTCCGCACTGTCCGCCAGTTCGACAGCCGCGTCGTAAATCCTTTTCTGCGCCATCTCATCCAGGGCGTCTAACTGTGTCATGACAGAACTGGATGTCTCTTGCTGCGCAGTCTGCCCCAGTTCCTGAACTTGACCCGATCCTTCCAGATACTCGGCGTGTCTTTCCTGTAGCCACTGCGGAATTTGTCGTTGGATCTCTAGGTCGATTGCGGCTTCCAGCAGCTGTTCCTCCTGGCCGCTGGTGGTCAATTCTTGCCCGCTCAGGACGGATTGCCGCAGCCGTTCGCTCTCACTTTGCACTTTCTCCCTGATCGCCTGTGCAAGTCGTTGGTATTCTGCCTCGTCTTGTAATAAGGCAGAGACCTGCCCCAGTGTGTTGTTTGGCTGCTGCGTGTTCGACTGTTCCGATCCGGACACGCCAACGGATTCTGTAGACGAATCAGTATCATCGGTTGACCCGACCATTGGTAGCTTCCAGTTTCCCGTCTGATAACCCGTGATCTGTTCATTGGAAAACCGGTTTGTCCGCTTACCCTCTGTCGCCCCCGCCGTATCTGTCTGAGATGGGGTCTGCGCATATCTTCGACTGCGTTTGTCCGCCTCCCATACGTCCTGCGCTAGAGGACTGGAGGAGGTCACGCCTTGTACAGAATTCTCCTGTATGCCGGTCTGCGTATATAGACGGTTACGTTTTCCCATACTATTCCTCCGTCTGCTCTTCCGCTTTCGGCGGGAATCCGTCGTACTGGAGGAAGAGCTGTAAGTCTCGCAAAGCCCGCTTTTCTTTCTCGCTCAGCACTCTCTCCGATTGCTGCTCCCGCGTGGTTTCTGGGGAGGTCCCGCATATTTCCCGATTGTTGTCAGACGTTGTCCTGCGACCAACCGCATAGCCCAACACCAGCCCGACCGTCATGCTGCACACACAGACACACAGGCTACAAAGCAGAATTTCTGCCATTGCTGTTTCCTCCTTCTGTCATTCTCCCTGAGTCTGCCATCCTCCGAGGCTCCAGGAGACATCCGGTTCGTCACTCGGGAATTACTGTCCGGATTTTCCAATTACTGGCTGCAGGATCTGATACCACTCTCTGAACAGACTGCCATCATAGATGGGAACGTCTCCTCCCCAGAGGGTACGTAGCTCGTTGGCAATACCCAGCACGTCGGCAATCGCCGCTACGTCCTCGTCGGAGAGACCAGAGGCGTTGAGCGTGTTGCACAGCTCCAGAGCATTGATTGCCCCCGAGGCATACCGCATGGCCACTCCGGCCACCGTGGTCGCCTTGTTGGCATCGTTCCACAGCACATCGCTATGATCGCTCTGTGCCTGCTGTTTTGTGAGTTCGAGCTGCTGCTGGAATTGTGATTCGTTCTGAGCAAGCTGCTGGGCAAACTGCTCGTTGGCAATTCTTGCCGCCAGCTCTTCCGCCGCCAGACTGCTTTCGGTATTATACCGGTTTTGAGTGAGATTTTGGGCGTTCTGGAACAGAGCTGTCCAGTTGTTTAAAACATCCTGTTGTGCTGCAGAGGCTGCGTCTGCCTTTTGTCCGGCGAGGTTTGCCTCGCTCTCCGCAATGTATTTATCGAGCTGGCCGACCAACGCGTTGACGGCGGCCTCCCGCTGCAGCGTAGTGTCGGCATCCGCTTTTGCCCGTGCCACAGAGAGCGCCGTCTGTTGGGTACGGTTGAGGCCGCTGTCCGTCAACCCCAGATTCGACAGGGTCTCCGCAACGTTACGGCGTCCGACCCGCTCGGCAATGGCGTTCTTATCATAGGCCGACTGATATCCCTGCCGTGTCGTCTCCATACCCTGTTCGTACTCTTTGCGCGCGGCCTCCTGCGCCAGCCGGTTTGCCTCCGTTATCGCGGACAGGTAGCTGTCAAGTGCCTGTTGCCGTTTATCGCTGTAATCCGACTGCTGCTGTTGAGCCTTGTCCATATTGGCTTTTTCGATTGCATTATAATCGACAGCCGGGACCTTCTGTTTCTGTTCGTCGTAATTTACCGCCATTTATTTCACCTCGCCATATTTGGTATACCGTAAACTGAACTGGTCGATCTGCAGATCTCCAAACCCACTGCAGCGCAGGCCGAAACAGAGCGTTCGCCGAACATTCGGACACGCGACAATCACCCTCTCCCCCGAATTTGCCACATACGTCACATCACGATCCCGGCCGGTTTCCGTCACATATTGCAGCGCAATATCCTTCCCTTTCAAGGACAGTGCTACGGATAGGATTTGTTTCAGGTTCTCCGGATACCCGAAGTCAAATGCTTTGGTCTCAAACATACACGAAATCGGTGTGAAAAGCAACGGCAGGAGCGCGCCGCTGTCGTCCGCATCTCCCAGCCCATCCTGCTCGCCAGTAAGGGTATACGACACAAAAACGTCTTTCTTCTCCTGCGGGGACTTCTCCGGCAGCCTTACCAACAGCACCGCTTGTCGTTCACGCGAAAATGCGAGCAGAGGCTTGACCGGAAGTTCCCACCTGTACCAGGCGAGCTTTTTCTGAACGCTGTCGCTGGAGTAGTACGAGGTGATATAGACAAACCCCGCGTCAGAATAGTTGAAAAGAACAGCCTCCTGTCCCACCAGCAGGACATAACAGCCGTCGTAATCGAGCGCACACGCAGTCTGAAGATCATCCTGTGAATAGCCTGTGAGCAAAGGGGATATCTTTTCCGCGATCTCTCGGACGTTACGTTCGCTGTACTGATTTTGTGTGACCAATGTATAGATCTTTCCATCGCTCGTTGCCCAGACCAATCGATTCATACAGAGCTGGATCGTGCGTGGACAGTCACATCCGATTTGGCTGTGAATGGGGGTAATGGGAAATGCTGCGGATTGCACGGCGGTGTCGATGATTTCTCCGCTGATAACCTCATCTGCCGTCATGGTAATGCGCATATAGTCAAGGCAATAGATCTCGTGCGACTTGAACACCACCAGGAGGCTGTCCTGTTTGGCAAAGGCCGTCACCGGCTGTGCGGACGATCCCACATAAAGATAGGCGTTTTCCGGAAAATACAGAGGATCGTCCGCTGCGCTATAATACACTAGATTTGGCTCATTGGGATTCCCCGATACGAAATAGCGGTTGCCTCCCTTGAGCCCGCCGGCTCCGCCGCCGAACCAGATGCCGAGTGTCATTCCGGCGATCAGTTCCTTTCTTTCCGGATTATCGTTTAAGGGGACATACGTAGCGGTCATGCCGTCTGCGGTCGTCTCCGGGAGGGCGACCGGATCGTCGGGCAGAGTTCCGCCCTCTTCCTGCTGCAAAAACCAGAACAGATTACGCGACACGTCCCAAACAAGAGCAAGACCATCTGCCCCCGCCGGTGTCTCCTGAACCGTCTGGGAATCCCCGCTTGTCTCCTCGCTGTAGGTAACCGTATGCTCGGTCTCGTTGCCATCTGTGCCGACGACAGTAACTGACAGCTTACCCTCTCTTCCCTCCGCCGATTCATGCAGCTTGAAATAGCAGCCCTTGCCGTCGGTGGTATAGGAGATGCAAAATGCATCTGTCAGCATGTTGAATCCCTCATAACTGTAGCCGGCAAGCGCTGCAGTCCCTGCGTCCGGAGAACCGTGTACCTCCGTGACCAATAATGGGATATAGGGGTCTTGCCGTTCAAATTTTCCACGCTCGTTAACCACATATAAATCCCCGCTGATGAGCAGTAGCCCGTCCGGGTACTTCTGGTTACCCGCGCCAATATACAGAGGCGTACAGGGCGGCTCGTTCATGGAGACGCCCGCACTGGGATACAGCTCGATCTGACCATCATACCGCAGCTTGGTAGCGTAATATATAGAGGAAGTCCCCATGGTATAACACTGAACCAGATTCCGATATGGCCCCTGTTCGTCCATACAGTCATCCGGCATCAGAGTTTCTGCCTGAGGGACGGCATCAGCCCAGAATCTCAGATAGCTGTCTTGCGCCTGCACCCCCGGCCGGGCGCGGAGAGTTCCCCGTTTCCACCAGAGGTTTAAGACGTCCGTCAATTCGTTGTCCTCCAGATCTGCCGGAGAATCACTGAGGTGCAGCCCTCCGGAGAGCTGCGGTACCGTGACACGGTATTGCCTCCCACGGCCCATAGAGGGATATTTCATTGTCTCACCCCACTTGATATATGTACACCACCGTTACTCCCGGTGGGCTTTTACGGATTTACAATAGTTGTCCAGTTTGGCTTTCAGCACAGCGCGGGTATCGTTCTTTTTGTATCCCAAGCCCAGGTCACGCAGGCATTCCCGCATTTCCTGCACACTGTACAGCTGGGTAATGTATTTGCCATTCCACTGCAGCGGATTGTGTCCTCTCTTCTCACTGACATCCTGCAGCTCCGGTGCCGTGATATTTCCGTTATCCGATTCGTTTTCCAAAGGATCTTTCCGTATGGGAGCGGGAACGGGGTTCCTGTTAATAACCGAAAATCCCAGCTGCTCAAGCTCCTCACGCCGCGCAGGCGTGCTCACCAGTTTATATACGTTATCTTTTTGCATTGTCCACATAGCTAGCTCCTTTCCTTCTCCGGAAGGGGCGGGGGATTTTCTCCCCCGCCCCTGTGCGTCAGGTAGTGGAGATGTTGGCGTAAATGCCTTTACTCATACTGTTTCGGACAAACAGGTCATAGTAAATCCGGTAATCGAACTTATATGCATCCATGTTCTGATTGACGTCCGGGTCAAAAATGCGGATCTTTTCCGTCTTTTTGACCAGAGAGGCCGCCCGCTTCGGCATGACGATAAATCCGACGTCTTTTGCCGTCGATGTCGGAACAAACCCACCGTCACTCTGATCGACGCCCTCCTCTTCGCTACTGTGATCAATCCCGTCATAAAAGATATAGGCACTCTTCATCCGACTGGTCGGAACAGGTAACAGCGGGATCCCGTTAATGGATTTTACCTTAGTGTACAGGTCGCCCTTCTTAAAATCCGAGACAACAAGCTGCCGTGTGAACTCGGTCGTGGTGGTCAGATCGGCCCAGTATGCGGAGCTGACAAAAGCAACCAGCTCTTCGTCGAACCCCATCTCATCCTGTACCTTGTTTACCGCATCCATAAACGCCTCGTACACTTTGCCGCTCGTAACCGTCACGGTCTGCGATTTGGTGGATGCGTGCCCCGCAAGCTTCGAAAGTACATATGCATCCATCTCCGGCACTACTTTTGTCCGTACAAATTCCCCCATCACCTGTCCGGCCAGCTCTGCGATCCCGGTCTCGTCATTGTCCTCGCGGTCCAGTGAGAAGGAGCGGGCACGATCCTGCGACAGGGTATACGTCGTGTTCGTAACGGAAATCGTTCCGCGAATGAACCCGGAATCCCGGTCATAATCCCCAAGTCCCGAGAACCCCGCCTCCGGAATCAAGACGGTCTTCGCGCCAACGAACTTGGCCCGCAACACATTATCGGTCAGAAACCCGGTGGTCGTTTTCTGCACAATTGCCTTGTCCAGTTC
>DXWE01000108.1:0-1443 GCA_019417045.1 Oscillospiraceae bacterium
AAAACCCCACAGATCGATCCCCGCCTCCGGCTCGTCAAAGAGGGAGACGCGGGTGTTGCGGGCGAGCACGGTCGCGATCTCGATGCGCTTGATCTCTCCGCCGGACAGGCTTCCGCTGACCTCCCGGTCGACGTATTCCGGGGCGCACAGCCCCACCTTGCCGAGGATGTCGCAGAGCTTCATCTCCGTCAGCCGCTCGCCGGCGGCGAGCTCGAGCAGGTCGCGCACGGTCAGCCCCTTGAACCGCACCGGCTGCTGGAACGCAAAACTGATCCCGCGCTTCGCCCGCTCGGTCACGTCGAGCGCGGTGATATCCTCGTCGTCCAGCAGGATCCGGCCGGAGAGCGGCCGTTCCAAGCCCGCAATCAGCTTGGCAAGCGATGTTTTACCGCCGCCGTTCGGCCCGGTGATCACCACCAGCTTGCCGTCGGGGATGCGCAAAGAGATATCCTTCACGATGTCCGTGC
The DNA here is from genome assembly GCA_019417045.1 of Oscillospiraceae bacterium. Lineage (GTDB taxonomy): Bacteria > Bacillota > Clostridia > Oscillospirales > Acutalibacteraceae > DXWE01. The sequence goes on from DXWE01000108.1 coordinate 468, forward strand.
CGTCCGGCAGCGCCCATCGGATATGGTCCAAAGTCAGCATGGGGAACACTCCTTTCACAGACGGGTCCGTCTGTGCGTTTTCATACTTCTGTCTCCTGCGGCAGCTCTGCCGCCGCTTTCACTGTCCTGTCTATCCTACACCCCCGCCGGCCGCCCGTCAAGAGGCGACAGTAAGAGGGACCGCTTGTGTTTCGCACCGGGATGTTGTATACTGTTTCCAGAAACCACCGGTTGTATTACAGTAAAGGGGAATGCCTTTTCATGAAGATCACCCATCAAATTGGCGCGGCCCGGCGTGGCGTGCTCGAAACCCCGCATGGCGCCGTACAGACGCCGGCGTTCATGAACGTCGCGACCTGCGGCGCGATTAAGGGCGCGCTGGACGCGTCCGATTTGCGCGCGCTGCGCTGTCAGGTCATGCTGTGCAACACCTATCACCTCCACGTCCGCCCGGGGGACGGGCTCGTGCGCGACCTTGGCGGGCTGCACGCGTTCACCGGGTGGAGCGGCCCGATCCTCACGGACAGCGGCGGGTTCCAGGTGTTCTCGTTGCAGGGGCTGCGGAAGATCGCGGAGGAGGGGGTCTATTTTGCCTCTCACGTGGACGGCCGCCGCTTATTTTTAGGGCCGGAGGAGAGCATGCGCATCCAGTCGAACCTCGGCTCCACCATCGCGATGGCGTTTGACGAGTGTGTGGAGAACCCGGCGACATACGACTATGCCGCACGCTCGTGCGCACGCACCACCCGCTGGCTCGCCCGCTGCCAGGAGGCGCACCGCCGGCTGAACGAGACGCCCGGCGCGCTCAACCCGCGGCAGTGGCTGTTCGGGATCAACCAGGGGTGCACGTTTGACGAGCTGCGGGTATCCCACATGAAGGAGATCGCAGCGATGGGGCTGGACGGCTATGCGGTCGGCGGCCTCGCGGTGGGGGAACCCACCGCAGATATGTACCGGATCCTCGAAGCGGTGGAGC
>DXWE01000108.1:1453-2098 GCA_019417045.1 Oscillospiraceae bacterium
GACAAGCCGCGGTATCTGATGGGGGTGGGCACCCCGGTCAATATCCTCGAGGGCGTCTATCGCGGGATCGACCTGTTCGACTGCGTGATGCCCGCGCGCAATGCGCGGCATGGGCACGTGTTCACGTGGGAGGGCCGGCGCAACCTGCTCAACCAGAAGTATGAGCGGGATCTGCGTCCGCTGGACGAGGAATGCGACTGCCCGACCTGCCGGCAGCACTCGCGCGCATATATCCGCCATCTGTTCAAGGCGGGGGAGATGCTCGCAATGCGGCTGTGCGTCACCCACAACCTCTATTTTTACAACACCCTGCTGCTGCGCATCCGCGACTCTCTCGAGGACGGCAGCTTCCCGCAGTTTTACGAGGAGAACCGCGAGCGGCTCGACCGGCGGGTCTGAACGCCGATCGCCGCTGCGGGTATTTCATGTGCCCGGAAACGCTTTACGGGGCCATCCCGCGCAGGAATGCCACCGTCTCCGGGATGATGTGCAGCAGCTCGTCCACCTCGTCGTCCGTCGTGTCGTCCGACAGGGTCAGCCGCAGCGACCCGCGCGCTGCCGCGGAGGAGAGTCCCAGTGCGAGCAGCACATGGCTCGCTCCCGGCGTTCCGGACGCGCACGCCGCGCCGGAGGAGGCGCACACCC
>DXWE01000108.1:2108-4093 GCA_019417045.1 Oscillospiraceae bacterium
CCCGCCGGCCGCTCTCCTGCGCGCCGCCGTCGATCAGGCTGCCCAGCCGCAGCCCGCGGCGGATGAGCAGCGCGCCGGCCCCCTTGGGGCCGTGGAACTTGTGCGCGGACAGGGAGAGCAGGTCGATGTGCATTCCCTCAAAATCCACCGGGACCTGCCCGGCCGCCTGGACCGCATCGGTGTGAAACAGCACCCCGCGCTCCCGGCACAGCGCCCCGATCTGCGAAACCGGCTGGATGGTGCCGATCTCGTTGTTGGCGAACATCACGCTGACGAGCGCCGTGTTCTCCCGGATCGCGGCCGCCACATCCTCTGCCTTCACGATCCCGTTCTCGTAGACCGGCAGCAGCGTCACTTCCCACCCGTGCCGGGCGAGCGTGTCCAGCGTGCGCAGCACGGCGGGATGTTCAAAGGCGGTGGAGACGATGTGCGTTTTGCCCGCCTTTTGCAGGGCCTCCGCCGCCATTTTGAGCGCCCAGTTGTCCGATTCGCTCCCGCCGGAGGTGAAATAGACCTCCTCCGGCCGGCAGCGCAGACACCGGGACAGAGTCTGCCGCGCGTCGTTGACCGCGCCGCGGGCCGATTGGCCGAGGCCGTAGGGGGCGGACGGATTGCCGTATGCAGTGGTCAAATGGGGGAGCATCGCCTCGAGCACTTCCGGCCAGAGCCGGGTCGTGGCGGCGTTATCGGCATAGATTTGCCCGCGCATCCGATCCCTCTTTTCCCATGGATGCTCCCCGAGGGAAGCTGTCTATAATATATACCAATTTGGTATATAATACAAGCTTTTTCATAAAAATTGTCGATTCATCTATATTTTTGACTCTCAGCCACCGCCATTTGGTCACACCGCTCATTTTCGGGGTGGCCATCGTGCCCTTTCAGCCAGACAAACCGCACAGTGTGGATCGAGAGGAGGGTGAGCAGCCGGTCCCACAGATCGGCGTTGAGCGCGGGCTTTTTATCCGCCTTGCGCCAGCCGTTTTTTTTCCAGGTTCTCGCCCAGCCCTTCTGGATCCCGTCCACCACATATTTGGAATCGCTGTGCACGCACACCTCGCAGCTCTCCTTCAGCGCGGCGAGTCCCTCGATCACGGCGGTCAGCTCCATGCGGTTGTTGGTGGTGCCTGCCGCGCCGCCCGAGAGCTCTTTTTCGCGGCCCTGGTAACGCAGGATCGCGCCCCAGCCGCCGGGACCCGGGTTGCCGGAACAGGCGCCGTCGGTATACAGATCAATGTGTTTCACTGCCGTGCCTCCTCGCTGTTTTCTGCCATTAAATCAGTATACCAGAAAAATCGGGCGGGGAAAAGAGTGAAATGGAAAATACTTGTCCATACTGTTATCAGGCGGGATCGCTTGCCAGGACCGGACAAAAGAGGTAGTATATAGGATAGGGTATTTTTGGATATCCTGATTTCCAGACAGAACATCTATGCGGAAGTGTTGACGCCTGTGGGCGTTTGGATACAACAGACCATGCGGGAACCCGACGGCGGTCGGTTCCCTCTGTCGGCCCTCTGTGGTACATAGGGCCTGTTTCCGTGTAAATTTGAAATGGAGGATTTTGAGTGACAACTGAAAACAAGAAGAACATGCAAAACGAGACGACACCGTCGTCAGACGGTCGGAAAGTCCGGGGGAACCGGCGTTCTGTCGGATCCAGGCCCGCTGCGGGAAATGCCCCGGGGAAGGCCGCGGGAAAGGCGCAGAGCCCGGACCCGAAACCGGATTCCAAGCGAGCCAGGGGCGGGCAGAAGCCGGCGGCCAAACAGGCGGCCGGTCCGGCGCAGGCTGTGAAAAAAGCGGCCGCGCCCGCCGCACAGAAATCGACCGGACGCCGCCGCGCCGGTAAAAAGGGCGGAGACAAGACGCCTCCCGTGCGCCTGACCTTTCTGGGCGGCCTGAACGAGATTGGCAAGAACATCACGCTGGTGGAGTACGAAACCGACGCGCTGCTGATCGACTGCGGCATGGCGTTCCCGGAC
>DXWE01000108.1:4103-5511 GCA_019417045.1 Oscillospiraceae bacterium
GGATTTTACCCACGTGCTGAAAAACCAGGACCGGATCCGCGGGATTGTCATCACCCACGGGCACGAGGATCACATCGGCGGCCTGCCGTATCTGCTCAAGCAGGTGAATTTCCCGGTGTACGGCACCAAGCTGACGCTGGCGCTCATCAAATCCAAGCTCAAGGAGCACGGGCTGGCAAACAAGGCCAAGCTGATCGAGGTAAAGCCCGGCGACACGGTGAAATTCGGGAAAATGGCGGTGGAGTTCATCCACACCAACCACTCGATCCCGGACGCGGTGGCGCTCGCGGTACACACCCCGACGGGGACGATCGTGCACACCGGTGACTTCAAGATCGACTGCACCCCGATCACCGGCGAGATGATCGATCTTGCGCGGTTCGGCGCGCTCGGCCGGGAAGGGGTGCTCGCGCTGCTGGCGGATTCCACCAATGTCGAGCGTCCGGGCTATACCCCGAGTGAGCGGGTGGTGGGCGAGAGCTTTGCCAATCTCTTTAAAAAGGCGGAGAACAAGCGGATCATCGTCGCGACCTTCTCCTCCAACCTCAACCGGATCCAGCAGATCATCGACGCCGCGGTGAAAGAGGGCCGCAAGGTGGCGGTCTCCGGCCGCAGCATGATCAATTTCGTGGATATCGCGACCGAGCTGCACTATCTCACGGTGCCGAAGGGCATCCTCGTGGATATCGACAAGATCAACCAGTACCCGAAGAACAAGCTCACGATTGTGACGACCGGCAGCCAGGGAGAGCCGATGTCTGCACTCACACGCATGGCGTTTTCCGATCACCGGCAGGTGGAGGTCGGGCCGGAGGATTATATCATCATCTCCGCCACCCCGATCCCGGGCAACGAGAAGGCGGTCACCCGCGTGGTGAACGAGCTGATGCGCAAGGGGTGCGACGTCGTGTATGAGAAGATGTACGACGTACACACCTCCGGGCACGCCTGCCAGGAGGAGCTGAAGATCATCCACGGGCTGGTGAAGCCGCAGTACTTCATCCCGGTGCACGGCGAGCAGAAGCACCTGCAAAAGCATGCGCGGCTCGCGAAATCCATGGGGATGGACGACAATCACGTGCTCATCACCGATATCGGCAAGGTGGTGGAGCTGACGCCGGACAAGATGGAAGTGACGGGTTCGGTCCAGGCCGGCCGCGTGCTGGTGGACGGGCTCGGCGTGGGGGATGTCGGAAGCATCGTCATGCGCGACCGCAAGCACCTGGCAGAGGACGGGCTGATCGTGGTGGTCGCCACCATCGACCCGATCCTCGGCGAAGTGGTGTCCGGGCCGGACATCGTCTCGCGCGGATTTGTGTACGTGCGGGAGGCGGAGGCGCTGATCGAGGAGGCGCGCAAGATCGCGGCCAATGTGCTTGACGAGTGTTGCCGCGGCCACGCGCACGAC
>DXWE01000109.1:0-3550 GCA_019417045.1 Oscillospiraceae bacterium
TTGCAGTCCCTCTCCGAGACCGGGCGGGCACAGCTGCCGGTGTTTGACTTCGTGAGCGGCCGGCCCGCCGCAAAGACGCGCACCCTCGTTCTGCCGGAGCAGGCGGTGGTGATCTTCGAGGGGATCCACGCGCTCACCCCCTCGCTGCGTCCGGAGCTGCCGGGCGGCACCGTGCACCGGCTGTTCGTCAACACCCTCTCCCGGGTGACGGACGGCGGGGAGACCGTGCTCAGGCGGCGGGACCTCCGGCTCACCCGGCGGCTGCTGCGGGACGAGCGGTTCCGCGCCTGCCCGGTGGAGGAGACGCTGGGCATGTGGCAGCAGGTGGCCCGCGGGGAGGAGCTCTATCTCTTCCCCCACACCGAAGGGGTGGATCTGGTCATCGACACGACGTTGGCCTATGAGCCGTGCCTGCTCGGCCCGGAGCTGCTGCCGCAGCTGCGCCGGATACCGCGCGAGCACCTGGCCGATCCGGCGGCGCAGCGCCTGCTTTCGGCTCTGCCACGGTTCCGAAAAATCCCCGCCGAGCAGCTGTCCGAAAACAGCCTGCTGCACGAATTTCTCGGATAATTCAGCGTTTGTTCACACATTGTCACGCGCGGGGCGATATACTGAAAAAAAGGAGGCGCAGGCGGCTGCGCCTCCACACACGGCGCACAGCCGACAAAAGGAGCGAGAGAGATGGCGAGTTTTGAGGATTTTTTGAACCTGACCAAGGAGACCGCCGAGAAGGTGGGCCGGAAGACCGGCGAACTGTGGGACGTCACCAAGGTGAAGATGGAGCTGTCGAGCGTCGAGAAGGAGCTCTCTTCCACGCTGGAGGGGCTCGGCCGGGTGGTGTACGAGTCCCGCAAGTCGGATGAGGATGCGACCGACGCGATCCTCGCGTGTATCGACCATGTCGACGAGCTCATGCGGCAGGCGGACGAACTGAGAGCCAGGATCGACGCATTCAAAAATGTCAAGCGGTGCGGCGCGTGTGGGGCGAACAACCCGGAAGAGGCGGATTTCTGCCAGAAATGCGGGACGAAGCTCGGCTGAGAGGCTGCAAAACGAAAAAAACCGGTGGGCGGCGAAGGAATCTTCGCCGCCCGCTTCCGCTTGTCAGAGAAGTCACGCAGTGCGTGACTTCTCTGACAAGCGGCCTGCGAAAGTGGGGTAAATCACCCGATTCCCCCCACTTTCGGCCGCCTGACGGGGGCCCCCTCCGCTACGCTCGACGCGGAGGGGCAAACCCTGATGGTTTCCCCTCCACACCTCCCCTTCCTTCCGATGCTTCTTTGACAGATGGGAGCGGGCGCAGGCCGTCCGGGGTGAGCTCGTACACCTTGGTGCACACCTCGCTGAGATATTTCCGGTCGTGGGACACGCTGAGAATCGCGCCGGGAAACGCCCCGAGCGTCTCCCGCACCACCGGCCCGGACAGCGGCGAGAAGTTGCGGGTGGGCTCGTCGAGCAGCAGCACGTTGTACTCCCCGAGCACCAGCCGGAGCAGCAGCAGCTTCGCCTGCTGCCCGCCCGAGAGCGACGAGGCGGTGTGCGCCATCTCCTCCGGGGTGAACCGCAGGCTGCCGAGCAGCGAGCGGATCCGGGTCTGCTCCGCCCGCTCCCCCGTCTGCGACAGGAACGCCACCGGCGTCATGTCCGGCGGGAGCTGCTCGCGGTAGTCCTGCGGCATATACGCCGCGCTCAGATCCGTGCGCGGCAGCAACACGGCAGCGAGCTCCCTGAGCAGGGTGGTCTTGCCGGCCCCGTTGCGCCCAACGATCCCGATTTTCTCCGGGCCGCGCACATGCAGCTGAATCCCGCGCGCGAGCGTCTTTCCCCCGGCGCACAGGGCGGGCAGCGCAAAATCCAGCACCGGCTTGCCCGCCGGGAGCTGCACCCCGTCCGAAAACCGGAGCAGGATCCGCTCCTCCGTATCCGGCAGCTCGGTGCGGTTCTCGTGTTCGGACAGCAGCCTCCGCTCGAGCGATTTGACCGCCTTCATCTTCTTTTTGAGCAGCCGGCCGCTGTGCGGATCCTGCCGCGAGACGGCCGCCTGTTCATGTTCCACCCGCTGTTGGATCCGCCGAAACCGCTCCTGCTGCTTTTCAAAGTCCCGCTGTTCCCCGCGCGCCACCTGCTCCTGGTGCCGCAGACGACGGGCGCGCTCCTCCACATAGTCGCGGTAGGGCTGCTTCGACACGGTCGCGCGGGGCAGCGTCTTTTTGCGAACCAGCTCGAGATGGAGCACCGAAGTCGCGGTGCGCTCCAGCAGGGTCTCGTCGTGCGAGATATACAGCACCGGATCGGGGCAGCGGAGCAAAAACCGCTCAAGCCACTCGAGCGTGTCGATGTCGAGATCATTGGACGGCTCGTCGAGCAGCCAGAGATCCGGCTGCCGCAGTGCCAGGCAGCACAATTGCAGCTTGACCCGCTCGCCCCCGGACAGCGATCCGACCGGGCGGCCGGAGCCAAGCAGCCCGGGCGGCAGGCCGAGCGCCGCCGCTGCCGCGGCCCGCTCGCCCTCGTCCGCCTCCCCCGCGCCGGGCGCGGCGGCCACAAACGCGTGGATCGGACGCTCCAGCTGCTCCGGCAGCAGGAATTGCGGCAGGTATCCGACCCGCGCGCCGCCCAGATGGATCTCCCCCGTCATCTCCGCATAGCTCTCCACCGACTGCGGGTCGTACAGCGCCCGCAACAGGGTGGATTTGCCGTTGCCCTCCTCCCCGATCAGCGCCATCCGGTCGCCCGGGCCCAGGGAAAAGGTCAAATCCTGCACCAGTACGCGCAGATCGCGCGCGTGAGTCAGGGTCAGATGAGAAACCTGTAACATACGCCCTCGCCTCCTTAAAGTGCGCGGCCACGTCCGCCGCACACGGCGGCCGGAAAGCAGGGCCTGCGCAGGATCCCCTGGCAGTAACCCCTCTCCGGCAACAAAAAAACTCCGCTTTCCCCACACCTGAAAGCAGAGTTTCCCGCAAAGGCGCCGCCCCTCTCCCTGAACAGAATCACACACTTCTGACAGGAAGGGGCACTTCACACACGTCCTCTCTGCTTTCGGGCACAGGCGCACGCCGCCCGCCGCAAAGCGGGCCGCAGCAAACAAACCTGTGGACACGAAATCAGATTACAGACGCATGCTTTCACCCTTTTCCTCATAATATGCCAATTAGTATACCGCACAGGCGGCGGCTTGTCAAGCGGGGGACCTGGCAAGCGGGGATGGCGCCTTTGCTCAGCGCCTCTCCCGTCCGTCGTCCTGTTCGGCGTTCTTCCCGTTCAGCGCCTCTCCCGCAGCCGCTGGAGGAGCCGGCGCGCGTTTTCCCGCCGGCGCGCGGTCTCGGCCGCATCGAGCGTGTAGGCGCCGTTTCGCAGGCGCAGCACGTCCCCCTCCTTTGCCTTTGGCGGCAGGGTGTCCCGCGGCACGGGAGCCGTGCTCCCCGTCTCGTCCTCGAGCACGGCGAAAGTCCCCTCGAACCGGTCGATCACGTAGGTCTTCACGCCGCCACCACCCCCTCCGGCGGGATCTCGGTGATCTCCCCCTCAATGACGGTGATGTTGGGGT
>DXWE01000109.1:3560-5476 GCA_019417045.1 Oscillospiraceae bacterium
CGCCGTCGGTTGTCACGACAATGTCGCCGCACAGGTCCGAGCGATAGACCGCCACGCCCGCCCGCGCGAGCTTCTCAAGCGTCTCCTCACTCGGATGGCCGTAGGAATTGTCCCTTCCCGACGGGATCAGAGCCACCGACGGGTTCACCTGCTGCAAAAAGCTGTCGCTGGTGGAGGTCTTGCTGCCGTGGTGGCCGACCTTCAGCACGTTGGCTCCCACCGCGAATCCACTGCCGAGCAGTTCGGCCTCCTCGTCCGCCTCCGCGTCGCCCATGAACAAAAACCGCTTGCCCCCGAACGAGACGCGGGAGATGAGCGAATAGCTGTTCAGATCGTCATAGCTTCCCGCCGGGGCCCACACCGCGAGCAGCGCGTCCCCGAGCGCAAATTCCTCCGTGCCCTCGATCTCCCGCAGCGGCACCTGCCGCTCGTCCAGCGCCAGCAGCAGTCGCTCATACACGGCGGTAGTCGGCACCTCGCTGTCCGGCAGACGGGTGGTCAGCAGGACGCCGACCTCCACCTCCCGGACCACCTCCGCCATGCCGCCGATATGGTCGGCGTGCGGGTGGGTTGCGATCAGATAGTCGAGCTTCTCGATCCCCTGCCGCTTCAGATAGTCCACAATCTCCCCGCCGCTCTTCTGCTCCCCCGCATCGATCAGCATCGCGTGCTCCCCGTTTTGCACGAGGACGCAGTCCGCGTTGCCGACGTCGAGCAGGTGCACGGTCAGCTCGGAGGAGAGCGCCGACGAGGGCGCCTGCTCACGCAGGCCCACCGAGGCGTACAGCGCGTCCCAGCCGTCAAACAGGCTGATCCCCACGCACGCGACGACAAACACGCACACCAGCGCCCCGGCGAGCAGCAGCCGACGGCGCTGCTTTTTCCTCTTTTTGACATCGACCGCCATGGCATGCTCCCTCTTCTACCGGGCCGCGGTCACCGCCTGCCCGTCGCCTCTTCCAGCATATCGTCAAAGATCGCACCGGTGCACGCGTCGGTCACGTGCTGTGCGTACCGCCGCGCATACCCGGTCAGCTTCCGCTGCGGCGCTTTCCACGCGGCTTTGCGCGCGCGCAGGGTCTCCTCGTCCACCAGCAGCTCGAGCCTGCGGGCGGGGATGTCGATCGAGATCGTATCCCCGTCCTCGATCAGCGCGATCAACCCGCCGGCCGCCGCCTCGGGCGACACGTGGCCGATCGAGGCGCCGCGGGTCGCGCCGGAGAACCGGCCGTCCGTGATGAGCGCCACGCTCTCCCCGAGCCCCATGCCCGCGATGGTGGAGGTGGGGGTGAGCATCTCCCGCATGCCGGGGCCGCCCTTGGGTCCCTCGTACCGGATGACCACCACGTCACCCGCATGAATACGGCCGTTTAAGATCGCGTCGGTCGCGTCCTCCTCGCTGTCGAACACGCGCGCCGGGCCGCTGTGTACCATCATCTCGGGCGCGACCGCGCCCTGCTTCACCACCGCGCCGTTTTCCGCGAGGTTGCCATAGAGGATCGCAAGCCCCCCGTCCTGCCGGAAGGGGGAATCGATCGAGCGGATCACCTCGCCGTCCGCATCCCGCGCGCGGTCTATCCGCTCCCCCACCGTACCGCTGACGGTCAGCGCCTCGCGGCGGATCAGGCCGCGCCGGTCCAGCTCCCTGAGCATGGCCGAAATGCCGCCCACGTCGTTCATGTCCGTGATATACGTCTCGCTTGCGGGATTGAGCTTGCAGATCTGCGGGGTCTGTTTGCCGAGCTCGTCGATCCGGTGCAAATCGAGCGGATGGCCCGCGGCATAGGACACCGCGGTCAGGTGGAGCACCGTATTGGACGAGCAGCCGATCGCCATGTCCGCCCGGATCGCGTTTTCAAACGCCGCCGGGGTGAGGATGTCACTCGGGCGGATGTTCTCCGCGAGCAGCCCCATCA
>DXWE01000011.1:0-20654 GCA_019417045.1 Oscillospiraceae bacterium
CTCCTCACCTGTGGAGCCGGGGCTTTTTGGATGAATGGGGCGCCGGACCGGCGCTTTGGCCGGATAACCGGCGTTTCAAACGCGGGTTATGCCTTGCCGGATTTGGGGCCGAACGACGCTCCGGCCAGCAGGTTGGTGTCGTAGCTGAAGGTGAGCGCCTCGCGCTCCCGCTGCCGTTTGAAAGCGAGCGCAATCATCCGGTCGAGCAGCTGGGAAAACGGGATCCCGGCGGCCTCCCAGAGATAAAACGCGAGCGAACCCGGGATGGTGTTGATCTCGTTGACCCACACCTCCCCGGTCTCCCGGTCGTTTAAAAAGTCGATCCGCGCCACCCCGAGGCAGCCGAGCGCCTGAAAGGTCTGCACGGCGAGCTGCTGCACCTTTTCGGTCATGCCGTCGGGCAGCTCGGCCGGGCAGCGGCGCTTCAGATCGGACATGCCGCCCGATCCCTTGCCGCCGCTTTTGCCTCCCTTGCCGCCAGACATGTATTTGTCCTGGTAGCTGAGGATCTCGTGGGCGTTGAGCGGCTCCTCGCACACCGAGGGGATCGCCTCCTCCCGGTCACCGAGCACCGCACAGTTGATCTCCCGCAGGTGCGGCACCGCCCGTTCGACCAGCACGCGGGGGGAGAACTGGAGCGCGAGGTCCAGCGCCGCTTCGAGTTCGGCACGGTCGTCCGCCCTGGAGATGCCGACCGACGAGCCGAGGTTGACCGGCTTTACAATGGCCGGATAGCCGACCTGCTCTTCGATCTCGGCGACAATCCGGGCGCTGTGCGCGGCGTAGTCCTGCCCCGTATAGGTCTGCGCCGGCAGCACCGGCACGCCCGCCTGCATAAGCGCCGCCTTGGTCAGCAGCTTATCCATGCCGACGGCGGATGCGGTGACGTCGCACGACGCATAGGGCACCCTGAGCATCTCGAGGAACCCCATCAGCGTGCCGTCCTCCACGTTGGTACCGTGTACCACCGGCAGCGCGACGTCGAACCGGCCGACCACATTGTCGCCGAACTTTTTCATCGGATACCGCACGAGCGCCGCCCGCCCGTTTTCGGGCACCGGCAGCACGCGCACCGCCTCTTTCAGGCAGGCGTCCATGTCGCGGAAGGAACGGATGTCCCCGAGATGCGGACCGGTGTAAAACGCGCCGTCCTTGCCGATATAGAGCGGCAGCACGTCATAGGTCTCCCGGTCCAGCGCGGCATACGCCTGCAGCCCCGAGATGACCGACACCTCGTGCTCCACACTCCTGCCGCCGAAGATCACCGCGATACTCGTCTTCATCGCAAACCCGTCCTTTCGTACCTCTCAGGTATAGTTGTCCGGCAGATCGTTTTCGAGCAGCACGGTGCGCTTGCCCGCCGCCGGCCGGCCGTTCAAGTGGTCGAGCCCCTGCTGCAGTGTGTCGCACACGAAAATCTGCTCCTCCGGGAACCCCGCCCCGAGCAGGCCGCGCTTCAGGGGCGGCGCCTGCCGCTGGCCGACCAGCACCACATAGTCGCATTTGCCGGCGGCGTAGGCCCCGAGCTCCTCGTTGAGCGCGTCCTGCCGCTCCCCGAGCTCCACCATGCCGGGGGTGACGAGCACCCGCTCGCCCTCGAATCCGGCGAGCACATCCAGCGCGGAGCGAAAGCCCGCAGGATTGGAGTTATACGCGTCGTCGATATACCCGTTCGGGAGCAGCTCCAGCCGGTGCTTCGCGGGGCGGAGCAGCCGCACCGGATAGGCGAGCTTCTCCATCGGGATCCCGAGCATGTGCGCAAGCGCGATACAGCCGGTGAGGTTTTGCACGTTGTGCGCGCCGAGCAGCCTGGTCACAAACCGCCCGCGCGTCCCGTCCGGCGCGACGACCGTGAAAGAGCACCCACTCCCGTCCACCGCAATGTCGCAGGCGCGATAATCCGCCGCCGAATCCACCGCCGTCCCATAGGTCGTGACCTGCGTGTTGGTCACCGGACGCCCCGCGATATAGGGGTTGTCGACATTCAAAAACACCCGGCCGTCCGCCGGCAGCGCGTCGGCCAGCTCAAATTTGGTTTTGATGATGTTCTCCACCGTGTGGAAGGTCTCGAGGTGCTGTTCCCCGATAGAGGTGAGGATGCCGATGGTCGGGTGCACGATGTCGCAGATCTCCCGGATCTCCCCAACCCCGCGCGCGCCCATCTCGCAGAGAAACACCTCGTGGGAGGGCTTCAACTGTTCCCGGATGGTGCGCACGACCCCCATCGTCGTGTTGTAGCTCTCGGGGGTGGCGAGCACGTTGTATTGAACGCTCAACAGATCGTGCAGAAAGGTCTTGGTGCTCGTCTTGCCGTAGCTGCCGGTGATCCCGATGACGAGCAGCTTCGGCTGTTCCCTCAGCCGCCGCTTCGCGTCGTTCACAAAATGGCGCGCAATCGCCCGCTCGATCGGCGCGTTAATCCCATTGCACAGCGGCACGAGCAGTACGGTGAGCAGCAGCAACAGCAACAGCGCGACCGCCGCCATGTGCACCGGCAGAAAATAGATGCCGACGAGCGCCGCGGCGGCGAGAATGCCGAAGGTGAGGAACAGCCGGCGCACCCGCCAGGTGAACCGCAGCGGCTTTTTCGCCTTTTTCGGCAGGGAGAGCAGACAGGAGAGCGCCACCCCGCCGACCGCGATCCAGGTGGCCCACGGCCGCTCGAACAGCACGAGCATCAGCGCGAGCGTGAGCAGCGCCAAAAAGCGCGCGTTCGGCAGCACCTCCCGCTCGTGCGATCGGCACCAGCCGATATATGACCTGTTCGAATAGCCGCTCAGCTGCAGCATATGGACAAAGTGGAGCGCCTGCAGGGCCACGTTGACCCCGCACAGCAGCACCAGGAGAAGTCTCGCAATATCCAAGAAAACACCCCGTTACTGTGTCGACTTTAAAAACGAGTCCAGCACCGCCGCGCACTGCGGGAACCGCTCGGCAAACGCGAAGTGACCACACCCCTCGAGCACCACCAGCCCCGCATCGGGGATCAGCCGCTCCATCAGCCGGCCGTCCGAGAGCGGGGTCGCGTCGTCCCGCTCCCCCCAGATGAGCAGGGTGGAGGCCCGGATCTTCGGCAGGCAGAGGGTCAGATCCTCCGAAAGGGCGAGCGACATGGTCTGCCGCATGAGCGGGCTCGCCTGCCGGTAGTCGGCCGAACCCAGCTTCTGCTGCGCCTTTTCGACCGCGTCCGGGCACAGCGCCCGCATGACCTTCGTGTTCATCACTTTTTTAAACGCCTTATAGCTGTACACCCGCAGGTAATAGCCCGCGCCGTGCCTGGCCGGGATCCCGGCGGCGTCCAGCAGCACCGCTTTACGCACTGCCAGCGGGCAGGAGGCGCGGCTGAGCAGCTTGATCAGGATCCGCCCGCCGTTCGAGTGGCCCATCGCGATGGCCTCGGTAATCCCGAGGGACTGCGTGAATTGCAGGACAAACTCCACATAGTCGTCCACCCTCCAGGGGACGGGCGGCTCGTCGCTGCCGCCGAACCCCGGCAGGTCGGGCGCCACCACGCGGCAATACCCGCGCAGGTGGTTGATCAGCAGCCGATAGGTCTCGGCGCGCACGCCCCAGCCGTGGAGCAGCAGCACCACGGGGCCCTCCCCTTCGTCGATATAGCAGACGCGCCGCCCGCCGATGGTCAGCTCCATGGCACCACCCCCTTGTATTGTCAGAATCTCATGTCCGGTCAGCCCGCGTAGGTCGTGACGGTGACGCTCTCGATGACCACGTCGGTCACCGGCTTGTCGTTGTCGTCCGTCTCCACCCCGGCGATCGCATCCACCACGTCCATACCGGCGAACACCTGGCCGAACACCGTGTGGCCGCCGCTCTTGCGGAACGCGCCGTCGAGCGAGAGGTTGCCGCCGGTCTGGGCATACAGCTCCCACACCTCGTCCGGCACCAGCTCCGGGTAGACGGTGAGATTCGCCTCCAGGAAATCCGTCGCGGTGGGATACATGGACTGGAACATGTCGCCGTACATCTCCACATACTGCTCGTAGACGGATTCATACTGTTCGAGTACCGTGTTCACCTGTGTCTCAAAATAGTCTTTACCGACGGACTGGTCGGCCGGCGCCTGGTTGATGAAGAACTGGCTGCCGTTGGTGTCCACCCCGCTGTTCGCCATGGAGAGGGACCCGCGCAGATTCAGCAGCTTCTGGTCGAACTCATCCTCGAACGGCTCGCCGAAGATGCTCTCCCCGCCGGTGCCGTCCCCCTTGGGGTCGCCGCCCTGGATCATGAAGTCGTCGATCACCCGGTGGAAAGTCAGCCCGTCAAAATAGCCCTCTTCCGCATGGGTGAGAAAATTCTGCACCGCTTTGGGGGCGGCTTCGGGGAAGAAGCGGATCGAGATGTCTCCCATGCTGGTATGCAGGATCGCGATCTGGTCGCCGACCGCGGGCGCCTCCAACTGGAACCCGACCGCTTTGTCGGGATAGGCCGTGCCCACCCCGTTGTCCGGCGTCGGGTCAAACGGCTCCCCGTCGGCGGCGGAAGAGGTAGTGGGGTTCGAGGAGGGGGTGGAACTGTCGACTGTGGGTTCGGCGCTGCAACCGGCGAAGAACGTCAGGCACATGGCTCCGGCCAGCAGCATACACAACACATTCCTTTTCATATATATGGGATTCCTTTCCTGTTAGACTTCGGGCTGCCGCCCGATCGGGCCCCGGCTTCCAAAGGCGTCTTGTGGTCCGGCGGCGCTATGTTCGCGCATGAGGTGACACTCAGCCGGCATAGGTGGTGATCTCCACGCGGGTGATCACCACGTCCTCGACCGGCTTATCGTCGTCGTCCGTCTCCACGGCGGCGATCGCGTCCACGACCTCCATGCCGGCAAACACCTGGGCAAACACGGTGTGGCCCTTGCCGTCCTGCCGCCATGCGCCGTCGAGCGAGATATTGCCGCCGGTCTTGCCGTACAGCTCCCACACCTCGTCCGGCACCTTTTCCGGATCGGGGTTCATCCCGCCGTAATACTGCTCAATATAGGTGTCGATGTCGGGATACTGCGTGGCAAACGACTGCCCCTGCGACTGCAACAGGTAAAAATATTCGTTCTCATACCGGGTGCGGGTATAGTAGTCCCTGCCCGGGAACTCGTCGGCGGGGGACTGGTTGATGAAGAACTGGCTGGTGTTCGTGTCCACCCCGCGGTTGGCCATCGCGACCGCACCGCGCAGGTTGAGCAGCTTTTCGTCAAACTCGTCCTCGAACGGCTCGCCGTCAAAGCTCTCGCCGCCGCTGCCCGTGCCGGTCGGGTCGCCGGTCTGGATCATGAAATCGTCGATCACCCGGTGGAAGGTCACCCCCTCGTAATACCGGCTCTCCGCCAGGGCGATAAAATTCTCCACCGCTTTCGGCGCCGCCTCCGGGAAGAGGCGCAGAGAGATGTCTCCCTTATTCGTGTGCAAAATGGCGATCCGCTCTCCCACGGCGGGCATCTCGAGCTGGAACCCGACTGCCTTATCCTTATATTTGGTGCCGACACCGCCCGAGCAGCCGCCGAGCAGAGACGCGCACAGCATGCCGGCGAGCAGGCCGGCGATCATTCTCCGAACTCTCATCCGAAACATCCTTTCCAAAGGCGTCCGCCGGTCAGCCGGCCGTCTGCACGGTGATGCGGGAGATCGTGACCGGCGTTTTCGGCCTGTCGCTGCCGTCGACCTCCACCCCGGCGATCGCGTCCACCACGTCCATGCCGGCAAACACCTGGCCGAACACCGTGTGGCGGAAGTCGAGGTGGGGGGTGCCGCCCGTCTGCCGGTAGGCCTCGGTCACGCCGGCGGGATATCCCTGGTCGGCGAGCCCCTCCATCTGCCGCAGCAGGCGCGGGTCGACCGATTTCGCCTGCACGATGAAGAACTGGCTGCCGTTGGTGCCGGGGCCGGCATTCGCCATGGAGAGCGCGCCGCGGTAGTTGCGCAGCTCGATATCGAACTCGTCCTCAAACGGCGCCCCCCAGATGCTCTCGCCGCCGCAGCCGGTGCCGGTCGGGTCGCCGCCCTGGATCATGAAATCGTCGATCACGCGGTGAAAGGTCAGCCCGTCGTAATAGCCGTCTTTTGCGTGGGTGAGAAAATTCTCCACCGCCTTGGGCGCCTGTTCGGGGAACAGGCGCACCGAAATGTCGCCCATCGAGGTGTGCAGGACGGCGATCGGCTCGCCGTGCTTCGGGGATTCCAGCTGGTTCATGCAATGCGCTCCTTTCCAGTTGTCGCGACACAGTATCAGTATGGGTGTGATAACAGGACGTTAATCAATAGGCCTTGCCCCAGACAACGAGGGATTTCGCCGGCCTGCCGCAGCACACACAGGTGTCGGCCACCCGCTCCTGTTCAAACGGGATGCAGCGCGACCCGACGCCGGTGACCTCCTTCACCCGGTCCTCGCACGCCTCGTCCCCGCACCACATGGCCCGTACAAACCCGTCCCCGTGCTCGCTGAGGGCCTGTGTGATCTCGTCCATCGTGCGGCAGGTATAGGTGCGTTTCTCGCGGTTGTCCAGCGCCTTTTGATACAGCCCGTCGTGCACCTCCTGCAGCTTTTGCCGCAGCGCCTCCTCGAGCCCGTCGAGCGGTACCACCGTCTTCTCGCGGCCCAGCCGGGTGACGAGCACGCACTGGCCGTTCTCGATGTCGCGCGGGCCGATCTCCAGCCGCACCGGCACCCCCTTCATCTCGTATTCGCTGAATTTCCAGCCGGGGGAGTTGTCGCTGTCGTCCAGCTTGACCCGGAAGGAGGGCAGCAGCCGCTCCTTGAGCTCCCGAGCCTTCTCGAGCACCCCCTCCTTGTGCTGCGCGATCGGCAGGATCACCACCTGGATCGGCGCCACCGCGGGCGGCAGCACCAGCCCGTTGTCGTCGCCGTGGGTCATGATGATCGCCCCGATCAGCCGGGTGGTCACCCCCCAGGAGGTCTGGTGGGGATAGGCCTTCTGATTGTCCCTGTCGGCGAACTGGATGCCGAAAGCTCGGGCGAACCCGTCCCCGAAATAGTGGGAGGTGCCCGCCTGCAGCGCCTTGCCGTCGTGCATCAGCGCCTCGATCGCGTAGGTGGCGAGCGCGCCGGCAAACTTGTCGCTGTCCGTCTTGCGGCCCTTGATGACCGGGATCGCGAGCGCCTCCTCGCAGAAGGAGGCGTACACGTTCAGCATCCGCTCGGTCTCCTCGATCGCCTCTTCGGCGGTGGCGTGGATGGTGTGCCCCTCCTGCCACAGGAACTCCCGCGAGCGCAGGAACGGGCGGGTGGTCTTCTCCCACCGCACCACGTTCACCCACTGGTTGTAGAGCTTCGGCAGGTCGCGGTAGGACTGGATGATGCTCGCGTAGTGCTCGCAGAACAGGGTCTCGCTGGTGGGGCGCACGCACAGCCGCTCCTCCAGCTCCTCGCTGCCGCCGTGGGTCACCCAGGCGACCTCCGGCGCAAACCCCTCCACATGCTCCTTTTCCTTGTTGAGCAGGCTCTCGGGGATGAACAGCGGCATGCACACGTTTTCGTGCCCCGTCTCCTTGAACCGGATATCAAGCAGGCGCTGGATATTCTCCCAGATGGCGTAGGCATACGGCCGGATGACCATACATCCCTTGACGCTGGTGTACGAGACCAGCTCCGCTTTTTTCACAATGTCCGTGTACCACTTGGCAAAGTCCTCGTCCATCGAGGTGATGGCTTCCACCATCTTTTTGTTGTCCGCCATGGCGCTTCCACCCAATCCTTTCCAGAAATGCGAATTACATCTAACTCCCTATTATACCGAAACACCCCCCGTATTTCAACCGAAAGCGAAAAGAATTTCCGAAAAAGTTCTCCTTTTACGCACGGCCAATTTGTCCGCGGAATATCGTGGTAAAGAACACCGGCCCCAAGCGCTTTGGATCTTTCGGCCGGGATCTGCGAAAGGGTGATGATGACGATGACAACAATTCAGCCGGCCGTGCGTTTTTTCCTGGGGGCAAACACCCCGGGCGGCTTTCTCGGCTATCTGAACGACCTGTATGACTGCAAAGACGGCTGGCAGGCCACTCTCATCAAAAGCGGGCCGGGCACCGGCAAGTCCTCCCTGATGCGCCGGGTGCTCGAGGAGATGACGGCGGCGGGGTATGAGGCAGAGGTCATCTGTTGCTCGTCCGACCCGCATTCGCTGGACGGCCTGGTGTTCCGTGAGCAGAAGCTGTGCCTGTTTGACGCGACCTCGCCGCACGTGATGGAGCCGAAATACTGGGGCGCGGTCGATTCCATCCTGCCGCTGGACAGCTGTATCGACCGGGAAAAGCTCGCCCCCTACCGCGACGAGGTGATCGCGGTGGTGGACGCCTGCGCGGACGCGCACAAGCGGTGCTGCGGATTCCTCGGCGCGGCCGCGAATCTCCTGCACGACAGCGCCCGCATCGCGGGGCAGTTCACCGACGTGGATAAGGTGCTGCGCAGTGCGCGCCGGTTCGCCGACCGGGAATTCGGCCCGCCACAGGGCCGGGGCCGGGAGTGGCGGCGGTTTTTGAGCGCGGTGACCCCCGAGGGGATCGTCACCTTCCACGGCACCCTGTGCGCCCTGTGCCCGCGCATCGTCTCGCTCGAGGACGAATACGGCGTCGCCGCCCCCCTGTTCCTGAAAGAGGTGCGGGACCTGGCGCTCGAGGCGGGCCTTGAACTCTTCACCTGCGCCTGCCCGGTGCAGCCGCAAAAGCTCGAGCATCTGCTGATCCCCTCGCTGGGGCTGGGGCTCACCACCTCCAATTCGTTTCACAAGGCGGATTTCCCGGTCTATCGCCGGATCCACGCGGCCCGGTTCACAGACGCAGACGGCCTGCGCTCCAAAAAGCAGATCCTCTCCTTCAACCGCCGCGCCGCCCGGGAGCTGGTAAACGAGGCGATCTCGATCGCCGGCGCCGCCAAGAACATCCACGATACCATTGAATCCTATTATAAGCAGGCGATGGATTGGGAGTCGGTGGACCTGATGACCGACGCCGTGGTGGACCGGTTTTTGCAGGCTGCAAAATAACTTTGGAAAAATCGAACAAAATTTCGAAAACCCCCTTGCAATTTGGAAAAAGGTGTGTATAATAAGAGTAGAACGAGTGTTCGGAACGCCCGTTCTCCCCAGTGGAGAGAGGGGACCATGTCCGGCGGAGAGAACACGTCGGCGGGAATCTTTCCCGCGGCCGCCGGGCGGATGGCCGAACCAGGATGATGGAGAAAAGAGGGGACGTTTTTATGGTGCTGAGTATCCTCAGTATTGCCGCAATGGGCGGTATGTTTCTATATATGTGGTGCCGGGCCAGGTTCGGGATCACCCGCCGGGTCGCGCTGGTGCCGTTGATGACCTGCGCTGTGGAGATGCTTGCCGCGGGCCTGCTGTCGGTGACGACCTTCCCGGTGCTGACGGCGGTACTGGTGCTGCTGCGGCTGGTCATCCTCGGCTGTTGTGTCGGCGCGATGCACCATGACAGGGTGATGGCCAACCGCCGTGAGACCCGTAGGCAGCAGTTTCAGCGCCAGCTGCGCTGCGCACAGCACACGTTGACCGCGGTGCCGTCCCGCCGGCAGGCGCCGCGGGCGGGCGACGGGTCCCGCCGCCGGATGGAGACCTGCGCCTGAATGCCGGGAAGAGTCGCGGACAGTTTGTGTAAAAGGGCGGCATCAGAAGGGCGCTGAAAAAAGGCACAGGAAAAGGCACTGAAAAAGACGACGAAAAAGACACTGAAAAAGACACTGAAAAAGACACTGAAAAAGACGCCGCTGAAAAGGGCGCCGGAAAGGGCGCTGTGTCGGTTGTTTTTGAAAAAGCCATGTTATTTTGAATAAGCCAAAGTGAAGCCATTTGAAAACCAAAATGGTGAAGCGAGAATACAACCAAAATAAAGTCAAGGGGATCCCTGCTTTTAAGCAGGGATCCCCTTTTTTAAAATGAGACGGGCTTAAAAAAGGACGGGTTGGAAAAGACCGGTTTGACAGGGCTCCTGGAAAAGGCTGTTCGGAGATATCTGATTTAAAAAAGCCGATTCGGCAAGATACCTCGGAAAAAATTGGTTTAAAGAGACGGGTTTGAAAAATCCATTTGGAGAAGGTACCTTGGAGAAGACCAATTTGGAAAGTCCATTTGGAGAAGGCCTCTTGGAGAAGGCCGGTCGAAAAGGCCGGTCGAAAAGGCCATTCGGAGACGACAGGCCGAAAGGCTAGGGCTCGGGCGGAGTGGCGGGCGGCGGGGAGGAGACGTGTGGGGCAAACACAAAACCGGTGTCCCGCAGCTGCTTGACAATCATCGCGAGTACCGGGAACACAAACAGGCCGATCAATCCGCAGCTCTGCAGACCGAGATACATGAAAAACACGGTGGCGAGCGGGTGCAGGCCAATCTGCCGGCTGACGATCCGTGGCTCGATCACGTTGCGGATCAGGGAGATGATGCAAAAGAGCGCGAACAGGCCGAGTCCCATCCGGAGGTTGCCGGTGAGCAGCTGAACCACCGCCCACGGCACGAGCACCGTCCCCACTCCCAGGATCGGCAGGATATCCACCAGGGCGATCAGCGCCGACCAGAGGGGAGCGGAGGGGACGCCGAGCAGATACAGCCCGACAGTGAGTTCCGCAAAGGTGATGAGCATGAGCAGCCCATAAGCGCGCAGCAATTTGAAGAGGGTGGCGCCGCACAGCCGCCGAAATTCCGCGACGACCGGGCGGCGGCGCGCGGGCAGCAGATGGGTCAGCCGCGTGACCACCGCCTCGTAATCCACGGCGAGCAGGATGCTCGCGAGGATCCAGATGAAGAAATCCAACAGAAATGCGGGGAGCTTGGACACGGCGAAGGTCATGAGAAACCCCGCGCCCTCTGCCACCGCGCCCGAGACCAGCGAGAGAAATCGGCTGCCCAGCTCCGCGATCCCCTGATTGAGCAGCGATACGGTGGAGGCGGGCAGCCGGCTGGAGAGCGAGTCGATCAGGGACTGTACCGACTCCACCAGAGAGGCGGCGTATGCCTGCACGGCGGCCATCTGGTCGGGATTCGAGAAAAATCCGATGACGAGGGCCGCGAGCTGCCAGAGGATCAGCGCGATCGCTGCGGCGACCAGCAGCACGATCCCCGTGACCACCAGGAAGGAGACGAATCCCCGGCGCAGCCGCGTCTTGCGCACGATCCAGCGCAGGGGCCTCTGGATGGCGGCGGCCGTCAGAAACGCGAGTACAAACGGCAGCAGCCACCGCAGGCACAGGGCGGCAGCGAGCAGGACGAGCGCGGTGACGACAAGGTAATAGAGCAGCTGGATCAGAAACTGTTTGCGCTCCTCCGCTTTGGTCATGTGTGCCCCTCCCCGAACATACTGTAATCGTAGTATGCGTGTTTTGGCGAACTTTAAGCGGGAGGATGGAATTTCAGGCGACGCCGGGCCGGCGGCAACAACAGCTGCCGGGACGCCAGCAGGGACGGCGCTGTGTGCATACGTGGTGTGGGAACAGACGACGGTGTGGGGATCGAGATCAACACGGGCCGCCCGGCGGCGTGGGAACAGACGGCAGCGTGGGAACAGACGGTGATCCGGGACAGACGGCGGCAGGGGACAAAGCGGCACTTTTCGTACAGGCGGTGGGCGCGGCGGTCCGCCGGTACCGCTCGACACAGATGTCAAGCCGCAGGACTCCCAGACGTGCGGGAACAGGCGGCGAATGCACGCGGGGAAAGAGGGCGAAGAGCACGGATGACAAGTGCGCGGCGGATGGAGGCGAAAACGCGGAAAAATTTGAAAAGGACGGGATTTCCCCTTGCAACCCATTGAAAAATGTGGTATAGTGTATCTCACTGTGGGACGCTCGTACACGAGTGGAGGACACTTTGCCACAAAAATGCGACCGCAAACGGAGGAAAATTCGTGGGATTTGCCGGGCGGCCGGCGAGAGGGGGAGGGGCGTATGGCAGGGCGGATGTATCCGCCGGCAGACGATCCGCTGGCAGACGGCGGATCGAATCGGCGGGAGGCCTGTTCGACCGCGGAGAGAGAGGCCGTCGCAAACGGGGCGCCGGGTTCGCCGGACGCCGCAGCACAGCCGGCGCCGGCGGTGAGGGAAACCGCATCGCCCGACGTGCCCGATGGAGAACGGGATGTGTGGATTTTGGCACAGGCCCGGGTGCTCCCGGAGGTCTTTACCCGGGTGCTGCGCGCCAAACACCTGCTCGCGTCCGGACAGGCAGAGACGTCCTCTGAGGCAGCGCGCCTGGCTGGGCTCTCGCGCAGCGCGTTTTACAGATACAAAGACGCGGTGTTTTCCTATGACGAGGATAAACAGGGCCGGATTTTGACGGTGCATTTCCTGCTGCACGACCGGCCGGGCGTACTCTCTGCGGTGCTGACCGCGTTTGCGGACGCGGGGGCGAATATCCTGACGGTCAACCAGAATATCCCCGCCGCCGGGAGGGCGGCGGTGTCGGTCTCCGCCCGCACCGACCGGCTCAGGATGACGGTCGAGGCGTTTGTCGACCACCTGCGGGGGTTGCAGGGAGTGGAGAAAATCACGCGCGTGACGGTGTGACGGGCCAAAGCACCGGGCTCGATTTCACGCAGCATGGCTGCGGGGGGTCCGACGGTCGCCGCCGACAATCAGAAAGGAAGAGGATGCAAATTGGTGAATATCGCGATACTGGGACACGGGGTGGTGGGCTCCGGCGTGGCGGAGGTGCTGCTCAAAAACGGGCAGAGCATCTCTCGCAAGGCGGGGGATACCATTCAGATCAAGAGGATTCTCGATCTGCGCGAGTTTCCGGACAGTCCGCTGCACGACCGGTTCACCAAGGACTTTAACGAGATCCTGAAGGACGGCGAGATCCGGATTGTGGTGGAGACGATGGGCGGACTGCACCCGGCGTACGACTATGTCAGGAGCTGCCTCGAAAACGGCAAGAGCGTCGTCACCTCCAACAAGGAGCTGGTGGCCGCCAAGGGGGACGAGCTGCTCGAGCTCGCCCGGGAGAACAACCTGAATTTTCTGTTTGAGGCGAGCGTGGGCGGCGGAATCCCGATTCTGCGGCCGATCGACCAGTGCCTCGCGGCCAACGAGGTATACGAGATCGCGGGGATTCTCAACGGCACGACCAATTTCATGCTCACCAAGATGATCGAGGAACACCTCAGTTTTGACGACGCGCTGGCCCTGGCGCAGAAGCTCGGCTATGCCGAGCGCGATCCCTCCGCCGATATCGACGGGCAGGACGCGTGCCGCAAGATCTGTATTCTCGCGTCGCTGGCGTTTGGCAAGCATGTGTACCCCGAGCAGGTGAGCACCGAGGGGATCCGCCATATCACCGCGCGGGACGTGGAATATGCGGCGGCGCTGGACGGGGTCATCAAGCTGATCGCGCGGGCGCAGAAGGCGGAGAGCGGCCAGCTGTTTGTCTCGGTGGCCCCGATGATCCTGCAAAAGAGCAGCCTGCTCTCGGATGTCAACGACGTGTTCAACGGAATCCTGGTGCGCGGTGACGCGATTGGAGACGTGGTGTTCTACGGCCGGGGGGCAGGCAAGCTGCCCACCGCGAGCGCGGTGGTGGCGGACGTGATCGACGAGGTCAAACACCTGGCGCGCCGGCGCACCCTGTTCTGGGAACGGGCGACACCGGGATATGTGCTGCCCGCGGAGGCCGCCATGGCGACCGAGGTGCTGCGCTTCACCTGTGCCAACCGGGCGACCGCACTGTCGGAGGCGATGGCGAGCTTCGGCGCGGTACAGGTAGTGGAGCTGCCCGACGCACCGGCGGAGGAGTTGTGTTTTGTGACGCCGCAGATGGCGAAGAGCGATATCAGCGCGCAGCTGCAGGGCCTGCACGGCGTCACGCTGTGCAGTCGTCTACAGCTGGCGGATCTGTGAACACGCGAACCCTGAACGCGTGATAACCGGGCCGCCGGCGGGCGGCGGGAGGGAGACCCTATGCTGAAAATCACGGTTCCGGCCTCAAGCGCGAACCTGGGGGCCGGATTTGACGCGCTCGGGCTGGCGCTGACGCTCTATAACCGGATCTGGATGGAGGAGGCGGACGGCTGCCTCATTGAGAGCCGGGATCCGACGCCGGTCCCGCTGGACGAGAGCAATCTGATCTATCACACCGCGCGCACCCTGTTTGAGCGGTGCGGCCATCCGTTTCGGGGGCTGCACCTGGTGCAGGAGAACCATATCCCGATGACGCGCGGGCTCGGCAGCTCGTCGGCCTGCCTGGTCGGGGGACTGCTGGGGGCGAACACCCTGCTCGGGTCGCCGCTCTCGGGGGCGGAGCTGCTCGATCTCGCGGCCGAACTCGAGGGACATCCGGACAACGTGGTGGAGGGCGGCCGGGTGCATGCGGTGAGCGTGCCGGTGGCGCCGTCCTTCCGGTTTGCGGTGTTTATCCCGGATTTCGAGCTGAAAACCGAGGTGGCGCGCGCCGCGCTGCCGCGGGAGGTGCCGCATGCGGACGCGGTGTACAATCTCTCCCGTACGGCGCTCATGGCCGCGTCGCTCTTCTCGGGGAGCTTTGAAAACCTGCGGGTGGCGGTCCAGGACCGGCTGCACCAGCCCTACCGGTTCCCGATGATCCCGCACGCCGAGCAGGTGTTCTATCTCGCCTATGAGCTCGGGGCGTTCGGGGTGTGTATCAGTGGCGCGGGGCCGTCGATCCTCGCGATCACCGACCGGGAGGATTACGCCAGTCGGGCCGAGGAGCGGCTGGAGCAGGCGGGGCTCTCCCACTGGCAGGTACAGATGTACCACTGCGACGCCACAGGCGCGCGGGTGGAGTTTGCATAAGAGAGGCGGAGAAACAGTATGTTGGTAGTACAGAAATTCGGCGGCAGCTCGGTGGCGGATGCGCAGCGCGTGTTCAATGTCGCCCGGATTGTCACCGAGACGTATGACAGGGGCAACGATATGGTCGTGGTGGTATCCGCGCAGGGCGACACGACCGATGACCTGATCGAAAAAGCATCGGAGATCAACCCGCACGCGAGCAAGCGCGAGATGGATATGCTGCTCACCGCCGGGGAGCAGATGTCGGTGGCGCTGCTCGCGATGGCGATCGAAAAGCTCGGCTACCCGGTGGTGTCGCTGCTCGGCTGGCAGGCGGGGTTTGAGACCAACTCCAATCACTCCGCCGCCCGGATCAAACGGGTGGTGCCCGAGCGGATCCGCACCGAGCTGGACAAGAAGAAAATTGTTGTCGTGGCGGGGTTCCAGGGGCTCAACCGGCACGGTGACATCACCACCCTCGGCCGCGGCGGCTCGGACACGAGCGCGGTGGCGATCGCCGCCGCCATGCACGCGGATCTCTGTCAGATCTTCACCGATGTGGAGGGTGTGTTCACCGCCGACCCGCGCAAGGTGCCAAACGCCCGCAAGCTCGAGGAGATCACGTATGATGAGATGCTCGAGCTCGCCACCCTCGGCGCGCAGGTGCTCAACAACCGTTCGGTGGAGATGGCCAAGAAGTTCAATGTGGAGCTGGAAGTGCTGTCCAGCCTGACCCATACGCCCGGTACCAAGGTGAAGGAGGTTGTCAAAATGGAAGAGATGCTGATCAAAGGGGTGGCAAAGGACGCCCATGTGGCCCGCGTGAGCGTGGTGGGGGTACCGGACTCGCCCGGCGTCGCGTTCAAGCTGTTCTCCCGCGTGGCGAAGGCGCATGTCAATGTGGATATCATTTTGCAGTCGGTCGGCCGGGACGGGACCAAGGATATCACCTTCACGGTGGCGGAGGATCAGGCGCAGGAGGCGGTAGACGCCCTGAAGGAGTATTGCGATATGGTCGGGGCGAAGAGCCTGACCTTTGATACCAATGTGGCCAAGATCTCCATCGTGGGCGCCGGCATGGAGACCCATGAGGGCGTGGCGGCCGGCATGTTCGAGGCGCTTGCCGACAGCGACGTGAATATCCAGATGATCTCGACCAGCGAGATCAAGGTGTCCGTGCTGGTCGCGCGGGACGAAGCCGACCGCGCGGTGGCGGCGGTGCACAAGAAGTTCTTCGAATAAAGAAGTTCGCTATATAGAAGACACAGGCGGCGCGTGGGGAAACCCACGCGCCGCCTGTGTCTGTGTGCAAAAATCGGCGGCACGCCTCTGATCCGGACAACGGTTCCGCCCGCGTGCCGTTTGTGTGTCTGTGCGGTTGCGGTGATCAAGCGGTGGCGACCTGAAGCCGTGCCATGCGCCGCAGCTCCCGCCAGGCGAGCAGGGCGGAGATCACCCCCGCCGCGAAATCCGCGAGGGGGCCGGCATAGAGGATGCCGTCGATCCCCATGGCAAGCGGCAGCAGCACGAGCAGCGGCAGCAAAAACAGAATCTGCCGGGTGAGCGAGAGGAAAATGCCCTGACCCGCTTTGCCGATCGAGGTGAAGAAGTTCGAGGAAATCGGCTGGATCGCATTGAAAAACGTGAAGAATAAAAACACGCGAAAATACCGCTCGGCAAACTGAAAGTACTCCTCGCTGCCGGGGCCAAAGGCGCTGATGATCTGCCGCGGGAACAGCTGAAAGCACAGGAACGCGGCCACCCCGAACAGTGTGCCGATGACGACCGATTTCAAATAGGTCTCCCGCACGCGGTGGTACTGCTTCGCACCGTAGTTGTAGCCGACGATCGGCTGCAATCCCTGGGAGAGCCCGATGATGAGCGAGAAGAAGATCATGCTCACCTTTGCGATGATCCCCGCACAGGCGAGCGGGATCTCCCGCCCATAGCGGGAGAGGGAGCCGTAATAGGTGAGGGAGTTGTTCATCACCACCTGCACCACCATCATGGCGAGCTGGTTAAAGCAGCCGGTGGCGCCAAGCGAGGTGATGCGCAGGGCATAGCGCCCGGACGGGCGCAGACAGCGGCGGTCGAGGCGGACGGTTTTGAACCGGCAGAAATAGTATCCCACCATCGCCGCCGAGACCACCTGCCCGATGACCGTGGCCCACGCGGCGCCCGCGATCCCCCACTCGAACCCGAACACGAACAGGGCGTCCAGCACCGTATTGACAACCGCTCCGGAGAGCATGCAGAACATGGAGAACTTCGGACTGCCGTCCGCCCGGATCAGGGAGGTGCCGCCGGTGGACAGGATCAGGAACGGGAACCCGAGCGAGGTGATACCCGTGTAAGTCAGCGAATAGTCGAGCACGTCCGGAGTGGCGCCGAACAGCAGCATGAGCGGGCGCAGAAATACCCGCACGAGCACACACATCAGGATCCCGGAGGAGAGCAGCAGCAGGATCCCGTTGCCCGCGTAGCGGCCGGCCTCTTCCCGGTGTCCGCGCCCCATCTCGAGATTGAAATTCGACGCCGCGCCAAGCCCGAACAGCAGCGACAGCGCGGTACAGATGGTGGAGAGGGGGAACGCCACGTTGGTGGCCGCATTCCCGAGCATACCGACGCTCTGCCCGATGAAAATCTGGTCGACGATATTGTACAGTGCACTCACCAGCATGGCAATAATACTGGGTATGGCGAATCTACGGAGCAGTCGGCCGATGGGTTCGATGCCGAGCGGATTGTCCCTTTCAGGATGCATGGCAGTGCCTCCAATCGATGGGCGTTGGCCGGCCGGGCGGCAACGCCGTCGGCCGGAAGAATCTGTCGCCCATCACATTAGTGTGCCTCCCGGCGGCGGGGTCCATACCGGTGCTTTCCCATTCGCCGCCGTTTGACACAAACAGACAGACTATACCACACAAGCAAGGCGCTGTCAAGCGTCCGGGTGGGTGTGGGGCCTGTAGTGGCAGGAGGAGACAGGCGATGAGGCGGGGGAACTGGGCGTGCCCGTTTCGGGGCCCGTGACAGCCTGGTATAGAATCGCAGCCGGATCCGGGGAACAGGAGAAATAATACCGCCCACGTTGCATAAGTTGGGAATTCCTGCCAACACTGTCTGTACAACACTCCGACAGAAAGGCAGGATTTTCTTATGAGCAGATGGATACGCGCGCTGTGTGGCGGGCTGATCCTGACACTGGCGCTGGGCATGTGCGGGTTTGCGGGAGAGTGTGACCAGATCCGGGAAAAGGTGGTGCGGCTGCACGTGCTCGCCAACTCGGACAGCGACGCCGACCAGGCGCTCAAACTCCGGGTGCGCGACGCGGTGGTGGAGGCGGCAGCCGGGCTGTTCGATGGCGCGCGCGATGCGGGCGAGGCGCTGCAGGCGGCAGAGCAGGACCTGTCGCGGCTGCAGCAGGTGGCGCAGCAGACCGTGTATGACGAGGGCTACGACTATCCGGTGAAGGCAGAGCTCTGCCACATGTACTTCACCACCCGCGCCTACGAGCAGGCGACGCTGCCCGCCGGCATGTATGACGCCCTGCGGATCACGATCGGGTCGGGCGAGGGGCACAACTGGTGGTGCGTCGTGTTCCCACCCATGTGCGTGTCCTCCGCCTCCGATCGGGCGGCCACTATCAAGGACGTACTGGATCCCACACAGGAGGAGATCGTCACGCAGCCGCAACAGTATGAGGTGCGGTTCAAGGTGGTGGAATGGTGGGAGTCCCTCTGCCGGTTTTTCAGCGGCGACTGAATGTTCCTCCCGCAGGGAGCGCCTGAAAAGGCGCTCCCTGCTTTTTTTGTACGAGTTTTCGATATGGATTTCGACCGCTTTTTTGGGGAATACCGGGTATACTGAAAGGGGCCTTCTGGCCATGTTGTCTAGGAAAGACACCTCAAAATTGTCGTTTATTAACAATACAACATAAAAATAAACATGACTTTTTTCGGAAAACTAACAAATATCTCTTGCAATTTTCAGTAGACGTTGTTATACTATAGTTGGAAGTATTTTACAGGGGATGTAGAAAGGCGGAGGCACTCATGGCACACACGGAGCATATACACGACCGGGCCGGCCGGCTGCAGGACGGGATCGACTGCTATGCGTATGAGCGGCAGGGCTGTCATAAGATCGGGCCGGACACCTATCGATTCTGCGTGTGGGCGCCGCGCGCCAGGGCGGTATCGCTGGTGGGCGCGTTTAACAACTGGCAGCCCGGCGTCGACCCGATGGTGAAAACCGGCGATGGGCTGTGGGAGATCAAAAAGGCCGGATTGCAGGAATACGATGCCTATAAATACCATATCCTGACAGAGGACGGGCGGGAGATGATGAAGGCCGACCCGTTCGGCACGCATTTCGAGACGCGGCCGGCCAACGCCTCCAAGATCTACACGCTGGGCGGCTATGAGTGGGGCGATGCGGACTGGCAGCGCTATAAAGAGGAGCACACGATTTACGACTGCCCGATCAATATCTATGAGGTGCATCTCGGCTCCTGGCGGCGGTATCCGGATGGCAATACGATGTCCTATGACAAGCTGGCGGAAGAGCTGGTCGCGTATGTCAAGGAGATGGGGTATACCCACATCGAGCTGCTGCCGGTGAGCGAGTACCCCTACGACGGGTCGTGGGGGTATCAGGTGACGGGCTACTTTGCCCCGACCTCCCGCTACGGCACGCCCGACCAGTTCATGGCGTTTGTGGACGCGTTCCACCAGGCGGGGATCGGGGTCATCATGGACTGGGTGCCGGCCCATTTCCCGAAGGACGAGCAGGGGTTGTACCGGTTTGACGGCACACCGTGCTACGAGTATGCCGACCCGCGCAAGGGCGAGCACTACGAATGGGGCACCTGCGTGTTCGACTACGGCAAGCCGGAGGTGCGGGCGTTTCTGATCTCGAGCGCGATGTTCTGGCTGAAGGAATACCACATCGACGGGATCCGGGTGGACGCGGTCGCCTCCATGCTGTATCTCGATTACAACCGGCGGGCCGGGGAGTGGATCCCGAACATCTATGGCGGGCACGAAAACCTCGAGGCGGTGGATTTCCTGCGCAAGCTCAACGAGGCGGTGTTCGCACGGTACCCCAAAACGCTGATGATTGCGGAGGAGTCCACCGCGTGGCCGATGGTCTCCCGCCCCACCTGCGACGGCGGGCTCGGGTTCAATTACAAGTGGAACATGGGCTGGATGAACGACATGCTGCAATATATGTCGCTCGACCCGCTGTTCCGGTCGCACAACCATGACAAGCTGACCTTCTCCTTCTTCTACGCGTTTTCCGAGAACTTCATCCTGCCGATCTCGCACGACGAGGTGGTGCACGGCAAGTGCTCGCTGATCAACAAGATGCCGGGGGACTATGAGCAGAAGTTCGCCGGGGTGCGCGCGTTCCTCGGGTACATCATGGCGCATCCGGGCAAGAAGCTCACCTTCATGGGGTGCGAGTTCGGGCAGTTCAAGGAGTGGGATTTCGAGCACGAGCTGGACTGGCTGCTGCTCGAGTACGAGTCCCACCGGATGTTGCAGCATTTCACGAGGAGCCTCAACCATTTCTACCGTTCGCGGCGGGAGCTGTGGGACAACGACTTCTCGTGGGAGGGCTTCTCGTGGATCGCACATGACGACTATTCCCAGAGCGTGATCGCGTTCCGCCGCATGGATCGGCAGGGCAGGGAACTGGTGGTCGTGTGCAACTTCACCCCCGTACAGCGCGAGCACTACCGGATCGGCGCGCCTGCCTACGGGCAGTATGCGGAGGTATTCAACACCGACTTAAAGGAGTTCGGCGGCAGCGGGGTGACCAACGGGATGGTGAAGACCGATCCCGAGCCGATGCACGGGTACGAGCAGTCGCTCGAGCTGACATTGCCGCCGCTGTCGGTGACA
>DXWE01000011.1:20664-24967 GCA_019417045.1 Oscillospiraceae bacterium
GTTAAAGCGTGCGCTGAGGCGTCCCGCCCCGAAACGCAGGGCAGCGGCAAAACCCGCCGAACCCCCCCGGACGGGAAAACAGGCCACCTGATGGCCGTTCGATAGATCGATTTCACTAGCACAGGAGGAATGCGCATGTTTCGCAAACAGGAATGCGTCGCGATGCTGCTGGCGGGCGGCCAGGGCAGCCGGCTGTATGCGCTGACGCGGCGGATCGCCAAGCCCGCAGTGCCCTATGGCGGCAAGTACCGGATCATCGATTTCCCGCTGTCCAACTGCGTCAATTCCGGCATCGAGACGGTGGGGGTGCTGACCCAGTACCAGCCGCTGGAGCTGAGCGATTATATCGGCTCCGGACAGCCGTGGGATCTCGACCGGATGGACACCGGGGTGCACGTGCTGCCGCCCTATCAGCGCAGCAAGGGCGCCGACTGGTACAAGGGAACCGCCAACGCCATCTACCAGAATATGGGGTTCATCGAGCGGTATCATCCCGAATACGTGCTGGTGCTCTCGGGCGACCACATCTACAAGATGGACTATTCCCAAATGATCGACGCGCACAAGAAAAACAAAGCGGACTGCACCATCGCGGTGCTCGAGGTGGAGATGTCGGAGGCCAGCCGATTCGGGATCCTCAACACCAACCCGGACGGCTCGATCTACGAGTTCGACGAAAAGCCGAAGGTCCCGAAGAGCAACCTCGCCTCGATGGGGATCTATGTCTTCAACTGGGACAAACTCCGCCAGTACTTAACCGAGGACGAGCAGGACCCGAAATCTCAAAATGACTTTGGAAAGAACGTGCTGCCGGCCATGCTCGCCGGCGGCGAGCGGATGTTTGCCTACCGGTTTGAGGGCTATTGGAAGGACGTCGGCACGATCGACAGCCTGTGGGAGGCCAACATGGACCTCTTAAACCCGAATGTGCCGCTCGACCTCAGCGACGAGACCTGGCGGATCTACTCCCGCAACGCGAGCCAGCCGCCGCACTATATCGGGCCGGGCGCCAAGGTGCAGAACAGCATGGTCACCGAGGGCAGCACGGTCTACGGCACGGTGGATTTCTCGGTGCTGTTTGCGGGCACCACGGTGGAGGAGGGCGCGGTGGTCGCGGACTCGATCCTCATGCCGGGCGCGCAGGTCAAAAAGGGGGCGCGGGTGCAATACGCGATCCTCGCGGAGAATGTGGTGGTCGGTGAGAACGCCGTGGTCGGCGAGCGGCCGGAGGACAAGGACAACCTGAAGGAATGGGGGGTCGCGGTGGTCGGATCCGGCGTGAGGATTGGACCGGGCGCCCGGGTCCTGGCCAAGGCCATGATAGAAGAGGATGTGGAAGGGGTGGAAGAGCATGGCAAATGACAAGGCGCTCGGTCTCATCTTTTCAAACACCTATGACGAACAGCTGCGCGAGCTGACCGCGGCGCGTGCGGCCGGGTCGATCCCGTTCGTCGGCCGGTATCGGCTGATCGATTTCCCGCTGTCCAACATGGTGCATGCGGGGATCACCAAGGTCGGGGTGCTCACAAAGAACAACTACCAGTCGCTGATGGACCACATCGGGTCGGGTAAGGCATGGGACCTCTCCCGCAAAAACGAGGGGCTCTATATCCTCTCCCCCTATGGGGTGCTGGACGCGCAGTACGCCGGGCGGGTGGCCTCGCTTGCCGGGATTGCCTCCTTCCTGCAGGGGAGCACGGAGGACTATGTGGTGATGTCCGACTGCCATGTGGTCGGCAACATCGACTATGACCGGCTGATCGAGGCGCACATCGCCTCCGGCGCAGATGTGACGATCGCCTACCAGACCGGGGAGGCGCTCGAAGTGCCGGACAATCTGGTGCTGAACATGGACAAAAGCGGCCGGGTGGTGGAGTTGCTGCTCGGCAGCCGGCCCGCCGGCCCCTGTCACTATGGGATCGGGCTGTATGTCGTCGGGCGCGCCTGGCTGCTCGAGATGGTGGCGGACGCGAAATCCCGCAACCGGATGCACTTTGAGCGGGATATCCTGCAACAGCACATCGATGACAGGCTCGTGTGTGGATATGAGGTGCCGGAATACACGATGGCGATCACGTCTCTTGTGCGCTATTATCAGGCGAACATGGCCGCTCTCGATCCCGCGGTGCGGGAGAAGCTGTTCCTGCCCGACCGGCCGATCTACACCAAGGTGCGCGACCGCTGCCCGGCGATCTACGGGCTGTCGGCGGACGCGTGCGAATCCCTGGTGGCGGACGGCAGCCGGATCGACGGCACGGTGCGCCACTCCATCCTGTTCCGTGACGTGCGGGTGGAAAAGGGCGCGGTGGTGGAGAACTGTATTGTGATGCAGGGATCGGTGATCGGCGCGGGCGCGCGCATCTTCGGGGTGGTGCTCGACAAGAACGTGACCGTGCAGGAGAACCGGATCCTGCAGGGGGCCTCGAGCTATCCGATCTTCGTGGCCAAGGGCAGTACCATCTAAGGAGGTGGACGGATTGAAAATTCTCTATGCGACCAGCGAGGCGCTGCCGTTTGCGGCGTCCGGAGGGCTGGCGGATGTGGCCGGATCGCTGCCGCAGGCGCTGCGGGCGCGGCTGGTGGGGTGCCGGGTGGTAATGCCGCTATATGAGTCGGTGCCGCAGTACCTGCGGGACAACATGCATTTCCTGGTCAGCCTGTCGGTGCCGGTGGCGTGGCGGCGGCAGTACTGTGGGGTGTTCGAGGCCAAGGCAAACGGCGTCATCTATTACCTGCTCGACAACCAGTACTATTTCAAGCGGCCGGGGCTGTATGGCCACTACGACGACGCGGAGCGGTTCGCCTTTTTGTCCCGCGCCGCGCTCGAAATTCTCAAATACATCGATTTCAAGCCGGATATCCTGCATGCGAACGACTGGCAGACCGCGCTGATCCCGATCTACCACAGCCTGTTCTACTGCCACGATCCGCTCTACCGGGATATGAAGACGGTGTTCACCATCCACAACATCCAGTACCAGGGGAAATACGGGCTGGAGATCCTGGAAGAGGTGTTCGGGCTGCCGCGTGACCGGCAGCAGATCGTGGAGATGGACGGCTGTGTCAATCTGATGAAGGGCGCGATCGAGACCGCGCACCGGGTGACTACCGTCAGCCCCACCTATGCGGCGGAGCTGCTCGACCCCTATTTCTCCCACGGGATGGACGGGATCCTGCGGGCGCGGCAGTGGAAGCTCTGCGGGATCCTCAACGGGATCGATACCGAAAGCTATGATCCCGGGACCGACATCCAGCTGCGCGCGCACTACAGTGCCGAGGACATGTCCGGCAAGGCGGAGGACAAGAAAGCGCTGCAGGAGGAGCTCGGGCTCCCCGTGCGGCCGGACGTGCCGCTGCTGAGCATGGTGAGCCGGCTCGTGTCCCACAAGGGGCTGGATCTCGTGAAATACGCGCTCGACCAGATACTGCAGGACGACGTGCAGATGGTGGTGCTCGGGTCGGGCGACTGGGTATACGAGAACTTTTTCCGGGAGGCGCAGGCGCGCCATGGCGACAAGCTGCGCTATTGCAACGGGTTTATCCCGGATCTCGCGCGCAGGATCTATGCCGGGTCGGATATCTTCCTGATGCCGTCCCAGAGCGAGCCGTGCGGGCTCTCGCAGATGGTGGCGTGCCGCTACGGCGCGGTGCCGGTGGTGCGCGAGACCGGCGGCCTCAAGGACAGTATTCGCGACTGCGGCGACGGCGAGGGGAACGGGTTTACCTTCAAGACCTATAACGCGGACGACATGCTGTACGCGATCCGCCGGGCGTTTGGTGCGTATGCGAACAAGCCGGACTGGGCGGTGATCTCCCGCCACGCGATGGAGAGCGATTTCAGCTGGGGCCGGTCGGCCAATGAGTATCTGCGGCTGTACCGCGAGCTGCTCAAAAGCGAATGAAAACGGCTGCTCCCGGAGAGCAGCCGCGGCAAAGC
Organism: Oscillospiraceae bacterium; assembly: GCA_019417045.1. GTDB lineage: Bacteria > Bacillota > Clostridia > Oscillospirales > Acutalibacteraceae > DXWE01. Next base: position 24,602 of record DXWE01000011.1, read on the forward strand.
GAGAGAAAAGGGGGAAACCGGAAAAAGGCAGAGGAGCATAAAGAAGTATTGCAAAAATACTAACCTATGCCAAGTGAACGGGAAATATGAAACCTCTATGTGAATGGACGAACCATTTGCATAGAGGTTTTCTTTTGCTTCTTAAAATTTTTCAGCGTCCGCAGGACGCGCAGCCGTCACCGAATGGGGACGATCTTGGGGGCTTGGGGGGAATCCCTCAACAAGCATTTTGGCCGGTGCAATCCGGCCAAAATCGCAAAACATGTATATGTTTGCATTGCTTGCCAATCTGTGAAAATAATAAAGTTGAGGAAAAATGAAAAGGTACGTTAGCGTAGTATGCTGACGTACCTTTTTTGTATAATC
>DXWE01000110.1 GCA_019417045.1 Oscillospiraceae bacterium
GAGAAAGCGTAGATGGGGACGGCGCCCGCCGTCCGCCCCTTCCAGAGAGCGTCGCCGCGGCTGCAAGCGGCGCAGGGGCTGTGCGGGCAAGCCCACCACCCCGGAGTGCGCGCCGGAACCGGCGGCTTTGTCCGTCCCGCAGTATGGTGCGCCGTCTGACCCCGTTACCGGTCGCCTGAGAGCGGCGCCCTGCCGCTGAAATAGGGTGGAACCACGTGTCGATACCGCCGCGTCCCTTGTGTGGGACGCGGTATTTATTTTTACAGAAAGAAGTGGTGAAGATGTTGACGATTACGCTGAAGGGCGGCGACAGCCGGCAGGTGGCGGAACACACCACGGTGGACGCGCTGTGCCGCGAGATCTCGATGGGACTGTACCGGGCGGCGTGCGCCGCGCGGGTGGACGGCCAGGTGGTGGACCTGCGCACCGAGCTGACGCGGGACTGCGCGCTCGAGATCCTCACGTTTGACGACCCGGATGGCAGAAAGGCCTATCGCCATACCGCCTCCCACATCCTGGCGCAGGCGGTGCTGCGGCTGTACCCGGACGTCAAGCTCGCGATCGGCCCCGCGATTGACAACGGATTTTACTATGATTTTGACAGCGAGGTCTCCTTTACCCCGGAGGCGCTTGAGAAGATCGAAGCGGAGATGCATACGATCATCAAGGAGGCGCTGCCGATCGAGACCTTCACGCTCCCGATCGAAGAGGCGCGGCAGCTGATGGCCGACCAGCCGTACAAGCTCGAGCTGATGGAGGAGCACGCGGGCAAGGGCGAGCCGATCCGCTTTTACAGACAGGGCGAGTTCACCGACCTGTGCGCCGGCCCGCACCTGCCGGACACGGGCCGGGTGAAGGCGGTCAAGCTCACCTCCTGCACGGGCGCATACTGGCGCGGCAACGAGAAGAACAAGATGCTCCAGCGCATCTACGGGACCGCGTTCCCGAAAAAGAGCGAACTGGAGGCACATCTCCAGCAGCTGGAGGAGGCCAAAAAGCGCGACCACAACAAGCTCGGCCGGGAGCTCGAGCTGTTCACCACCTCGGATCTGATCGGGCAGGGCCTGCCGATTTTGCTGCCGAAGGGCGCACGGATCGTGCAGCTGCTGCAGCGGTTTGTGGAGGACGAGGAGCAAAAGCGCGGCTGGCTGCTCACCAAGACCCCGTTTATGGCCAAAAGCGATCTCTATAAGGTGTCCGGCCACTGGGACCACTACCGCGACGGGATGTTCGTGCTCGGCGACCCGGACAAGGACGACGAGGTGTACGCTCTGCGCCCGATGACCTGCCCGTTCCAGTACCAGGCGTATCTGAACCGCAGCCGGTCGTACCGCGACCTGCCGCTGCGGTACAACGAGACCTCCACCCTGTTCCGCAACGAGGCGAGCGGCGAGATGCACGGGCTGATCCGCGTGCGGCAGTTCACGATTTCCGAGGGGCACCTGATGTGCCGGCCGGACCAGCTGGAGGACGAGTTCAGGGGCTGCCTGGAGCTCGCGATCTACATGCTCAAGACCCTCGGGCTGTATGAGGACGTGTCCTACCGGTTCTCCCAGTGGGACCCGAACGACCGCGAGAAGTACATCGGCACCCCCGAGCAGTGGGACGAGGCGCAGAGCGCGATGCAGAAGATCCTCGACCATCTGGAGATCCCATATGTCGTCGGGGTCGGGGAGGCGGCGTTTTATGGGCCGAAGCTCGACATCCAGATCCGCAATGTCCACGGCAAGGAGGACACCCTCATCACGATCCAGATCGATCAGATGCTCGCCGAAAAGTTCGGGATGGAATATGTGGACCGGGACGGCAGCAGGAAGAACCCCTATATCATCCACCGCACCTCCATCGGCTGCTACGAGCGCACGCTCGCGCTGCTGATCGAGAAGTACGCGGGCGCGTTCCCGCTGTGGCTCGCGCCCGAGCAGGCACGTGTGCTGCCGATCTCCGAGCGGCAGGCAGAGCAGGCCGAAGCTCTCGCGGCGAAGCTGCGCGACGCCGGGCTGCGGGTGGAGGCGGACCTGCGTCCGGAGAAGATCGGCTACAAGATCCGCGAGGCGCAGGTGCAGAAGGTGCCGTATATGCTCGTCCTCGGGGACAAGGAGGTCGAAGCCGGCACCGTGTCCGTCCGCTCCCGGAAAGAGGGGGACATCGGCGCGATGAGCGTGGACGCATTTCTCGGCCGGGCGCTGCGGGAAGTGGCGGAAAAGGCCCGCTGACCCGGGTCGTCACGGAGGAAATCGCATGAGACGTCTATCAGCCGCGCTGCTCGCCCTTGCATGCCTTGGCGTGCTCTCTCTGCCAACGGCCGCCGCGGGCGCGACCTATACGCTCCCGGAGCTGTCCTTGCAGGTGACGCTGCCGGACGGGTACTATGCCTTTACCCGGGAGATCGACCCAAGCGACCCGCACCTCGACCGGTTTGGGGACGAGCGCGCAAAGGACACGCTCGAGGCGTATTATGAGGACTCCGGGATCTATCTCGATATGTATGCCGAGGACGGCTCGTGTGAGATCTTTGTCTCGATGGCACAGGACCGGGACACCCGGCGCAATTTCGATTTCAACCGGTATACGGACGAGGTGGTGCTCGGCTTCGGGCAGGAGATCCAAAACGGCGCGTTTGACGGGATCACCTACACCTCCTGTGAGTTGTTCCCGCACGCCCAGGCCAAATTTTTGCAGCTGGACTTTGAACTGCGCGACGGGGATACCGTCCAGTACGGGCAGCAGGTTTTCACGATCATCAACGGGCAGGAGATCGGCTTTTCCCTCTATTCCTCCTCCGGCCCGGTGACGGAAGAGATGGCCTTAGCCCTGCGGCAGATCGTGGAGACCGCCCGCTTCACCGAAGTGCTCGCCGAACCGCCGGCCAGCGCGGTGCCGTGGATCGTCGCTGCGGCGGTCGTGGTCGCCGCCGCAGCCGTGCTGCTCGTGCTGCTGCTCCGGCGCCGCCGGCGGTCCCGCTGAATGAGAATACACAGGAACAGGCCCTGCGGATGGCTGCGCAGGGCCTGTTCTCATCGTATTTTGTCCGGGCTCTCCTCCCCGGTCAGCCCGAGCTCGGAGAACAGCCGGTATTGTGCCCGCGCGGCGTCCCCTTCGCGGAACAGGCCGTGCAGGATCCCCGCTGCCTTTTTCCGGCGGTGAAACACTCCGTCTGCATACCGGCGGCACCAGCCCACCGGCAGCAGCCAGGGCCGCCCCTCCAAAAAGGGATATTGTCCCTTGAGCTGCCGATAGGGCGGAAAGACGAATTGCCCGAGCGCACGCAGCCGCGCCCCTCGGTCCCCTCCCCTGCCGGTCTGCTGCCGCAGCCGGGAAACGGCCATGTTCCGCTCCGTTTTGCCAAACGTCCCTGCCTGCAAAATCTCCCGGGCAAGCGCCACATACGTCTCCTCCCGCAGGGGGGACAGCGTATAGGGCGGCGGGGTGTGAAACCACCTCTGGCAGATCCCAAACACGGCGTCTGCGAACGCTGTCAGCCGGAGTTCCTGCAAATACTGCCGGATCCACCCCCAGTCGAGCTCCGTCTCCCGCCGGAGCAACAGCGCAATATCCAGCCACATCCGCACACCCGCCCCGTTTCCGATCAGGTGCTTGCACAGGTGGAGCAGCAGATAGAGCAGATGGAAGCTGGGGGCAAACCGGTAGCCATACGGCCCGTCGGCCTGTACCGTATGCTCCCAGGGATCCGGCAGCCGGTCCGGATCAATCCGGCTGAACCCGTCCGGAATCAGCCGGGTGTGCAGTTCGTACCGATACGGCCCCCGGCGGTACGTATAGACCGTGCCGCTTTTGTCCGTGCAGGCAAAGCCCTCCCTCCGCATCAGCTCGTCGGCGCGCTCCCGGTCCTCCTCCCGGATCAGCAGATCGACGTCCCCGAAGGTGCGCAGCTCGGGAACCGGATAGTATTCCCGCAGCACATACCCCTTCATCGGCACCCGAGACAGTTTCCCCCTGTCGAACGCCGCCAGCAGCTCCTCCGTCGCGTATTCCTGCCGCGCAAGGGTGACGACCGTCTGCTGCCACCGCTCGGTGAGCCGCTGCCGGACTGCGGGCGGCGGACCGCCGGCTGCGGGCATGTGATCGGCTACAAACCCGAGGATCCCGGCCACCCCGTGCCGTTCACCCCAGTCGGTCAGCGCCTCCCAGTCGGCATCGGGGCGGCAGGGCGGCGGGGCCTCCCGCGCAAAGGCGTCGAGCAGCGCGATAAAATACCGCGCATCCTCCCTCCGGTCAGCCGCCATGTCCCGCTCCCCCTTTGCACCCTGTTTTCCTTCTGCCCCCAGTATACCACACTCCCACTTTGGATACAATCCGTTCTGTACATACAAGGCAGGGCGGGCGCTGTCGTGCGCCCGTCCTGCCTTTTATGGGAGGTTGTCTATGAAAAACTCAGCAGTTGTCCGTATCAGGCAGACATATCCACGGTATATGTCTCCCCCTGAAACACGCCGGAAAGCGTGTATTCCTCCTCAAACGCCAGCCAGTCCCACGCACGCCCGTCGAGCGATTCTCCGTCGCGGTCCACGAGATAGAACTTCTCGTTTTGAAACGCCACGCCATAGGGCGTCAGGGTACCGTCCGATCTCTGGAAATAGTCGATACTGTTGTACTCCCCGGCCGAGATCACGTTGCCGGACACATCGAAGATCCACGCGCGGCTGAATTCGAGCCCCGGCGCGTCGCCGGCGGTCGCCACCAGGCGATCCTCATCGATCACGCCGACCCAGAGATACTCTGCCGGCAGGATCACGTTCCCCTCCCGGTCGGCGATCCCGTACCGCACCACACCGCCCTGTTCCTCCCGGATCTTGTGCAGCGCCCCGTCAAAATAGGACGCCACCACATTTTCCGCAGTCTCATACCAGGGGGCGGACGGCGATGCCGCTGTGGCCTCTTTTGCGGGATCCTCCCCCGTTGGCGAGGTCGCGGCCGGCTCCGTCTCCTCCGACTTCACCACCAGCACCGTCCCGGGCCCCGGCTCGGGCGTGGAGGTAGACGCGGTCGGCCGGGCTTGCCGCACATGGCAGCCCGCGAGCAGGCAGAGCAGCACCCCTGTCAGCAGCAGCGCCATTCCCCGTTTCATATCCCCCACACCCTTTCCGGCCCGGCCGGTTTGCTCCGGCCTGTCTCCCTTCTGTGTACAAGTACAGTATAGCCCGCTTTTATTAAAATTGTCACCTGCTTTTGATTACAATTCCATTACAGTTTTGTAAGACCGGACAGAGTGCGGTGACAAACCTGTTATTTTTCGATTGCGCCGGACGGCTCCCTGTGTTACAATGTTGCCATCATCAAAAAAGGGGGGACGTCGTATGCGCGATGCGCTGAACAGGGCCCGTGTCAAGGGATTTTTGCACGTTCAGGACAAAAAGCTGGTCAACGGCGAGGGGGAGGAGGTCCTGCTCTCGGGCTGGGGGCTGGGCAACTGGCTGCTGTGTGAAGGGT
>DXWE01000111.1:0-1646 GCA_019417045.1 Oscillospiraceae bacterium
GCCACCGTCTATGATATGGCGCTCGCGTTCACCTCCCGGTGGCCGGCGTTTCTGCCCCGGCGGAAGAAGCTCGTGCGGAAGCTGGAATCCCATTTCGCGCGCTATGGGGTGGACACGCTGCTGGACCGGCGGGTCGGGTTGCTCTCGGGAGGGGAGCTGCAGCGGGTGCTGCTCGCGGTCGCCACCATCCCGCGCCCTGATCTGCTGATGCTGGACGAGCCGGTCTCGGGTGTGGACGCTGCGGGCCTGCAACAATTCTATCAGATCCTCGAGGAGCTGCGTGCGACCGACGACCTCGTCATCCTGCTCATCTCGCACGACCTGAATTTTGTGCGGCAGCACGCCGACCGGGTGGTGCTGCTCGACCACACGGTGCAGGCCTCCGGCCCGCCGCGGGAGGTCTTTGCGAGCGCTGCCTTTGCCGCCGCGTTTCCGAAAGGGGGCGAGAGCTGATGGGGGACATCCTGTTTGGCTGGTGGGACTATCCCTTCATGCAATACGCCTGCATCGCCGTGCTGCTGCTCATGCCGCTGTTCGCCCTGCTCGGGACGATGGTGGTCAACAACGGCATGTCCTTTTTCTCGGACGCGCTCGGCCACTCCGCACTGACCGGCGTCGGGATCGGCGTGCTGCTGGGGCTCTCGGACTACAGCCTGGTGATGGTGCTGTTCGCAGTGGCGTTTGCCCTGCTGATGAACCGGATCCGCCACTCCCGTCTCTCTTCGACCGACACGGTGATCGGCGTCTTCTCCTCCTGCGGTATCGCGCTCGGCCTGGTGATCCTGTCGCGCGGCGGCGGGTTCGCGAAATACCAGAGCCTGCTCATCGGGGACATCCTCAATATCACCGCTTCCGAGCTGTGGGTTCTCGGTGTCGCGCTGCTGATGGGCGTGGTTCTCTGGCTGCTGTGTTTCAACGGGTTCCACGCGGTGAGCATCAGCCCGTCTCTGGCGCGCAGCAAGGGCATGCCGGTCGGCATGCTCGACAACCTGTTTGTCGTGGTGACCGCGGTGATCGTCATGCTCTCCATCCGGTGGGTGGGGCTGCTGATTATCAACGCCATGCTGATTCTGCCCGCTGCCGCGGCGCGCAACGTGTCCTTCAGCATGCGCAGCTACCATCTGCTCGCGCTGCTGTTTTCCCTGTTTTCCGGCTTTGTCGGTCTGCTGCTCTCCTATTATAACGCCGTTGCCACCGGCCCGATGATCGTGCTCATCGCGGCGGCACTGTTCTTTGGCACGTTTCTCATCCGCAGGCGGTCGGATCTGTGACCGCCCCCATCCCGGACACAGGAGGTACTACCCATGGATCACATCTATATCAAGGGCCTGCGCGTCTATGCCTATCACGGCGTCAAACCGGAGGAGCAGGAGAAAGGGCAGCCGTTCGAGCTGGACCTCGCCCTCGCCGTCGACCTGTTGCGGGCGGGACGCACCGACGATCTCGCCGATACCGTCAACTACTCGGCGGTCGCCAAGCTGGCTGTCGCCACCATGCAGTCCGAAAAAAACGCCCTGATCGAGCGGGCGGCCACCCGCGTGGCCGAGGCGATCCTGTCCTCTTTCCCGGTGGAAGAGGTGACGGTGCGGCTGAAAAAGCCACGCGCGCCGGTGGCCGCCGACTTTCGATATATGGCGGTGGAGATC
>DXWE01000111.1:1656-5444 GCA_019417045.1 Oscillospiraceae bacterium
AGATCACCCGCCACAGGGAATCCTGAACCCGAAACCCCATACAAAAAAGGGGGCTGCCATACGGCAGCCTCCTTTTGATCTCACAATCCGACTTATTTGACCTCGACGGTCGCGCCCGCCTCGACGAGCTTTGCCTTGAGGGCCTCGGCATCGTCCTTCGAAATGCCTTCCTTGACAGCCTTCGGAGCGCCGTCCACCAGATCCTTCGCCTCTTTCAGGCCAAGGCCGGTCACTTCGCGGACAACCTTGATGACCGCGATCTTGTTGGCGCCGGCGCCAGTCAGCACCACGTCAAACTCGGTCTTCTCCTCGGCCGGAGCGGCAGCCGCAGCAGCGGCCGGAGCGGCAGCGACAGCCACCGGAGCGGCAGCGGACACACCGAATTCCTCTTCGAGCGCCTTGACGAGCTCGGACAGCTCCATCACGGTCAGGGCCTTGACATCCTCAATGAGCTTCAGCACTTTATCAGACATTTTCAAATCCTCCATTGACTCTAAAATTTTGTGTGCGGCGATTGTCGGCCGCCCGCTTCACCGGCCGCCACCCGGCAGCAAAGGAATCAAATTGGCGCGTTTACGCGCTCTGTTTCTCGGCGATGGCGTTCAGCGCCACGACGAGGCCGCGCAGGTTGGCGTTCAGCACGCCCGCGAAATTGACGATCGGGGTGTTGAGTCCGCCCAGCACCTGAGCGAGCAGGACTTCCTTGGACGGCATCTTCGCGAGCGACTTCACGCCCTCCGAATCGATGACATTGCCGTCGACAAAACCGGCCTTCAGTTCAAAGTCCTTGTTTTTCTCCGCGAAATCCGCGAGGATTTTCGCACCGGTGGCATACTCGGTCGCGCTGATCGCGAGCGCGGTCGTGCCCTTGAGCACATCGTCCAGCGCGGAGAGACCCGCCTGGTCGGCCGCCCGGCGGAGCATGGTGTTCTTCACCACCATATACTCGACGCCCGCCTCCCGCAACTGCTTGCGCAGCTTGGTGTCGTCCGCCACGTTGATACCCTTGTAGGACACCACCACACCGGAGACCGCCTCGTTCAGCTTGCCGGTCAGTTCGGCCACATATGCCTGCTTTTCCTGCAATACCTTCTCACTTGCCAAATGAATTTCACCTCCGTCTTGGAACAGATGCCCACCTGGGCGGGCTATAACGTTGCTCCCGGAAGGACGAAAAAACACCCTTCCTGCGTTCCCACAGGAAGGGCGCGTCACACGAAATACCATGGCCGCAAGCCGGCCAAACTCCATGTAAAGCTCTCCTCCTCGGCAGGCGAACGGCAGCACCATCCATTATACGGGAAACCCGCACCTGCTGTCTGTGGAAGAACAGCAACTATTATACAAGGGAAAATCCGGGCTGTCAAGCCCCCGGCGATTCTCAGCCGCCGACCTTCGCCGGATTGATGCGCACGCCCGGGCCCATCGTCGCGGACACCACGCAGGAGCGGATATACTGCCCCTTCGCCGCCGCGGGCTTGGCGTGGTTGATGGCGGAGAGCAGCGTGTCGAAATTCTCCTGCAACTTCTCCTTGCCGAAGGACACCTTGCCGATCGGGCAGTGGATGATGTTCGTCTTGTCGAGACGGTACTCGATCTTACCGGCCTTCGCCTCGGTGACCGCCTTCGCCACATCCGGGGTGACCGTGCCGGCCTTCGGGTTGGGCATCAGACCGCGGGGGCCCAGCACCTTACCGAGACGGCCGACGATCCCCATCATGTCGGGGGTCGCCACCACAACGTCAAAATCCATCCAGCCGCCGCTGATCTTCGCCACCAGCTCGTCGGCGCCGACATAATCGGCGCCCGCCTCGGTCGCAGCAGCCTGCTTATCCTCCTTGCAGAACACGAGCACGCGCACCGTCTTGCCGGTACCGTGCGGCAGCACGACCGCGCCGCGCACCTGCTGATCGGCATGGCGGCCGTCCACGCCCAGCTTCACATGCACTTCGACCGTCTCGTCAAACTTGGCCTTGCCGGTCTTCACCGCGAGTTCCAGCGCTTCCGGAACGTCATACAGATTGCTGCGGTCAAACAGCTTCTGGCTGTCGACATACTTTTTACCATGTCTCATTTGGTTTTCCTCCCTGTAGTTACCGGCCGGGGAGCCCCCTTGCCGGTATGAGTGGTACATCGGAATGCCGGAGGTGTTCCTCCCACCCGAAAACGTCTATCTTCAGTCGACCACTTCGACGCCCATGCTGCGCGCGGTACCCGCGATCATGCTCATCGCGCCCTCGAGATCCGCGGCATTGAGATCGGGCATCTTGGTCTCGGCGATCTTCTGGACCTGCTCCTTGGTGATCTTCGCGACCTTCGTCTTGTTTGGCACGCCGGAGGCCGTCTCGATCCCGCAGGCCTTTTTGATCAGGACCGCGGCCGGAGGGGTCTTGGTGATAAACGTGAAAGAACGGTCTGCATAGACCGTGATGACGACCGGGATCACAAGACCCACATCGTTCTTGGTACGCTCGTTGAACTCCTTGGTAAACGCCATGATATTGACGCCGTGCTGGCCGAGCGCAGGGCCGACCGGGGGCGCCGGCGTCGCTTTGCCAGCGGGGATCTGCAGCTTGATATAGCCGGTGATTTTCTGAGCCATTTCTACTTGCACCTCCAAAAATTGTGGTCATTGTCGGGACGGGAACACCGCCCCTCCCACAGCCGGAAATGTGTCCGGCACACAGTCACGCGGCGCCGCCGCGCACAACTCTCTCCTGGGGAGCTCTGTGCTCCCGATGGATCACTCGAGCAGCTCCGCCTGGTCGAGCTCCAGTTCCACCGGCGTCTCCCGGCCGAACATGGACACGACGACGCGGACCTTGTTCTTGTCGAGATCGATCTCCTCCACGTTTCCCGTGAAGTTTTCGAGCGGGCCGTCGATGATCTTCACCGTATCGCCCACCGCATAGTTGATCTCGATTTCGTGCTTTTCGACGCCGAGCGCCGCGACCTCCTGTTCGGTCAGCGGGATCGGCTTGCCCCCGGGCCCCACAAATCCGGTACAGCCGCGCGTGTTGCGCACCACATACCAGGACTCGTCGCTCATGACCATCTTCACGAGCACATACCCGGGGAAGATCTTGCGCTCCACCTCGCGCTTCTGGTTGTCCTTGATCTCGGTGACCGTCTCTGTCGGCACGCGGATCTCCTGGATCCAGTCCTGCAGGCGGCGGTTTTCCACAATGGTCTCCAGATTGGTAGCCACTTTGTTCTCATAGCCGGAATAGGTATGCACCACATACCATTTTGCTTCCTCTGACATGGCCTGTCCTCCCTTGTAGCCCGTGGATTACAGCGACAACATCAGGTTCACAAGCGCGCTGAGCCCCAGGTCGATCAGAGCGACGATCACGCCGACAAAGGCGCACATGCCGAGGGTCACGAGCGTGTTGCGCACCACTGCGGGAAAGGTCGGCCAGATGATCTTCTTGAACTCGCCCTTCAAATCGCGGAAATACTTCGCGAACCGGCCGCTGCGGCCCTTTTTCTTATCCTTTTTTGCGGACGCGTCCGCTTTGGAATCGGGCTTGGCCGCGGCGGTCTCGGCAGAGGATTCTTCGAGGACAGAGGACTCGTCGACTGCGGGGGTGGTTTCTTCTGGCAGCTTTTTCTCGTCAGCCATGACACATCCTCCTTATTTCGTCTCTCTGTGCAGCGTGTGTTTGCGGCAGAACCGGCAGTACTTGTTCATTTCCAGCCTGTCCGGATCGTTCTTCTTGTTCTTCATCGTGTTGTAGTTGCGCTGCTTGCACTCTGTGCAGGCCAAAGTGATCTTGACTCTCATG
>DXWE01000112.1:0-1109 GCA_019417045.1 Oscillospiraceae bacterium
CCGCCGGTCTCCATCGCCGGGTTGAAGATGTTCGGCAGCTCCCCGCGCAGATAGGCCGGGTACTGGTGCGAATACTGGCAAAACCGGAAGTCCGCCACCGACACCGGCCCGAGCTGCGCCACCGCCTCGCGCAGCAGGCGCAGCTGCGGCTGATAGAGGCACATGATCGCCTCCATGAACACCACGCCCTTCTCCCGCGCGAGCGCCTGCAGCCCCTCAAGCTCCGCCGGGCGCGCCGCCACCGGCTTTTCGCACAGCACGTGCTTGCCGTGCCGCAAAAACAGCTCGCTCTGTTCGACGTGCAGCGCGTTCGGGCTCGCGATGTACACCGCGTCGATACAGTCGCTCTCCGCCATCTTTTGAAGATCCGTGAACGCGTTGTCCACCCCGCGCAGCGCCGCGTACTCCGCCGCGCGCTCCACCGTGCGGGAGTACACCGCCGTGTGCAGAAGGTCGCACACCCCGGCCAGTCCCGACAGAAATTCGTCCACGATCCTGCCCGACCCGATCGTCCCGATGCGCAGCATCGCGCTCTCCCCTCTCTCATGCCGCCAGGCGGCACTTTTGTTCCTTTTGTATATCCCAGTATAGCAGCCCGGCTGCACGTTGGCAAGAGGGCGGGGCAAAAACGCCGGGTGCGTGCGCTGCCTGCGTTTCGTACGACGGCGGTGCCGGCAAGGGGGCGGGGCAAAAACGGGCGAGCGGCCGGGGAACGGGGTTGCAAATCCCGTCGATTTCCGGTATGATGGGGAAAAAGGCGTCCCGCAGCGGGCGCCGGGCTCAGGCAATCTTCGGACAGTCGCAGGGAAAGGGGGCGGTCATATGGCGGCGCGCAGCTGGACGCCGGCGCAGCGGCAGGCGATCGAGGCGCGCGGCGGGACGGTGCTCGTCTCGGCCGCCGCCGGGTCGGGCAAGACCGCGGTGCTCGTCGAGCGGCTGCTCGGGCGGCTCACCGACCCCGAGCGCCCGGTGGACATCGACCGGGTGCTGGTGGTGACCTTCACCAAGGCGGCCGCCGCCGAGATGCGCAGCCGGCTCGGGGCCGCGCTGTCCGAACGGATCGCCGCCGACCCCCGCAACCTCCGGCTGCAGCGGCAGCAGCTGCTGCT
>DXWE01000112.1:1119-3366 GCA_019417045.1 Oscillospiraceae bacterium
CCCGGCGCCGCCATCTCCACCATCCACGGCTTCTGCGCCGCGCTGCTCAAGGAGCAGGCACATCTGCTCGACATCTCCCCCGACTTCCAGGTGGCGGAACAGGCCCAGGCCGTGCTGCTCCAGGAGGAGGCGATGGCCGAGACGCTCGAAGCCCAATACGCCGCGCACTCGGAGGATTTTGCCGCGCTCGCCTCCCTGCTCAGCTCCGGCCGCAGCGACGCCGGGCTCTCGCAGGCGGTGAAAAAGCTCTATCAGTTTGTGCAGTCCCACCCCTTCCCCGACCGCTGGCTGCGCGAACAGGAGCGCGCCTATGCCCGGATCCTGCCCGCCGCCGACACCCCCTGGGGAGAGCAGGTGCTCCGCTTTGCCGGGGAGGCGCTGCAGGCGGCCGGCGCGCTGCTGCGAAAGGCCGTCTCCCTTTCGGGGGAGGAGGAACAGATGGCGGGTGCCTACCTGCCGGTGTTACAGGCGGATCTCGCGGCGCTCGAACAGGCGGCCGCACGACTGCCCCGCTGCGGGTGGGACGAGGCCTCCGCCCTGCTCGGCTCGCTCGTGTTCGGGCGGCTCGGCGCGCTGCGGCAGTACCCCGACCCCGCCCGGCAGGAGCGGGTCAAGGCGCTGCGCGCCGCCGCGCGCAAGCGGGTCGATTCCCTGCAAAAGCTCTTCTTCCGGACGGAGGCGGACTGCGCCGCGGATCTCGCCGCCTGCCGGCCGCTCGTGCGCGCGCTGTGCGACACCGTGCGGGTGTTCACCGACCGCTACACCGCCAGAAAACGCGCGCGGCGGCTGCTCGATTTCGACGATCTCGAGCACCTCGCGCTCTCGCTGCTGCTGCGCCCGCGGCAGGCGGCGGCAGCGGCGGACGGGACAAACGCGGGTTCCGGGGCGGCGGACGAGGATGACAGCGCCGGTACCGGCGACGGCGAACAGGCGGTTCCCGGGGCGGCAGCGGACGGCCGCGCAGAGGTGGAAGCCGGCGCAAATATGGAAATCGACGCACAGCCGGAAGCCGGCGCGGACAGCCGCGTAGAGTCGGACGGCGGGGAAAGCTCAGGCGGCGCGGACAGCCGCGCAGAGCCGGACGGCGGGGAAAGCCCCGCCGACGCCGACGGTGCCGGCGTGCTCTCCGGATTCGAACGCACCCCGCTCGCGCGGGAGCTGTCCGCCAGATTCCAGGAGATCCTCGTCGACGAGTACCAGGACACGAACGCCGCCCAGGACGCGCTGTTCGAGGCGCTCTCCCAAAAGGGGCGCAACCTCTTCCTCGTCGGGGACGTCAAGCAGAGTATCTACGGGTTCCGCCGCGCGATGCCCGAGCTGTTTTTGCGCCGGCGGGACAGCTACCCCCCCTACGACGGGGTGCACTTCCCCGCCACGATCACGCTCGGGCACAACTTCCGTTCCCGGCGGGAGGTGACCGACAGCGTCAATTTCGTGTTCTCCCAGCTGATGACCCCGGCCCTGTGCGGGATCGACTACACACAGGGCGAGGCGCTCGTGTGCGCGGCAAGCTACCCGGAGGCAACAGCGAATGGGTGCGCCGACCGGCGCGCCGCGGGCGGCGGGCGCGGAGCGGACGCAACAGGCGGCACGGATCCCGCGGGCGGTGCGGATCCCGCGGGCGGCGGAGAGGACGGCAGCACGGACGCGGCGGGCGCCGCCGGGATCATGGCAGAATGCGCCGGGACTGCGGACAGCGGGATCATGGCAGGCGGCACGGATCCCGCGGGGGGCAAAGCGGCGGGCAGTGCCGGCGCCGCCGGGGCTTCCGGGCAGGATGGCGGCGCCGCGGGCGGCGGGCGCAGTCCGTTTGCGACCGAGCTGCTGGTGGTGGACACCGCCGGGGTGAAGAAGAGCGACGGCGGCGACGAGGCGGAGGCCCGGCTGATCGCGCAGAAGATCCACGCCTATATGGCGCACACCCCGGTGCACGGGCCGGACGGCCCGCGCAAAGCGCAGTACCGCGACTTCTGTATCCTGCTGCGCAGCAAGAGCGCACACGCGTCGAAATACGTCGACGAGCTCAACAGACAGGGGATCCCCGCGTTCTCCTCCGCCGCCGGCGGCTTTTTCGAGGCGTATGAGGTCTCGCTCGCGCTCTCCCTGCTGCGGCTGATCGACAACCCGCTGCAGGACGTGCCGCTGCTCGCGGTGATGCTCTCCCCCCTGTTCGGCTTCACGCCGGACGACCTCGCGGCGGTGCGGGAGGCGGACCGCCAGAACGGGCTGTACACGGCGGTGCGGCGG
>DXWE01000112.1:3376-4637 GCA_019417045.1 Oscillospiraceae bacterium
GGCCGGGACCCCTCCCCGCTCGGGGAGCGGTGCCGCGAATTCCTGCGCCGGATCGACCGGTTCCGCACCCTGTCCGCCACCCTGCCCGCCGACCGGCTGCTCCACCGGCTGTATGAGGACACCGGGCTGCTCGCCGCCGCCTCCGCCATGCCCCACGGGGCCCAGCGCGCGGCCAACCTGCGGCTGCTGCATGCGCACGCCCGCCGGTTCGAGCAAAACGGGTTCCGGGGGCTGTCCGCATTCGTGCGGTTCCTCGACCGGCTGTGCCAGCAGGAGGTGGATCTCGCGCCCGCCTCCCTGCTCGGCGAACACGCTGACGCGGTGCGGGTGATGAGCATCCACCACTCCAAGGGTCTCGAGTTCCCGGTGGTGTTCCTCGCGGGACTTGGCACCGCATTCAACCGCCAGTCATTGCAGGGACCCGTGCTGCTGCACGCCGATTTGGGGGTAGGTTTTTTGCAGCAGGACGAGGACACGCTCGTCCAGACCAACACGCTTCCCCGACAAGGGATTGCCCTTGCCATTGAGAGAGGTGAGCGCACGGAGGAGCTGCGGGTGCTCTATGTGGCGATGACGCGGGCACGGGAGAAGCTCTGCCTGCTCGTCACCCTCCCAAAACCTGCCCCCGTTCTCACGCGGCTCGCGGCGGGACTGGACGACCGCGCCGCTCTGCCGGCCTATACCCTGCTCTCGGCCGGCAGTCTCGGGGAGTGGCTGCTGCTGTGCGCGCTGCGCCACCCGAGCGGCGGGGAGCTGCGCCGGCTGGCGCAGGCGGAGGATCTGCCGCTGCTGCCGGCAGAGACGGCGTGGGACATCGAGGTGGTCCCCCCGCCGGACACGGCTGCGGCAGAGGCTGCGGCGGAAGAGGAATGCTGTGAAGATAATGAGCTTTACGGGCTGATCTCCGCGCGGATTGCCTACCGCTACCCCTATGCCGCGCTGCAGGGGGTGCCGAACAAGCTCGCGGCGTCTGCGCTCTCGCACGAGGCGGCGCGGCGGGACCTGGCGGCGACCGCGCGGCCCGCCTTTTTAGGGGCGCGGGGGCTCACCCCGGCCCAGCGCGGCACCGCGCTGCACACCTTTTTGCAGTTTGCGGACTACGAGGCCGCGGCGCGCGACCCGGAAGCGGAGCGGCAGCGGCTGGTGGCGCGGGGGCATCTGACGCCCCAGCAGGCGGACGCGATCGAGCTTGCCCGGGTGCGGCAGTTTTTCCGCTCCCCGCTGTACGCCCGGATCGCGCGCGCCGACCGCTGCTGGCGGG
>DXWE01000112.1:4647-5435 GCA_019417045.1 Oscillospiraceae bacterium
GGGAGCTGCCGTTCACGGTCGAGCGGCGGGCGGGCGAGCTGTGGCCCGCGCTGAGAGGCGCGCCGGGGGCGGACGAGCCGCTCGTGATCCAGGGGATCGCGGACTGCGTGCTGGAAGAGGACGGGGCGCTTGTGATTATCGACTACAAGACCGACCGGGTGCGGGATCCCGCAGAGCTGGCCGGGCGCTATGCCGGGCAGCTGCGCATCTACCGCTCGGCGCTCGCCGAGACGCTCGGGATGCCGGTGAAGGCGTGTCTGCTGTATGCGTTTGCGCTGGGGCGGGAGGTGGAGATCCCGCAGGAGGAGACGGATGGACAGACGGACGATGGAGGAAACAGCCGCCGGACAGGCAGCCGCTGACCGGGCAAACACGGATCGGGCAGCCGCCGGGCAGGCGGAGATCGGCCGGGCGGATACTGGCCGGGCAGAGATTGGCAGGCAGGCCGCCGGCTGGGCGGACGCCGACTGGGCGGGCAGGGCGGCCTACCCGGCGCTGGTGGCCGCGCTCGACGGCATGGCGGAGGAGGGGTACCGCGCGTTTTCCGAGCGGCTGATCCCGGCCGGGCCGCCGCTGCGCGGGGTGCGGCTGCCGCAGCTGCAGCGGCTCGCCGCCGCGATCGCCCGCGGGGACGCCGCCGGGTTCCTGCGCGCCGCGCGGGACGACAGCTTCGAAGAGGTGGTGCTGCAGGGGCTGGTCATCGGGCGGCTGCGCGAGCCGGGAGAGGCGGTGGTCAGGCGGCTGCGGGCGTTTTTGCCGAAGGTTGCCAACTGGTCGATCTGCGACAG
>DXWE01000113.1:0-289 GCA_019417045.1 Oscillospiraceae bacterium
TCGACAAGGCGAACGCCTGAATCGGAACGGGAAAGGAGACTGTCGGATGAAAAAGACTTATGAGGCGCCGGAGCTGGAGATCACCCGGTTTGAGACGGTGGACGTGATCCTCGCGAGCGGCGACGACAACGATAACATGGGCGAGTACCCCTGGGATCAGGCGTAATTCTCCCGCAAAAGACGCAGAAAAGCGCCCCCTGCCAACCGGCAGGGGGCGCTTTTGATTGTCTGGCAGGGGGTGTTTTGTCTGGCAGTGGGTGTTTTGTCTGGCAGGAGGCGCTTTTTTATG
>DXWE01000113.1:299-4161 GCA_019417045.1 Oscillospiraceae bacterium
GCCCGCCGCGGGAATCGGCTGCCGTTCGCCGGGGCCGCTCTCCCGCGCCCGTGTCCGGGAACAGCGGGACGGCACGCTTCCGAAGGCGGCACGCTTCGAGGACAGCACACTTCCGGGCGGCACGCTTCCGAGGCCGCACGCTTCCGGGGTGGCACGTTTCCGGGGCCGCTCTCCCGCGCCTGTGCCCGGGAACAGCGGGACAGCACGCTTCGAGACAGCACACTTCGAGACAGCACGTTTCCGAAGTCAGCACACTTCGGGGCGGCACACTTTCGAGGCGGCACGCTTCGGGACAGCACGTTTCCGAAGTCAGCACGCTTCCGAAGGCGGCACGCTTCGGGGCGGCACGCTTCCGGGACGGCACGTCCTTCCTATTCCGCGTCCCGGCTGATCCGGTACTCGGTGACCGAGCGGAAGGTCTCGCCCGCACGCAGCAGGGTGGAGGGGAAAGCGGGCTGGTTGGGGCTGTCGGGATAGTGCTGGGTCTCGAGGCAGAACCCGGTGCGCGGGCGCAGCGGGACGCCGCCCTTGCCGGCCGGGAGATTCAGCCCGTTTGCGGTGTACAGCTGGAGCCCCGGCTGATCGGTGAAGCAGTCGAGCCGCAGCCCGCTGCGAGGGGAGACGGCGGAGACGGCGTGTTTGCGCACCCCCGGCTGGCCGAGCACGAAATTGTGGTCGTACCCGTGGGTGAGGCGCAGCTGCGGGTGGTCGGCGTCGATGTCGCGGCCGATCGGCTTGGGGGAGAGGAAATCGAACGGGGTGCCGCGCACCGGCATCAGCTCCCCTGTGGGGATCATCCGCTCGTCCACCGGGACGATGGCGTGCGCGGGGATCATCAGCTCGGTGTCGAGCACATCGCCCCCGCCGGCGAGGTTGAAGTAGCTGTGCTGGGTGACGTTGAGCACGGTGTCCTGGTCGCTCTGCGCCTCATATTGCAGCCGCAGCACGTCCGCTTTGGTCAGCAGCAGGGAGAGGCGCAGCCGCAGTGTGCCGGGATATCCCTGGTCGCCGTCGGGGGAGAGCAGGGAGAAGGTGACGCAGGGCTCCTCTCCCCGCGCGATGACCTCGCAGTCCCACAGGCGCCTGTCGAACCCCTCGGCGCCGCCGTGGAGGTGCCCGCGGCCGGGCTCGTTGCAGCCGACGTCGAAGGTGCGCCCGCCGAGGGAGAAGCGGCCGCCGCAGATGCGGTTGGCGTACCGCCCGACGGTGGCGCCGAGATAGGACCGGGTCTGCGAGAGATAGCCCTCGATCGTGTCGAACCCGAGCACCACATCCACGCCGTCAAACACAAACGACCGGATGGTGGCGCCGTAGGTGAGCACACACACCTGTGTGCCGTTGCCGTTTTGCAGGCAGACTTGCTGTACTTCGCGCCCGTCGGGCAGCGAGCCGAAGGGCGAGAGGGAGACCGGCATATTCGTCACTCCTTTGAGTTGTTTTTTCCAGTGTACCACAGGAGGAAAAAAATCACAAGGGGAAATCTCACGATGCGTGGCTGGCGGAGGCGGGGAAGGAGAAAAGCGTTGCAATTGGCCGGGGATTCTGGTACAATAGGAGAAATAGAAAGACTGCCGGAGAGGAGGGGACGCATGGGGATCCCGCTGGCGTTTGGCAAACGGTATGAATACGACCTCGACTACACGGAGTCGCCGCTCGAGTTTGGGTATATCCGGCTGTATGGGATCCGGGAGCTGTGCTGCGAGGCGGGGTTCCGGCTGCCCTCCTGCAGGAGGGAGTGGGTGGAGCTGCTGTATGTCGTGACCGGCAAGGCCACGGTGCAGGTCGGCGGGTGGAAGGGCACCCTGTGTGCGGACACCCTCCTGGTGGCGCGGCCGGGCCAGGAGGTGTCGTTCGAGGCGAACCGGGGGACGCCGGTGCGGCTGTGCACGCTGCGGTTCCGGCTGGATCCCGGCGGCCGGCGCCCGGAGAACCGGGAGCTGTACCGGTTTTACGGTGCCGCGCGCGCCCTGGCGCCGGTGGTGGGCAAGGCGCTGCTGCCCGCCTTTTCGGGGGCGCTGTCCGAGCTGCACGAGGAGGACGATTTCTATCTCGAGATGGTGGGCGGCTATGTCGAGCAGATGGTGGTGGAGACCTTCCGGCTGTACCGCGACGCACAGCGGCAGGAGGAGAGCGCCGCGCAGCCCGGCGAGTCGGACGAGCCGTCCGGCCGTGCGGTGTACGCGCTGGTGGCATATCTCGACCAGCACTACCGGGATGTGACGCAGATCCGGGAGGTGGCGCATCGGGTGGGATACAGCTACACGCATCTGGCGCACCAGTTCCGGGACAAGATGGGGGTCACGATCGGCGGGTATATCCTGCAAAAGAAGATGGAGGAGGCCAGGTGGCTGCTCCAGGGGAACCGGCTGACGGTATCACAGATCGCCGAACGGCTGAATTACCAGTCGGTGCAGGCGTTTTCCAACAGTTTCAAACGGCAGGTGGGCATGTCTCCCGCGCAGTACCAGCGGGAGGCCGCCGCGGGCCGGGAAGGGAGTTCTTCATGACGGAGTATCAAAAGGAGATGGCGAAGGTATCGCTCGGGCTGTTCGGGCGCACGCTGCTCGCGGGGTTTTTGTCCCTGCTGCTGTATGTGTCGGTCAGCTTTATCTTCAGCTCGCTGACCACCGAGACGATCGGATATGATGTGTACGAGCTGCAGGACGGGTCGTATGTGCTGGTGGATGAGGTGCGGTATGCGGACCAGTCGGAGATCTCCGAGACCCCCGCGCAGACGACCGGCACCACCGCGCCGCCGGAGATCCCGCCGGCGGGGGAGGAGAGCGTGACCACCCCCGCCACCACGACCGCCCAGCAGATGAAGCAGTCGGTGCGCAGCGACCCGCCCGCATGGGCGGTCACCACGGCGGACGTGATCTCGCAGGTGTGTATGCTGCTGCTGTTCCTCGGGCTGGTGTACTCCGCGACCTGGCACATGGGCGACCGGGACCGCAACCGCGTGGGATTTGGCCGCATGGAGCGGGACAACCTGCGCGGGCTGAAGGCGGGGCTGCTCGCCTCCGTTCCGGCGGGGCTCGCGTACCTCGGGCTGTTCGTGTGCAAACTGACCGGGCTGTGGCCGGCGTATGCGCAGACCTACCGGTATTTAAATATCGTCTTCCTGCCGATCTATAACGCGATCGTGCCGGTGACGATAAAGACCATGGCGGAGCTGGGCTGGGGCCAGATCGCGCTGCTGGTGCTGCCGCTGTGCGTGCTGCCGCTGTTCGCGTATATCGGGTACCGGCTGGGGTACAAGCAGCTCTCGGTCGCGGAAAAGCTGATCTATAAGACCACCGGAAAGAAGCCGAAGCGCAACAGGGACCGGCTCCGGTGACGAGCCAACGCGAAGCGATGGCTCGTGGCGGTCACCCCACTAGGACAAGGTCGCGGCCCGGGCCGCCGCATGGCCCCGTGCATCTGTCCCACACCCCCAAGCCGCGTGCAACTTCTGCAATGGCGTGCGATAACCGCTCGCCACAGCGGCACCTCTTTGCGCCCTGCGGGCGCGGATTTTAGTCGCTCAGGCCCCAGCGGTTCGCACCCACTCCGAAAAACGCGTGTCTCCGCCAGGAGACGGACGCCCCTCCTAGTGGGCGTCCAGCGTTTTTAACGCGGCGGCAATGCCACTAGGTCAAGGTCGCGGCTCAGGCCGCCGCGAGGCCCCTTCTTTTCGTCGCGTCGAAAAGGAGGCAAAAGACGCTTTTTGGCCGCGCAGCGGGACGGCCCGGCTCGGTTCCCTCGCCGTCCGTCAAAGCGCGGCCAGGTCTCCACCGCACAGCCACCGCCCCCTGCCACGCCCCCCGTTAGGAAGGGGATCAGTTTACAAGGCAGCCGCATGCCTCTGCACCCTTCTCCACGT
>DXWE01000113.1:4171-5345 GCA_019417045.1 Oscillospiraceae bacterium
AAAAGGAGGGGCCCGCCCGGCACGAGGGCAAACCGGCCCGCTGCTGTGGCGAGCGGCTCCCCGCGGCCTGAGCCGCGACCTTGCCGCCGGGAGGCGGCCAGCGCGTGCCGGGCGCAAGACCCTTGCGGCCACCCCGCATTTGCGCGGTGGACATAATCCGGCCTCCCCCGGCATAGGCATACACCAAAGGGGGAATGCCGCTTGGAACAACCGACCCGCGGCCCGCTGACGCAGACGCTCGCCGCGCTGTGCGCGCTGTCCGTGTGCCTGTGCGGGGTACTGCTGTATATCGGCAACATGCCGCTGAACGAGACGGTGGACAACCCGGACGTCGCGGTGGACGTGCCGCGGATCGTGATCGACCCGGGCCACGGCGGCGCGGACGGCGGCGCGCAGGGACCGGACGGCACGCTCGAGAAGGATCTGAACCTCGACATCTCGCTGTCGCTGGCGGACCTGCTGCGCCTGTTCGGGTATGAGGTGGCGCTCACCCGGGAGACGGATACCTCGCTGCACGACGCGGGCGCGTCCACCCTGCGCGAGCAGAAGGTGAGCGACATGCAAAACCGGCTGAAGCTGTATGACAGCTCGGATCTCACGGTGAGCATCCACCAGAACAAGTTCGGCCAGGCGCAGTACCACGGCACCCAGGTGTTCTGTTCGCCGAACAACCCGGCGAGCGGGACGCTCGGCGCGGTGCTGCGGGAGACGATCTACAGCCTGCTCCAGCCGGACAACACGCGGGAGCTGAAGACCGGGGACAAGAACATCTATCTGCTGTATAAGACGACCGCGCCGGCGGTGATTGTGGAATGCGGGTTTTTGAGCAACCCGGAGGAGCTCTCCCAGCTCAAGGACCCGCAGTACCGGCGGCAATTCGCCTATGCGGTGGCGTGCGGGGTGCTCGCGTACGCGCCGTGACCGGCGGGAAATCAGGGAGGACGTGCGACATGGCGCAAAAGGCCAGGACGGTGTTTGTGTGCGGGAGCTGCGGCGCGCAGTTCCCGCGCTGGAGCGGGAAGTGCCAGAACTGCGGCGAGTGGAACACGCTGATCGAGGAGGTGAGCGCGCCGGTGTCGGCCGGTGCGCCGGCCGGCCCTGCGCCGTCTCCGCGCCGGCTCTCGGAGATCGACCCGCAGCAGGAGCAGCGGATCTCCACCGGGATGAAGGAGCT
>DXWE01000114.1:0-1749 GCA_019417045.1 Oscillospiraceae bacterium
TTTTCCATATCCCGCACTCCGCCGATAAAGCTGGCCTGATTGTCGCCCACCGCCACCGCCACAGGGATCCCCTCCCGGGTAGCGCCCAATGGTATCAAATTCCGCTCTACCCTCGGGAAAAAGGCCGCGTCCATGCCGGCCCTGGCGATAGCCTGTTCATCGAAAGCCTGCTGCTCCAAGTCAAACAGGCCGAAGCTGGCAGCGTCGGACAGGTGGACCAGGGGCCGGCTTTCCCCGGCCATCCGCATCGCCGCAAGGCCGTGTATGGTGCAGAAGGAAACGGCCTCGGGAGGAACCAGCCCGTGGAGAGTGTTGTAGAAATGCGTGACCGCGCCATAGCCTGTGGCCAGTGGATACCCGGTGATCCGGCTTAAATGGGAAGCGTAGGTGCTGCTTTTGCCATAGGGCAAGTCCCCGCGGCCGTCCTGCCAAGTTATCAGACCGCTGACCGGCCGTCCGCCGGCATCTGTATATACAATCCCATGCATCTGTCCCGTCAGGCCGATGGAGGAGAGATCGCGGAATCCGGCAGCGAGCTCAGATGTCACCTCCGTCAGGCCGTCCAGAAGCACCGAAACATCCTGAATTTTTTCAAAGGCTTTGGTGCCGGGCAAAAAGGCGCCGTGAGTCCTCGTGACGGACCGGACCACCCGGCCGGTATCCGTGTCGCAGCACACGCCGCTCAAAGAGGTGGTGCCGATATCAAGTCCGATTGCTTTCATCAGAGCCGCTCCCTGTAAAAGTACAGGGGGCGTTTCCATTAAAAGTCCTTGGCGGTCTTTATATGAAACGCCCCCTGTCAGTTGTTTTGAAATTTTAGGAATTGACCGAGGTTCTTCTCCGGAATGCCAGGGAGATCACAGCCGCTCCCGCCGCCAGAGCCAGCCCGCAGAGCCACCAGGCGGCTGCGCGGTCTCCGGTTTCCGGACTGGGGTTGGTGGGACCGGGATTGACAGGGTCGAAGCCGCCTGCGTTTGAATTGGCGATGGCAGCCGCTTCCTCCGCAGTCAGAACGCCCTTGTACAGGCGTACCTCGTCGACGGCGCCGTAGAACAGGCAGGAGGGGGTATCGCCGCCTTTATAGGGGTTTTTGCCGCCGATGGTGAAGGTGTCGATCCCGAGGGAGGACATCAGGCTGTTGCTCCAATCGCCGCCCTGATCCACCTCCAGCGCAACGCCGTTCCGATAGGCGGTGATGATGCTTTGATCGCCGTCTGCCTCGACACAGAAGATCAGATGCACCCACTCGTTCTCTTCATAGGGCATGCCGATCAGGTTGGCATAGCCGTAGTTGCCGTCCCATTTCATCGTGAAACCCTTGTCCTGAAAGTCCTTGGCCGCATAGGAATAGAACAGGAATTTTTCCGCGCCGCTGTTGTAGAAGCTGAACAGCTCGCTGTCCTCGCCGGAGGTGTTGTAGCCGTCTGCCTTGAACCACAGAGACAGGCTGAAGCTGTCGGCAGTGCCGTCGAATACTTCATAGGGGACGGACAGCCACAATTTATCCCCTGTGTTCTTTTGGGACAACTGGAGGGCCTTGCCGAACTTTCCGTCGATATAGGTGCCCCGGGCGACGTCCCCATCGTTATACAGGACGGCGTCATGCCGCCCGAGGGCGTCCCGTGTATTGTCATTGTCAAAATTGAATTCTGCTATCAGCTTGGAGGAGGGATCCGCCGTTGGCTTGTTGGTTCCGGTGGACTCCGTGGAGATCGTGGTATCGGTGGACTCCGTGGAGATCGTGGTATC
>DXWE01000114.1:1849-5284 GCA_019417045.1 Oscillospiraceae bacterium
TGGAGATCGTGGTATCGGTGGACTCCGTGGAGATCGTGGTATCGGTGGACTCCGTCGGCTGAGAGGGTTTGCCGATGGCCGCCACCTCATCGGCAGTCAGCGCCCCGGCATAGACGCGTACGTCGTCAATGGCGCCGTAGAACAGGCAGGAGGGGGTGCTGCCGCCCTTGTAGGGATTTTTGCCGCCGATGGTGAAGGTGTCGATCCCAAGGGTGGACATCAGGCTGTTGCCCCACTCGCCGCCCTGATCCACTTCGGAGACAGGGACGCCGTTCTTGTAGACGGTGATGACGCTTCGATCGCCGTCAGCTTTCACGCAGAAGACCAGATCCACCCATTCACCCTCTTCATAGGGCGCGCCGATGATGTTGGCATAGCCATAAGTGCCATCCCATTTCATGACGAAACCCTTGTCCTGGAAGCCGACGGCCGCATAGGAATAGAACAGGAACTTCTCCGCGCTGCTGTTATAGAGGCTGAACAGCTGACTGTCCTCTCCGGAGGTATTGTAGCCGGAGGCCCTGTACCGCAGAGAGATCGAAAAGCTGTCAGTAGTTCCGTCAAAAATCTCATAGGGGACAGACAGCCACAACTTTTCCCCAGTGTCCATTTGGGACAGCTGGAGGGCTTTGCCTCCATTCCCGCCGTCAATATAGGTTCCCTGTACCACGTCCACATTATTGTACAGAGTGGCGTCGTGATTGCCGGCAGAATCCTCGGTACTGCTGTTGTCAAAGGTGTACTCCGCAAGGAGCTTTGGAGCGGGATCCGCCATTTCCGCCTGAATAAAAGCGGGGACCTGCATCGCGACGAGCGCGATGGCCAAAACGGCTATCATGACGGTTTTGACTTTCTTCATGAGAATCTTCCTTCCTAAAACATAATATAGGGGCTAAAAGATTTTCCGGATACCACGGGGCGTTTCCCGCACGTTCCGCGACAATGCCGGTGAAGGCCGCCCGGCAAACGCTGTGCCGTTTGCCTGCCCCGCTTTTTAAAAGCTGTGCGGGGGAGTGTCTTCGTTTGAGGAATATCGGGAAGGGGGTAACCCGGTGGCGCTGTGAAAGGCCCGGCTGAAAGAATAAATGGAGGAGAACCCCAGCATCTGAGCGGTTTCCGACACCGAATATTTCTCCAGCAATTGAGTGGCGGCCTCGATTCGCTTCTTGTTGCGATAGTTGATGACCGAAATGCCGTAGGCTTTCCTGAACACCTTTTCAATATAAAATTTACTGTATCCGAATTGACGGCTCAGGACATCCAGGGAGATTTTCTGATTATAGTTGGATTGGATATACGATTTGATAAAAGATGCGATTTTCATGGTATTGGTGGGAGAGTAGCGGTTGGATGGTCCGTTTTCCGCCATAATCATTTCCAGCAGGCGGAGTATATTCACCTTTTGCCGGAGGACCATGTCCGGGGTGTTTTTGTCCAGAATTTCATAAAAGATTTTCAGAAAGTCCTCCCTGCAGCTGATTTTCAAAAAAGGGGAATCGGCAAGCTGAGGGAAAATATTCTCTCTCAGCATGGACTTTTCCGCCGGGGTCAGGGCCGGCAAATCCTTGTAGCATATGAACACCTGCTCGCTTTGAAAATCATATTTCATGTCGAAGTGGATATGGGGCTGCTTGACGTCGACGTCCGGGACATGAAAGCTGTGGGAAATACCGGGGCAGATCAGCAGCAGGTCGTTCCTTTTACAGCCATAGCTGTGCTCGTTGTAAACCAGCGTGAATTCTCCGTCCTCAACATAAATCAGCTCGTAATCCAGAATCACCCTTCTGTTTATCACAAACGGAGCCGGAAGCTCGGAACGAAGGGCCAGTCGAATATAGGGATTGATTTCCAGAATATTCAAAAAGCGGCACCTTCCTCCTTGCTTCCGGATACGTTGAGACCCTTCGGATATTCTGTCGTTCGGGAGAGCCCGGGGCAGCCTGTTCCCGGCTGCGTTGTGCTGCCGTGTAAAGAACGGCGGCGTTTGTCCCGCTCTCCGGCTTTTTTGGCGACTTTGGGTGGGCTGCAGTACGCAGCGCCCCCTGCCGTCCCTATTGCCTCATGGAAAATTCGCTGAATTCCGCAGTTCCCGCATAGCAGAACAGTCCCAGAGCCAATTCGTTGGTGGTGATCATCCGGGTGGTCAGCGCGCCCTCGCCGCCCACGTAGATAACCGCGACCTGTCCGCTGCAAATCACGGTGATGTCATAGGTCCTGTTGGGATCCAGCGTCACGGCCTTTTCGATCTCCGATTCGTAGGGGAAGTAATATCCCCCTGTGCCCGACAGGGCCCCGCTGATTTGCCGCAGCCGGGAGAACTGCCTGTCAAAGGCAAATAAATAGCCCTTGTTGGAAAAGCTGGAATCCACATTCAGGGCAAAACCCGCCTGCTTGGCGTCAGCTTTCAGCTTGAAGGTGAGAACATAGCTCTCAGGCAATTTCTGCATCAGCAGTGCGGACATACCGCTTTCCGAGCTGACCTTGACGGTATCGCCGTTCTGTTCCCAGTTGGAGGTGAGCTGTGTGAACTTGTTTTTCACCGGTTTGGTAAAGGCCTGAACGATGGATTCCACCGGAGCGGCAATCAGGTCTCCGTTGGCTTTCTGCTCCAGCCGATGGACCACCATGTTTCCGGCATACTGAATGGTGGCAAAATCCGCGTCCTTCATGGTCCCGTCCTCGTTGAGAGCCAGGGTGTAGTCGGAACGGTCTCCCGCCCATCCGAATATGTAGCGGTTTTGTCCGTCGGAGGCGGTCCTTCCCGCATAGAAGAGCAGGCTGTCCAGGGTGTCGTTGTCCGGGATCTCCCACGGTCCGTAAGGGCTTTTGGATTTTACATAATATGTTCTTTTTCCAAAGCTGCAGTCGGAATACACCAGATAATGCCAATCCCCCATTTGGAAATAGTCCGGACACTCGCAGGTTCCCTGGTAAACCCCCGGAGAAAACAGAGGCCCTTCCAAATCCCACGAGTACAGATCCTGAGAGGTCAGATAGGCGACGCATCCGTTGCGGTTGAGCGCGGATTTTTTGGTGTCCTGGGTCGCCACGAGCATGACGTATTCCCCTTTGCTCTGGTCATACCATATGAAGGGATCCCTCCATTCCTGCTTGGAAAACCGTTTGCCGTCGGAAGAGATATTCCGGTTGGAATCCTGCAGGGCCAGGAGATCGGTTCCGGTATAATGGTGGATGATCTCCTCATTGCCGCTCCGCTTGGCGGCGAACAGATGCCAGACACCGTCCATGTTCATCACGCAGCCCGTGCCGCCGAAATCCCGGAGGGTCGTCTCCTCGCTGTACTGGACAAAATCCGTGGTGGTGGCATAGCACCACTTTTTGGAAACCGAATGCAGGAAAAACAGATAGTATTTTCCGTCGTGATATATCGGGGTGGCGTCTCCCGCACCGCCGTCGCTGGGGCGGAAGAAGACG
>DXWE01000115.1 GCA_019417045.1 Oscillospiraceae bacterium
CGTTTTCTGCCCAATTGCCTTGTCCAGTTCCGGTACAAGTTTTTTATTCAGTTCCAAAGAATTAATTGCCATCAACCATTCATCCTCTCATTTTTAAATCAGCCTAATCCCATCTGCAGGCCGCGCAGCATGGCGGCCGCCATGTCACTCTCCGTCGACTCTGCTTCGCTGTGCAGATTTCCGGCAGAGGCTGCAGAGGCCGCTCTTTCGGATTCCTGCGCCTCCTGGATCCGCTTTTGTTCCGCCCGCTCAAACCGCAGATAGGATTCGAACAGGGACATCCCCTTCTGCACAGCGTTCTCCACCACCTGCCGAGGCAGTTTGTCAAACGCCGGAACATCCGGGATTTCCGCTTTCAGATCAGCGTACTGCGCGGCAAGTTTCTCCTCCAACGTCTGCCGCGCTATTTGCTGTGCCTGTTCTTCCTGTCTGTCCTGCTCGGCGATCTTTTCCTGACGTTCTCTCCTCCAGGTCTCGAGCAGCTTTTGTGCATGCTCCTCTTCATACCCCTTCTTTTTCATGGCGTCGTACTGGCTCTTCTCGTAATTTTCGAGCAGCTTGTGCACCAGTTCGGCAGGAGTTTTGAAGTCCGCTGCAGCCGCCAGCGTGCGCAGGTCAGCGATCATCGGCGCGCAGGAATCATATTTCATGCCTTTCTGTAAAAGGGTGGTGACCTTCTCCGTATCTGATGCCTCGATCCGTACCACTTCGCCGTTGTAGATAGGCGTATAAGCGTTCGGCACGATAGGCACATCCGCATTCTTTTCGGCCTTCTCCCCTTCCGTTTCACCGGCGCCATCCGGTTCCGTTGCTTCCCCGCCGGTGGGTGTGCCGGACAAAGACGGCGATCCATTTGACGCCTGTCCCTCCGCAGATTCGATGGTGGTGTCCTCTGCAGGTACATCGGCCGGTTCCCCGGCGTTTGGTGTCTGTGTATGATCCACCGGCTGCTCGCTGGGTGTGGCGGCGGCCGTCATGGTCTCTTCCATTGGCTTTCATCCTTTCCTCTTATCGTCCCAATACCTGCTGTAACAGCGCGGCTTGGTCCTGCCCTGTCAATTGATCCCAGATCGCCCTGTATTCGGCTGGTAACCCCTCCACAAGAGACGTTCCGATATCCTCCATTCCCGGTTGCACTTTGGCCTCAGGCGCTTCGGAAAGGGACTGTTCAGACGCTCCTACTCCGGGAGTGGCAGCCGACTGCAATTCACGGATGAGGGCGGACACGTCCGGAACCATGCCCTTCGGCAGGCGCTTGAGATACTGGATCACATCGATCACCTGCCTGTCAAACAGATTGTCAAGTGTCTGAATGCTCTGCGCCTCGCTCCATAGAGTGGAGGCCCCCACGTCGGTGCGCACCGAGATAAGCAGGTCTTTATACCTCTGTCCGTCAAATGGCAGATACCACACCCCGTTTTCGTCCTCCACCTTGAGAGACCTCTTGCCGTACAGCGACATCCAAAACTCTGCCCAGATCCGTGCGACATCTTCAATGAAGGTGTAAAATCGGTTCTGCATGATCTGCAGCGGCATGGTCGCTGCTTCGCGCACGGCAATGATAGCAGAGGTGTTCTCCGGTCTCATGTCACCGAGTGCCGCATCATTTGCTCCCGCCTGTGTCAGGGTGTTGTTCACAAGGGAGGCGATGTTCTCGTCAAACTTCGGGGAGAAGTTTGGAGGCTGGACATAACGGATTGCCCGGGCCACATCCTCATCTCCGCCGTATACAGTCACGATCTGACCGGGATCGTTGGTAACAGGCCCGCTCACAATATCGCCGTTGACGACCATGATCGGGATTCCCATCATCATGACAGCCCATACGGACGCCGTAATCATGCGATTGATCGCGATTTGGTTGGGGATCAGATGTGTAACCTCGCTGTCCCCATACGCGCAGTTTTGACGCTCCTGCCAGATAAAGGCTGCCAGCGGATACAGGCGGATCTTCAGGTCCCATGCCGGTCGGACGGTAACCGCTCCACAGACCTTGACCCCCATAATGGTATAGTTCTCCCCTGTCTTATCCCACTGCTTGTACAGCTTGGTAATCACCGTGGTTTTACAGGCATCCGGCTCTTCTGGGACAGAGACGCCACCCGCTTGATAGGTGCCATCTACTTCATCTGGCTTTACATCATCAATATACTTTGTCTGCCCGAATCGGCGCATCTCTCTCTGCACATCACATACCCGCATGCGCTGAGACAATAGAATGTAAGGTTGTGCTTGCAGATCCTCCAGATTGGGATCCCCAAAATATACATTTTCGATGTCAAGTACTTCACAGGCAATATCCCCGCGAATAGGCGTATGTTTTCGGATGTCGGCATACAGACCCGTACGGATCCTGTCATCCCAATACGTATACAACACACCCGTGCCATATTTGTAGGCGTTCTGGAGGACCTTCTCCTTCAAATGATCAAACTGTACCCTCTCGGCGGTGACCCGGAAGTAGTCGGACATGGCCGACATGACAAGATTTATCTCCTCCGACTGTGGTACCTCTTCTGTGTACATCTCCATGTCCCGGCCCAACGCCTGTGAAACGCTTGCCTGTTCGCGCAGTTGTTGGGTCCGCTGTCGTTGAGATAACGTGTTGGGCACCCCGTCGGCCGAATAATTCACCGCCACCGGGCTGGCACCCACCACAGCAATCTTGTAGTCGCCGATCCTTTTGATGACGTTATACCTGACCAACGGCTTATCGCTGCCGCTCGGAACGCCGTGCCACTGGTCGCCACTGTAAAACCGTTCGTTCACCATGTTTTGCTCGTACAGTCCACGTCTACCAAGTCCCTGCTTAAAAGTCTTTCCCCGCTCGTACTCCGTCCCAATCACCAGCGGGTCATCCCATTTTCGTTCTTTCACGTCAGCCATCCCAGCCTCCTCTCATGTATTCCGGTCGCAGACCGCCCGAAATACCATATGCCAAACGTCGCTTTTTGCGTTTTGTATCTTTCTCGGGTACTACTTTCTCCGGACGGAAATATTGGATATCTGCCATGGCATACCGCAGAGCATCCATCAAATGATTATCCCTGTCAACCGGTCGGTTGATCCCGCTACCATCCACGCTTTTGTCCCAGACGTAGGCGGAGAGTTCTGCAATCGTATTAACGCACCGTGGATGCACGATCATCCGGTATTCCTGTAGCTTGGCAATCCCGCTGCGGATACTGTCCCGTCCTTTCTGAGCAGGCTGCAGCCGAAGGATTCCCTGACGCCTCAGGTCATCATTTGTCTTAGGTTCCGCACTGTCCGCACGGATGCGTTCCTTCTGGTATCCCTTACGGCGGATCATGTCGGCAATCTGGTCGTTGAGCATCCGCTTTTCATAATGTTCGTCATAGATATACAGCATCTTGTCCAACGGATTAACCGCCGCCGCGATAAAGGCTGTCGGATCGTTGCTGTACCCGTAGTCCAATCCAAAGACATGTCGATATTTCCAATTTTCAGGCAAACAGGCAATATCAAACTCCTCTACCGACCAATTGTCGTAAATCAATCCTTCCGAAATTCCCCAGTTCCCCAGTCCCGCCACCTCATAGAGGCGTGGCTGTTCTGTCTTCATCCGTTCGTACCTGCGAAAATCCACCTCATCTAAAAATTCGTTGCAGAGATACGTGGTAGTAAACGTTTCCGTGTCCGTCGATTCCCTGTCAAAAAAACGCGCTTTCAACCAGTGTTTCTCGCTCCAGGGGTTAAAGGTAAGTGTTGTCTGCTTAAACAGCGGCGGAGGGACACGCCCACGGGGAACGGATAGATCCAAGCGGTCAAACGCCGCTTCATTGGGCATTTCAAACGCCTCTTCGATCCATACCCAGCAGAGCACGCCATGCGAAACGGTTGTGGACGCCAACTTGTCCACATCGTCGAAGCCGCGAAATAGGATGCGTTGACCGGTAGGCCGGTACTCCATCTCCAACGGGTTTTCAATATTTTTCCAGAGTTTGGATACTCCAAGCCGTCGCTGTGCCCACTGCAGCTGTGTAAATGTACTGGTACGGTGCGTGTTGTACACATTTCTCACCACCAGCAAGTTGGCGTCTTTGTATTTCATCAGATGGTAAATATACCAAAGTGCAGCAGTAGCTGATTTCTTGGAACCCTTGCCCCCTTTCAGCACGCGATATCGTGCCCGGCTGCGCCAAAATGCTCCATATCCACCGCCGACCACATCCGCAATGTTGATTTCCATTTATCGGCTTTCCTCCCCGTGTGTCGTTTCTCCGGCTCCTGACTTCCAACGGGACGGATCAAACAGAGTAAGCAAAGTGGCGTTTGCCTGATTTCCTCGCTGAAACACATAGGGGTTCGCCAGATAGGCCGCTCTCCCTCGGATGAAGCATTTTGCGAGAATCCCTTTTGTAAGCAGTCCGGACAGGGCGCGATCCACCGTGCGAGTGCTCTGTATATCGGCATACTGCTCCACCAGATTTCCCCGTGTCAGGAATCGGCCATTCGGGTGCTGCAGGATTCCGCTGTTTGCACCTATATAAGGCAGCAGCGCCACCATCAGCCAGAGTTCTGAAGGACATAGTCCGCGCAGGAGCTTCCCCGCAATATCGGGAAACATCTTAACAAATCCTCTTCCGTCATTGCAGGGAACATATTCCTCCCGCAGCCGTTTAAAGTTCGCCCGTGTGGCCGCCCGCGTCAATGTCACTATGTCTCCGGTTTCTACGGTCAACAGATTTTCACCGGTATCTGGGTCCACCAGGCAGAGTGGAGAACCGGTATTGTGCAATTTCAAACCACTCGCCCTTTCTTTCCGTCAGAATATGGGACGCGGGAGGGTGTCCACCCGCCGCCGGCAGGAACTCAGCGACAACCGTTTCTGGTTGAACAACGTGGAGTATACCGTCTGATTGTCAATATCGCTTTCGCTCTGCGCCAGCAGCATGGCCAGCCCGTAGGGCAGCACATCAGACACAGCCCGATCGCTCAGGGGGAGCGGGTCATCCATACTGTTAAGAGGCTTCCAGTCTCGTCGGCCCTCCACATAGTACAGATCGCAGCAGATCTGATTGAGAAGCGACAATGCTCTCGCATACAGTGCTTTATTCTTCTGCCCGTTTGGACGTCCGGTACTGTCCGTATAATTGAGCATCATCAATGCCTGCTCAAACACCTGTTTCCCGGTTGCCACTCGTATCCCTCCGATTCATGTCGTGCTCTGTTGCAAAATCTGTCTGGCGTCGGAGGAGTTGAGGAGACCGTCGGAGTTCACGTCGCCGAGGAGATAGACGTCCTCGGCGTCCACCCAGCCGT
>DXWE01000116.1 GCA_019417045.1 Oscillospiraceae bacterium
ACGTACACCCGTCGCTCATCCCCTCCTTCTGCGGGGACGGGTTTTACGGGCTGCGGGTGCACCGGGCCGCGCTCGAGTACGGCGTGAAGGTGACCGGGGCGACCGTACACTTTGTCAACGAGGTGACGGACGGCGGTGAGATCCTGCTGCAAAAGGCGGTGGACGTGCTGCCGGGCGACACGCCCGAGACGCTGCAGCGCCGGGTGATGGAGCAGGCGGAGTGGCAGCTGCTGCCGCAGGCGGTGCGGCTGCTGTGCAGCGGCGAGATAGAGTGAGGAGGATGGGAAGATGCAACTGCAAAGACTTGAGGAGGCGCTTGGCGCCACGGCCTATCCGGGCCGCGGGATCGTGATCGGCAAGAGCGGGGACGGGCGGCGGATGGTGGTGCTCTATTTCATCATGGGGCGCAGCGAGAACAGCCGCAACCGCGTGTTTGTCGCGGATGGTGACGGGATCCGCACACAGGCGTTTGACGAGAGCAAGATGAGCGATCCGTCGCTCATTATTTATGCGCCGGTGCGGGTACATGCCCGCGGCACGATCGTCACCAACGGCGACCAGACCGACACGATTTACGATGCGCTGTCGGCAGGGGGGAGTTTTGAGGAAGCCCTGCGCACCCGCACCTTTGAGCCGGATGCCCCCAATTATACCCCCCGTATCTCCGGGATGGTGTACAGCGGGGAGGACCGGTACAGCCTGTCGATTCTCAAGAGCGGCGACGGCGATCCCGCCGTGACCCGCCGGCAGTTCTTCGACTTCTGCGGTACCCCCGCCGGCACCGGCCATTTTATCCACACCTATCAGGGGGACGGCAGCCCGCTGCCCTCGTTTGAGGGAGAGCCTGTCCCGGTGGCGCTGTGCGGCTCGTTGGAAACACTGGCCGACGCCGCTTGGAACAGCCTGGACCCGGACAATAAGGTGTCCCTGTTTGCGCGGGAGATCGATATAACAACAGGTAGATTTCAAACAAAAATATACAATAAGAACATTTGAAAGGGGAGCGTGCCATGCAGGAACTGGGGCTGAAATACGGGTGCAATCCGAACCAGGTGCCCGCGCGGATCTTCATGCGCGACGGGAGCGACCTGCCGATCGCCGTGCTCAACGGGCGGCCGGGCTACATCAATTTTATGGACGCGTTCAACAGCTGGCAGCTGGTGCGCGAACTGAAGGAGGCGACCGGCCTGCCGGCGGCGGCCTCGTTCAAGCATGTCAGTCCGGCGGGTGCGGCGCTCGGCCTGCCGTTGTCCGACACGCTGAAGCAGATCTATTTTGTGGAGGATCTGGAGCTCTCCCCGATCGCGTGCGCCTATGCCCGTGCGCGGGGGGCGGACCGCATGTCCTCCTATGGCGACTGGGCGGCGCTGTCCGACCCGTGCGACGCCGCGACCGCCCGGCTGCTCGCCCGGGA
The DNA here is from genome assembly GCA_019417045.1 of Oscillospiraceae bacterium. Classification (GTDB taxonomy): domain Bacteria; phylum Bacillota; class Clostridia; order Oscillospirales; family Acutalibacteraceae; genus DXWE01. The sequence goes on from DXWE01000116.1 coordinate 1,415, forward strand.
GGTGTCCGACGGGATCATCGCGCCGGATTACACGGAGGAGGCGCTTGAAATCCTGAAAACCAAGCGCAAAGGCGGCTATAATGTGGTCAAAATCGACCCGAACTACCGGCCTGCCGCGCAGGAATACAAGGATGTGTTCGGGATCACGTTTGAACAGGGACACAACAACGTGAAGATTGACGGCAGTCTGTTTGAGAATTTGGTGACGGAGAACAAAAACCTGCCCCCCGAGGCGGTGCGCGACCTGACGGTGGCGTTGATTACACTGAAATACACCCAGTCGAACTCGGTCTGCTACGCCAAGGATGGACAGGCGATCGGGGTCGGCGCCGGGCAGCAGAGCCGGATCCACTGCACGCGGCTCGCGGGCAATAAGGCGGACAACTGGTGGCTGCGGCAGCATCCGCAGGTCCTCTCGCTGCCGTTTCGGGCGGACATCCGCCGCCCCGACCGGGATAATACCATTGACGTATACATCTCGGAGGAGTACGAGGATGTGCTGAGAGATGGCGCGTGGCAGCAGTTCTTTACCGAGCAGCCGGCTGTGCTCACCCGCGAACAGAAGCGCGCGTGGCTCGACCAGCTGACCGGCGTGTCGCTCGGGTCGGATGCGTTTTTCCCGTTTGGGGACAACATCGAGCGCGCGCACAAGTCGGGCGTGTGCTATATCGCCCAGCCGGGCGGCTCGATCCGGGACGACCACGTGATCGACACCTGCAACCGATATGGCATCGCGATGGTGTGCAACGGCCTGCGGCTGTTCCACCACTGAGACGCTGACAAACCCAGGCGGTGGGGCACAGCCCTGCCGCTTTGACCGGATAAGGAGGAGAACGGCATGACGATTGTGGTGGTCGGCGGCGGCGGCCGCGAGCACGCCATCATCCAAAAGCTGCGGGAGAACCCGGCGGTGACGGAGGTGTATGCGCTGCCGGGCAACGGGGGCATTTCGTTTGACGCGACCTGCGTCCCGATCAAGGCCACCGACCTCGATCAGGTGGTGACGTTCTGCCGGGAGAAGCGGCCGGACCTGGTGGTGGTCGCGCCGGACGATCCGCTGGTGCTGGGGCTGGTCGACCGGCTGGAGGCGGCGGGAATCCGCGCGTTCGGCCCGAACGCGGCTGCCGCCCGGATCGAGGGCAGCAAGGTGTTCTCAAAAAACCTGATGAAAAAATACGGAATCCCGACCGCGCGGTACGAGGTGTTTGACGACCCGCACGCGGCGTTGCAGTATATCCGGCAGACCAATACCTACCCCATTGTTATCAAAGCGGACGGGCTGGCACTCGGAAAAGGGGTGCTGATCCCAACCTCTTATGAGGAAGCGGCGGACGCGATTCGCTCGATCATGGAGGACAAGGTATTCGGGGCGAGCGGCAACCGCGTGGTGGTGGAGGAATTCCTCGAGGGGCCGGAGGTGTCGGTGCTCGCCTTCACGGACGGGGAGACGGTGGCGCCGATGGTGTCCTCGATGGATCACAAGCGTGCGCTGGACGGGGACAAGGGCCTCAACACCGGCGGGATGGGCACGGTGGCCCCGAACCCGTACTACACGGACGCGGTGGCACAGGAGTGCATGGACAAGATCTTCCTGCCGACCCTGCGCGCCATGCAGACAGAGGGATGCCCGTTCAAGGGGTGCCTCTATTTCGGGCTGATGCTCACCAAAGACGGCCCGAAGGTGATCGAATACAACTGCCGGTTCGGCGACCCGGAGACGCAGGTGGTGCTCCCGCTGATGGAGAGCGATCTGCTCACCGTGATGAACGCGACGATCGACGGGACACTGCGGGACATTCCCGTGACCTTCCGGGACGAGGCCGCGTGCTGCGTGGTGCTCGCCTCGGGCGGCTATCCGCAGAAATACGAGACCGGCAAACCCATTACGGGCCTCACAGACGGCGGCCTGTCCGGCGCGCGGGTGTACCATGCGGGCACCAGGTGCGAGGGGGACACGCTGCTGACCGCGGGCGGCCGGGTGCTCGGGGTGACGGCGACCGCGCCCACCCTGCGTGAGGCGGTGGACAGGGCGTATGCGGCGAGCGAAAAGATTGCGTTTGACGGGTTGCACAAGCGGACGGATATCGGCGCGCGGGCGCTGGCCGCTGCCAAGGCAGAGCCGGAGGATGGTGCAGCCGCCCGGCAATAGGGGGATCGGGCCGACGGATTTACAACAACCTACCCATGACAGACGAAGGAGTGGCATCATGGCGGTCTATCGAGTGTTTGTGGAGAAAAAGCCGGGATTTACGGTGGAGGCAGAGCATCTGCTGCAAAACATCCGCACCCAGCTGCGCGTGGAGAATCTGACCTCGCTGCGCCTGTTCAACCGGTACGATGTGGAGGGGATCGACGAAGCGCTGTTTGAAGCGTGCAAGGCGGGGGTGTTCGCCGAGCCGCAGTCGGACAACGTGTTTGCCGAGCTGCCGCAGACGCAGGACACCGTGTTTGCGGTGGAGTACCTGCCCGGCCAGTTCGACCAGCGGGCGGATTCATGCGCCCAGTGCATCCAGTTTGTCTCCCAAGGGGAGCGCCCGCTCGTGCGCAGCGCGAAGGTGTATCTGCTGGGGGGCAATTTATCGGAAATCGATTTGGCCGCGATCCGGAAGTTTCTGGTCAACCCGGTGGAGGCACGGGAGGCGTCGCTCGACAAGCCGGAGACGCTGCGCGTGCAGTATGAGATCCCGACCACAGTGGAGACGCTGCACGGGTTTCTGGCCCTCGACCGGGCGGGGCTGGAGGCGTTTGTCGAGCAGTACGCGCTCGCGATGGACGCGGACGACATCGCCTTTTGCCAGCGGTATTTCCAGAGCGAGCGCCGCGACCCCACCCTCACCGAAATCCGCATGATCGACACCTACTGGTCGGACCACTGCCGGCATACGACCTTCGGCACGATTCTCGACCGGGTGGAGATCGACCAGCCTGCGGCAAAGCGCACCTTCGAGGCCTATCAGGAGATGCGGCAGACGGTGTATGCCGGCAAGGATAAGCCGATGACCCTGATGGATCTCGCGGTCATCGGGGCGAAATACTTGAAGAAGACCGGGGCGCTGCAGCGGCTCGACGAGTCCGAGGAGATCAACGCCTGTTCGGTGAAGATCGATGTGGATGTGGACGGGAAGACAGAGCCGTGGCTGCTGCTTTTCAAAAACGAGACGCACAACCACCCGACCGAGATCGAGCCGTTCGGCGGCGCTGCGACCTGTATCGGCGGCGCGATCCGCGACCCGCTGTCCGGGCGCAGCTATGTGTACCAGGCCATGCGCGTGACGGGCGCAGCGGATCCGCTGCGCCCGGTGGAGGAGACGCTGCCCGGCAAGCTGCCGCAGCGCACCATCTCGACCACCGCCGCAGCGGGCTACAGCTCCTACGGCAACCAGATCGGGCTGGCGACAGGTCTGGTCAACGAGATCTATCACGACGGCTATGTCGCCAAACGGCTGGAGATCGGCGCGGTGGTGGGCGCAACGCCGGAGAAGAACGTGCGCCGCGAGCGGCCGGTGCCGGGCGACGTGGTCGTCCTGCTCGGCGGGCGCACCGGCCGGGACGGCTGCGGCGGCGCGACCGGCTCCTCCAAATCGCATACCAAGAGCTCGCTCGAGAGCTGCGGCGCGGAGGTGCAGAAGGGCAACGCCCCGGAGGAGCGCAAGCTGCAGCGCCTGTTCCGCAACCCGGCGGTCACCCGCCTGATCAAGCGGTGCAACGATTTCGGGGCGGGCGGCGTGTCGGTCGCGATCGGCGAGCTGGCCGACGGGCTGGTCATTGATTTGAACAGGGTCCCGAAGAAATACGAGGGGCTGGACGGCACCGAGCTCGCGATCTCCGAGTCGCAGGAGCGTATGG
>DXWE01000117.1:0-1436 GCA_019417045.1 Oscillospiraceae bacterium
GCGTCCACCTCGCTGCTGCAGCGCAAGCTCCGGCTCGGGTACGCCCGCGCCGGCCGGCTGATCGACGAGCTCGAACAGCGCGGGATCATCGGCCCGCACGAGGGCAGCAAGCCGCGGCAGGTGCTCATCACCCGGCAGCAGTGGCTCGAGCGGAACATGATGCACGACGACGAGTGAGGTACGGGAAACGTATATCGATTCGGTGCGGCGGGGAAAAGCCCGCCGCTTTTTCCCGCCCTCTTGACCGGCGCCCCGGCGTCGTGTATACTACCTATTTGTATTCCAGGAAGAAAGGCGGGAGCGCCAGTGCCCCTCATCTCCGCATACAATCTCACCCGCCAGTTTGGGGAACGGGTGCTGTTTTCGGGCGTCACGTTTGACATCGGGGAACACGACAGGATCGGCCTTGTCGGGGAGAACGGCTGCGGCAGTTGCCGCGGCCGTTTTTTGACAATACAGAAGACCAAAATATATCAATAAAAAGGATTGATTTTCATGCAAAATATGATATAATCATACTAAACTGAAAATGGGGGGTCTCTCTATGAAACGGTGGATTCGCATGGGCGGCCTGTGTATGGCGGTTCTGCTGGCGCTCGGGGCGGCACCGATGGGGGCGGTGCGGTTGGAAACGGTGGCGGAGGAACCGACGTCTCCGTTTGAGATCGTCGACGGTGTGCTGGTGAAGTATACAGGTACCGAAACCGACGTCGTGATCCCGGACGGGGTCACCGCCATCGGGGATATGGCGTTTTCCGGCAACGAGACGTTGCGCAGCGTCATCCTGCCGGACACGGTGACGTCGATCGGACAATCTGCTTTTGTCTATTGCCATTCCCTGGCGGAGATCAACCTCCCGCAGGGGCTGCAGTCGATCGGAGACGGGGCGTTTGAACAATGCGGGCTGGGAGCGGTCGTGATCCCGGACACGGTGACGTCGATCGGAGAGCGGGCGTTCGAGGCGTCCGGGATCACATCGGCGGACATTCCCGCCTCCGTCACCTCGATCGGCAGATCGGCATTTGCGCGCTGTTCCAAGCTGCGGTCTGTCCGGTTCGCCGCGTCGGTGGAGGAGATCGGCTTTGGATTGTTCAACGGCTGCCGGTCGCTGGAGACGGTGGAGATCGTGTCCCCGATCCAAAGGATTGCGGACCGGGCTTTCGAGTACTGTGCCTTCTCCCGGTTCACGGTGCCGGACACGGTGACGTCGCTGGGATCGAGCGTCTTTGCCGGCAATGACTCCCTGCTGTGGCTGGAGGTGCCGGAGAGCGTCACACAGATCGATCGGGGGGCATTGGATGGCTGTTCGCAGATGACGGTGATCGGCAAGGCCGGGTCGTATGTCGAGACGTATGCAAAGCAAGAGGGGCTCCCGTTTACCACAAAGCCGAATTATGACATTGGCCGGGAGGACTTTGTGATCGAGAACGGGATCC
>DXWE01000117.1:1446-5255 GCA_019417045.1 Oscillospiraceae bacterium
GCAGTATACCGGGTCGGGCGGGGACGTTGTCCTGCCGACGGGGGTCACGATGATCGGCAGCCGCGCCTTTGCGGACTGCGACACGCTGCGCAGCGTCACCTTCTCGGACACGGTCCGGAGGGTCGATCAAACTGCCTTTTACAATTGCCCGAATCTGGAATGGATCCAGTTTTCGGCGTCGGTGGAGACCCTCTCCGTATACTGGTACGACCAGTGCCCGTCGCTCAGGGAGATCCGGGTGGAGGAGACAAGCGGGACCTTCTCCTCGCTGGACGGGATCCTCTTCAACAAGCAGGGCACCAAGCTGCTGTATTGCCCGCCCGGCAAGAGCGGGACGATAGAGGTGCCGCTGTACACGGCGGTGATCTGCCGTGAGGCCTTTCTCGAGTGCGATAAAATCACCCGTATCCTGCTGCCGGAAACGATCGACCGGGTGGAGGAACGGGCTTTCTCGGGCTGTACGCTGCTGGAGGAATGCGTGCTGCCATACAGTGTCACCACGCTGGGAGAGGGAATGTTTGCCGGCTGTACATCGCTGACGAAAATCGAGATTCCGGAGCGGGTGAGCGGGATCCCGGCGGGATTCGCGCAGGGCTGTGCGGGACTGACCGAGCTGTTCATCCCGGCGGGGGTACGGGAGATCGATGAGACGGCGTTTGACGGGTGCTCCCGCCTGAGCCGACTGGAGGTGGACGGGGACAACCTCACCTTTCTGACGATCGATAACGTGCTGTATACAAATGGCGGCCGCCGGCTGCTGCTGTGCCCGGAGGGGATCGAGGGAACCCTCACGCTGCCGGACAGTCTCTATTCCCTGCCGGACGGCGCATTTCAAAACTGCGGCAAGCTGACGGAGATCCTCCTGCCGGACACAATCACGGAATTGGGCAACTGGACATTTTCCGGCTGCACCAGCCTGCGGGAGGTCCGGCTGCCTCAGACCACCGAACCGCTACAGGATGTCTATGGGCTGTTTTCGGGATGCGAGAGCCTGATAAGTGTCCGGCTGCCGGAGGGCATCCGCCGCTTGGGAGACTATATGTTCTATGGCTGTACCTCTCTGCAGGAGGTGCAGTTCCCGACCACCATGCAGGAAATCGGCAAATATGTCTTTAACGGCTGCACGGGCCTTCAGACGATCGAGATCCCGGAAGGCGTCACGTTTATGGATATCGAACCCTTTACGGACTGCACCGGACTGAAACGTGTCCGCCTGCCCAGCACGTTCAGAGGGTTTGCCACCCATCTGTTCATCGGCTGCTCCAGCCTGACGGAAATCGAGGTGGCGGAGAGCAATCCCTATCTGTGTACGGTGGACGGGGTCCTCTATTCAAAGGACAAAACCGAGCTGTACTGCTATCCGGCCGGCAGGACGGATCCGTCCTTCACGGTGCCGGCGGGCGTGACGTATATCGACACGGCCTTTTCCGCCTGCGGCTCTCTGGAAGAGGTGCGGCTGCCGAACTCGTTGGAGCACCTGGCCTCCTGGGCGTTTATGGCGTGTGAGAATCTGGAGGCGGTGTATATCCCGGCCGGTGTCACCGAGATCGACGGCTTGGCGTTTCGGGACTGCGACCGGCTGACCCTGTACGGCGTGGCCGGCAGCGCTGCGGAGGAATACGCGACGGAGAACGGGATTCCTTTTGTCGCCGATGGAACGGGCCCCGTTCCCGGCGACCTGAACCAGGACGGCCGGGTCAACAGCAGCGACGCGCGGCTGATCCTGCAATACACGGTAGAGACCATCGAACTGACACCGGCGCAGCTGGCGGTGGCGGATCTGAGCGGCGACGGCCGGATCAACAGCAGCGACGCGCGGCTGGCGCTGCAAGCGGCGGTCTCCTGACCGGCTTATTATAAAAGGAGGGATACAGATGAAAAAGCGGTTCCTGGCGATGGGGTTGGCTCTCTGCCTGCTGCTGTCGTGCGGCCTGCTCCCTGCGGCGGCGCAGGAGGAATTCCAGATCGAAAACGGCGTGCTGGTGGGGTACACCGGTACGGCGACGGATGTCCGGATCCCCGACGGCGTGACTGAAATCGCTGAATCGGCTTTCAGCAGAAACAAAACCATAACGAGTGTCTGGCTGCCGGACTCGGTGCGGGCGATGGACATCCGGGCGTTTTGGCTGTGCGGCAATCTGGAGAGCGTGCGCCTGTCGAAAAATTTGACGGAAATTTCGATCGCGGCGTTCGCCGAATGCCAACAGCTGAGGGAAGTGGACATTCCCGCCGGCGTGACCCGGATCTGTGAGAGCGCGTTCAACAACTGCAGGGCCCTGACGCGGGTGGGGCTGCCGGAAGGGCTGACAGAGATCGGGACGAGTGCATTTGAAAGCTGTATAACACTGCAGGAGGCGCCCCTGCCGTCCACACTCGTCCACCTGGGGGATCTGGCTTTCGGGGGCTGTATTCTGCGGGAGGTGAACCTGCCGGCCGGCCTGACCGAGGTGCCCTCAAGCGCCTTTGCCAGCTGCCGGATGGAGAGCGTGACCATCCCGGCGGGCACGCGGGTGCACAACGGGGCGTTTATGTACTGCGAGGAACTGAGGGAGATCCGGGTGGATGCCAATAATCCCTGGCACCAGTCGATCGACGGCATGCTGTATTCCAAAGACGGCACGGTTTTGCAGCTCTGCCCGGGAGGCAAAAGCGGTGAGCTGCGGGTGCCGGACGGCACGACCGCCGTGGAGAGCCGCGCGTTTAGCGGGTGCGTCCACCTGACCTCCGTCATGCTGCCGGAGACAGTGGAGACGGTGGGAGAATACGCGTTTTCCGATTGCACGAGCCTTGAGAGCGTCACGCTCTCTCCCCGTATGACCGTGTTGGAGGGCAGTGTGTTTTCCTGGTGCCACTCCCTGGAGGTCGTGACCGTCCCCGGCCACATCCGCACCGTGAAGGGTTCGGCTTTCAGCTTTTGTGAGGGCCTGCGGGAGGTCGTGCTGGAGGAGGGGGTCGCCGAGGTGGGGGACAACGTCTTTTTCCAGTGTGCGTCGCTGCAGCGGGTGTCCCTGCCCGCCACGCTCGAGAGCCTCTCGGAAAAAGCGTTTCGCGACTGTACGGCGCTCAGGGAGATCGAAGTGGCGCCGGGCAACCCGCGGTTCGCGTCGGAGGACGGTGTGCTGTACAACGCCTATCGGACACAGGTGCTGGCGTGCGGGGGTGGCAAGTCGGGCGTTCTTACACTGCCCGACACCGTGTCGAGTATTGGGGAAAACGCCTTCCAGAACTGTCGGAAGCTGAAGCAGGTCCTGCTTCCCGAAGGGTTGCTGGAGATCAAGGAACGGGCGTTTGACGGTTGTTCGGGCCTCACCCGGATGACCATACCCGCTTCGGTGGAGCGGGTCGGGAGCTATGCGTTTGACGGCTGTACCGGCCTGGGCCGGCTGGATCTGCCGGCAGCCACGATCGAGGAGATCGAGTTTGACTCGTATGCGTTACCGGCGCACAGCGGGATGATCGTGGTGGGCAATGGGCGCAGCTACTCCCTGTTGGCCAGCAGATATGACCTCGACTATGTCGATCGGGAGCAGCTGACGGGCGAATACTCGGGCGACGTCGATCAGGACGGCCTGGTCAACAGCACCGATGCCCGGATGATGCTGCAGTATACGGTGGAGTCGGTCCGGCTCGAGGCGGAGCAGCGGCTGCAGGCGGATATGGATGAAAACGGCCTGGTCAACAGCAGCGACGCGCGGCTGGCGTTGCAAGCGGCGGTCCTGGCCGAATGACAGGGCTCCCTCTCCAGGCGGCGGGCAAAAGCCCGCCGCTTTTTCCCGCCCTCTTGACCGGCGCCCCGGCGTCGTGTATAC
>DXWE01000118.1:0-3949 GCA_019417045.1 Oscillospiraceae bacterium
AAACCGCACCGCCTCGGGCGTGTCCACCGCCGCGGGCACGCTGTCCGGGCTTTGGATGGAGGAGGCGGTGTCGAGCACCTCCAGCACCCGCCCGGCGGAGGCGTAGGACTTCGTATAGAGCACCACGAGGTTCGCCACCACGGTCAGCGCGAGCAGGATCTGGTTGACGTAGTTGATCAGCGCGACGATCTCGCCGGTGGTCACGCGGCCCGCCTCCACCCTAAACCCGCCAAACCACACGATGAAGAGGATCCGGATGTTCATGATCAGCTGGGTGACGGGGTTCAGGAGGGTGGACATGCGGCCGGCGCGGATCGCGGCGCGGGTGTGCTCGGCGGTGGCATTGGCAAACCGCTCCTGCTCGGGCTTTGTGCGGGTGAACGCGCGGATCACCCGGATCCCCGAGAGGTTTTCCCGCAGCACGCGGGCGAGCTTGTCAAGCTTCTGCTGCATCAGCCGCTGCAGCGGGACGGTCAGCCGCATCACCGCGATGATGATGAGCACGAGTACCGGGATGAGCACCAGGATGACGAGCGAGAGCTGCCAGTCGATCGTCATCGCCATCACGATCCCGCCAATGCAGAGGAACGGCGCGCGGATCACCAGCCGGATGAGCATGGCGACCGCGTTTTGCAGCTGGTTGACGTCGCTCGTCACCCGGTTGATGAGGGAGGGGGTGCCGAATTTGTCCAGCTCCGCATACGAGAGGGAGCCGATGTGGGAGAACAGCTCATTGCGCAGCTCGGTGCCGAACCCCTGGGAGGTGATCGACGCGACGTACTGGCATACGAGCGCGCACCCGAGCCCGATTGTCACAATGCCGAGCATGAGCAGCCCCTGGTGGAGCACATAGGCCGTGTCGCCGGTCAGCACGCCGTGATCGATGACGTCCGCCATCATCAGCGGCAGATAGAGCTCCAGAATGGCCTCCATCAGCTTGAACAGAGGCCCGGCGATACAGTATTTCAGATAGGGTTTGAGGTGAACCGTCAGCTTGGACCAGGACAAACCGTCACTTCCTTTACACAGCGCACGTCCGCTTCTGCTAGTATATGCCATCCTTTATTATACACCGGGGCGGAAAACTCTGTAAATAGGAGACCCTCCAAAAAAAGCGCCGGACGCTTCCCGCAACTTGTGCAGAAAGCGTCCGGCGGTCTATGGAAAAAAGGGGAAGGAGGAAAGTCTGTCTCAGGTGCCCACCACCGCGAGCGGGGGGAAGGTCACCGCCTGTTGCTGGTCGTCCACCACCGTCCACGGGATCTCCGGGACGAGCTGCCGTACGGCCTCGATAAAGAGCTGGCTCTGGCCGCCCGGCGACCCGCTGACGATGTGCTTGGCGCCCGTCTGGTGGGCGTGCACCGCGGCGGTGAGCGCGGGGTTTTCATTGAAGAGAATCGTCATCTCGGCGCCGAGCTTGCCGGAGATGTTGTAGAGCACCTGCAAATTGTCTGCGGCGTGCTTGGAGAGGGGGCCCGGCGGCTGGATGGTCACGACTTTCAGCGGCATATGATACGTCTCGGCGATGGCGGCACCCGCCTGGATGAGACGGTAACAGCTGGGTTGAGCGGTCACAAATACAAGAACGTTGTCCTCTGGATTCAACTCTCTGCCTCCTTTCGTCTGTCTGCACATAGTGTACCACACGTGCCCGGGGAATTCATGTCCAAGTTGTGAAGGATTTACTAAAAAATTGATACACTTTCCCAGAAAGGTTACAGGCGCTTGATTTTTGCCGGTGGGAGGCGTAAGATAGAGACGTTTGGAATCCCGGTTTTGAAAACCGGTTTTGCGAAGAGGAGATGGTCTCATGTCCGGTTCCCGTTCCGGCAGAATGCTGTTCTGCCTGACGCTGACGGGCCTGTTTGCGGCGCTGTCGTTTGTGGCCCTGTTTTTCAAGATCCCGATCGCCGGCCAGTTCGTACATGTCGGCAACGCCGTGACACTGCTCGCGGCACTGCTGCTCGGCGGGGTGTATGGCGGGCTGTCCGGCTCGATCGGCATGGGGCTGTTCGATCTGATCTACTATCCCTCGTCCCTGCCGACCACGCTGATGCTGAAATTCGGGATCGGCCTGTTCACCGGCCTGATCTTCCGCTATGGCCGCCGCCACCCGGAGCGCAGCGCGCACACCGGCCTGGCGGTGGCGTGCGCGCTGTTTTTGCTCGGGGGCGCCTTGTCCCTGTGGGGGTATCTGGCGCGGCCGGACGCCGCCGCCGCACTGCTCGCCAGCGTCTTTATGCTGGTCGTCGGCACGGCGCTGGCCGTGGTGCTGTGCGTGTCGTGGCGCACGAAAAAGCTCAGCCGCACGGTGCTGTGGGCGATCCTCGGCTGTACGGTCGGTATCGCGTGGAACGTGTCGGGCGAGTTTTTGTGGAAGGTGGTCTCCAACCTGCTGCTGGGCATGGAGTTCTCGGCCGCCGTGACGCAGACCCTGCTCGCGATCCCCGCGACCTTTATCAACGGCTCGTTCTCCATCTTTGTCGCGGTGCTGCTGTATGTACCGCTTCAGGCGGCGCTGCGCAAGGCGCATTTAGACATTCAGTAGATAGATGCCGAGGTTGAGGTATGCCGCGTACAGCGTCCACAGCAGATAGGGGACGAGCAGCCAGTACGCCGCTTTGGAAATGTAGCGGAACCCCACCATCGTCAGCGAGACCAGCGCGATGAGCAGCAGCAGCCAGAAAAAGGCGAACAGCCGCCACTCCAGACGGAAGAAGATCAGCGGCCACAGCACGTTCACCAGCAGCTGCACCAGGTACCACCGCAGCGCGAGCGCGCGCTCTGTCTCGCTCGTGATCCACACGAGATACGCCGCTATGGCCATCAGGACATACAAAATCCCCCAGGCGATCGGAAACAGCCAGCCGGGCGGGCTGAAGGGCGGCTTGACAAAGGTGTCATAGCTCGAGAAATCCCCGATCAGCCCGGACAGGAACCCGAGCCCGAGCGTGAGGGCGAGAAAGAAGACGAGCGCTTTCAGGTTCAGCTTTTTGCGGGAGATAACGACGGTTGTCATGCGGACAGCCTCCTTGCAGTCTGATAGTCTATCTTATGCATTCCGCCGTCCGAATATTGCTTTTCAAGCAGGAAAAAGGCCTTTCCAACCGGAAAGGCCTTTTGCTTTACATATAGTCACCGACCCGCCTGCGAGAGCAGCTGCTGCTTCTCGTTCCACAGCCGCTGCGAGAGGTCAACGTAGTAATGGTGCGGGTTTTCAAACCGCAGCACCTCGTCCCACAGGGTCGCCACCTGCTGCTCGCAGTAGCGCTTGATCTCCTGCGCGGTGCGCGGCTTGTATAGGCATTCCCCTTTACAGAAGAGCTGCTGCTGCAACGGCACCGCCCGGAAATTCTCCACCAGCTTCCGCTTCCAGATGTGTTCCGGATCGAAGATCTCATAGGGCTTCGTGTCGTCGATCGTCTCGGCATGCAGGGTGATGACGTCGGCGATCGCCTTGCCGGTGTCGCGGTCATATAGCCGCCACAGCTTTTTGAAGTCGGGGTTGGTGATCTTGGAGACGTTTTCGCTGATCTTGATCTTCGGGAGGATCTGCCCGTCCCGCTCCACCGCAGAGAGCTTGTACACCCCGCCGAACACCGGGTCGCTCGCCGCCGTAATCAGCCGTTCGCCCACCCCGAAGCTGTCGATCTGGGCGCCCTGGCGGATCATGTCGCGGATGATATATTCGTCCAGCGAGTTGGACGCGGTGATCTTGCAGTCGGGATACCCCGCCTCGTCCAGCATCTTGCGGGCCTTTTTGCTCAGATAGGTGATGTCGCCCGAGTCGATGCGGATGCCCTTCGGCCGGCAGCCGCGGGGGAGCAGCTCCTCGTTGAACGCGCGGATGGCGTTCGGCACGCCGGATTTGAGCACGCTGTAGGTGTCGACCAGCAGGGTGCAGGCGTCGGGGTACTGCCGGGCATAGGCTTTGAACGCGTCCAGCTCG
>DXWE01000118.1:3959-4494 GCA_019417045.1 Oscillospiraceae bacterium
GCTGCACCCAGCTGTGCGCCATGGTGCCGAGCGCCGGGATGCCGAACTCCCGGTCGGCGAGCGCGCACGCGGTGCCGCAGCACCCGCCGATGTAGGCCGCGCGCGCGCCGTAGACCGCGCCGTCGTAGCCCTGCGCACGGCGGGAGCCGAACTCCATCACCGCCCGGCCCTCGGCCGCGCGGCACAGCCGGTTCGCCTTGGTCGCGATGAGCGACTGGTGGTTGATGGTGAGCAAAATCATCGTCTCGATGAGCTGGGCCTGCACCATCGGGCCGCGCACCGTCACGATCGGCTCGTGCGGGAAGATGGGGGTGCCCTCCGGCACCGCCCACACGTCGCAGGCGAAGCGGAAGGTGCGCAGATACTGCAAAAACGCCTCGCTGAACAGCCCCTTGGAGCGCAGATAGGCGATGTCCTCATCGGAAAAGGAGAGGTTTTGCAGATAGTCCACCAGCTGTTCGACGCCGGCCATCAGGGCAAACCCGCCGCCGTCGGGGTTGCGGCGGTAGAACATGTCGAAATAGACGATCTGGTC
>DXWE01000118.1:4504-5240 GCA_019417045.1 Oscillospiraceae bacterium
CCCATCGTCAGCTCATAAAAATCGGTCAGCATGGTGAGATTGGCGCGGTTGAAATAGCCGTTTGTACCCTCCATCGGGGGTTTCCTCCTTCTGCTTGTCGCCGGGCGAACCCGCCCGCTTAGCAAAAATCCCAACAGCGGCAAACCGCTGTCGGGACTTCCCTACGTATACGGATGATTACACCGCGCGGGTCACTTTGCCGGAGCGCAGGCAGCGCGAGCAGGCATAGATCCGCTTCGGAGACCCGTTCACAATCGCCTTGACACGCTTGATGTTGGGTTTCCAGGTGCGGTTGGAACGCCGGTGCGAGTGGGAGACCTGAATGCCGAAGGACACGCATTTTCCGCAGATATCACATTTCGCCATCTTGTTTTCTGTACCTCCTTTGCGGAAACTACAAGGGTGCTTTTTAAAAGCAACAACGCTTAGTCTACCAGATCCTGCAAAAAAATGCAAGCGTTTTTTGAAAAAAACCGGCCGGGCTCTGCGGATTTCGCGATTTTTGGAACACACCGGGGGCAAAAGGAGGCAAAAGGGGGGCAAAAACGGCCAGGAGGGCCGCCGGCATCATGCCGGCGGCCCCTTTTTTGACGCCCTTTTCTCTTTGGAGCCCGGCGGCTCCCAACACCCTCGGCCGGACCTGCGTGCTCTGCCAGGCTCGCGCTTTGGGGCCGTCCGTCACATCCCGCGCGCTGCCGCATGTCCGCACATTCTGCCGGCTCCCGCGCCTCTGACG
>DXWE01000119.1 GCA_019417045.1 Oscillospiraceae bacterium
GTGGAGAGCGAGTCGTACGGGCTGCAGCTCGAGCACGACGTGTGGCCGAACTCGGATCTCGAGATGATGCAGGCGACGCTGCCGACGTATATCGACAAGCAGCCGTTCCACGTGTATTACATGACCGTGAGCGGCCACGCGAATTACAGCTGGATGGGCAACACGATGTCCAACTGGAACCGGGACGCGGTGGAGAACCTGCCGTATTCCGAGACGGTGAAGGCGTATCTCGCGGCCAATCTCGAACTCGATAAGGCGATCGGCTATCTGCTCGACGAGCTCGAGAAGGCCGGGATTGCGGACGACACGGTGATCGCGATGAGCGCCGACCACTACCCGTACGGCCTGGACGACCAGAACGGGCTGGACGAGATGGCCGGGCACACGGTGGACACCGAATTCGAGCGCTATGAGAACTCGTTTTTGCTGTGGTGCGGCAGCATGGAGGAGCCGGTGGTGGTGGACAAGGTGGCGTGCAGCATGGACATCCTGCCCACCCTGTCGAACCTGATGGGGGTCGAGTATGATTCCCGGCTGATGATGGGCACGGATCTCCTCTCGACCGCCGAGCCGCTCGTCATCTTCAACACCTACAGCTGGATCACCTCTTACGGCCGCTACAACGCGAACACCGGCGAGTTCACCGCCGCCCCCGGCGTCACCGTGCCGGACGGGTATGTGGATACGGTGAAGTCGGTCGTGCGGGAGAAGTTCTCGATCTCCCGGCTGATCCTGGAAGAGGACTATTATCGGAAAATTCTGGGTTGACCGGAAACTGTGCCCAAAAGCAGAAAGTGTTGGCAATCCCGGTATAGCGCGCCTGGCGCCGGGCATACTATTCCTGCATTACTATGGATAGGAGGAATAGCTATGCTCGATAGAATCGCATTGATTCTCACCATCATCGGCGGGCTCAACTGGGGCAGCATCGGTCTCTTCCAGTTTGATATCGTCGCGTGGATCGGCGGCGGTCAGGGCGGCATTGTGGCCCGGATCATCTATACCGTCGTAGCTCTGGCGGCCGTGTGGTGTGTGTCCCTGCTCTTCCGCGAACGCAACGAAGTGCTGGAAAACCATCACAGCCGTACCTGATAACAGGATACCAAAACCAATAGGATGCCAAAACGGCACATCCCTAGGGGGATGTGCCGTTTTTGAAAAGCTGTCGCCTGTCAGTTGACCAACCGGATATGGCCGATGAGAGGCAGTTCCTTGCCCCGGCCGTTTGCGGCGTTCACAATCCCGAGGATCGAGAACACCAGGAAGACGATGGTACACACCGCCTGCAGGATCCGCACCAGCCAGCCGATCCAGAAGAATCCCAGCACCGTGCTGAGGATCCCCAGCACAATGGACACCGCCAGCTCCGCGATGAACAGCACCAGTCCCTGGTTGGTATGGAACCGGGCAAAGGGGGACTTCTTCGCGGCCAGCAGCGGCACGAGCACCAGGAAGCCAAGATACGCGAGCACGCCCATCGCCTTGTTCTCCTGCACATCCCGCGGGTCAAACACCGGCTCGGCGGGCGGCGCATAGGACCCGGCAGGCGGCGGCACCGCCGCGCCGTATGGCGGCGGGGTCTGCTGCGGAGGGGTCTGCGGAGCCGCGGCCGGTCCGGCGGAAGTCGCCGCCGGCGCACCGCACGCGGCGCAAAACGCCGCGCCCTCCGGGATTTGCGCGCCACATCTGTTACATGTTGCCATAGTCGTTCCTCCTAACATAAAAATGAATCGAAATGGAAATCCCGCCGGCTGTACGGGGGATCGCCGGTCGCCGTTTCTCTCTCCCCTATGTATATGCCGCCGCGCCGCCAAACTTGTGCCGCGCCCGGCAGCAACACTACAGAAAAAAGGAGACAACCCGCCCGGTTGTCTCCAGTATACCGCATTTTCCCCGGTTTGTCACCCGGTCAACGCAAAATTTTACCTCTATTTTTCCAAACCGGCCTCCGGGCTCCCTGTCCCCGCCCCCTCAAAGCTGCGGGTGAGGGTGTTCAGCCATTTCCGTCCGCGCAGGCGGATCAGGCAGATCAGGGCCTTGAGCGGCTCGTCGATCTTCATGCACACGAGCACGAGCGGCACCGGCCAGTGCAGCGCGAACGCGGCGAGCGCGGCGAGCGGCAGCGCCACCAGCCACAGGCAGACCATCTCGGCCGTCAGGCAGAACCGGGTGTCCCCGGCGCCGCGCAGCGTGCCCATAATGCTCACCGAGCTGAGGGACACGAAGAAGGTGACCACCGCGACCACCACCATCAACTGCCGGGCGAGCTCCTTGGTCGCCTCGGGGATGTCGTAGATGTTCACCACCGCGCGGTTGGCGAGCAGGATCACCCCGCACGCGAGCACGCCGATCCCGACGCTCAGATAGGTCAGCGTGTAGGCACGCCGGCGCGCCTCCTCGAGCTTTCCCTCCCCGATCGCCTTGCCGACCACCACCGCGGTGGCGTTCGCCACCCCGAAGATGATGACGGTGGACAGCTGCTGCACCATGCTCGCGATCGTGTTGGCGCCGACCGGGTCGCCCGCCGAGTAGGTGATATGCCCGAGGATCGCCGCCTGCAGCGTGGTGCCGAGCGACCACATCACCTCGTTGACCAGCACCGGGGTGCCGTGGCGCAGCAGATCCTTCGCCAGCGTTCTGTCGAACAGCAGCAGGTGCCGCGGCCGGAAGCACAGCCGCCTGTCGATGACAAACACATAGAAAAAGGTGATGAAAAACTCGAGCAGCCGGGCGACGAGCGTCGCGATCGCGGCGCCGCGGATCCCGAGCGCGGGCGCGCCGAGGTTGCCGAAGATCAGCACCCAGTTCAAAAACACGTTGGTGCAAAACGACACCGAGTTGACCACCACCGAGATCTTCACCCGCTCGACGCTGCGCAGCAGGCACACCATCGTGTTGCTCAGCCCGAAGGTGAGGTAGGCGAACCCGAGAATGCGCAGATAGTCGGCGCCGGCGGCGATGATCGCGGGGCTGCTGGAATACAGCCCCATCACCCACTCGGGCAAAAACAGCACGAGCGAGGCCATAATGCAGGAGAGCACAAACGCCGCTTTCAGCACCATCGCGAAGATCGCGCGGATCGGGGCCATGTCCCGCTTGCCCCAGTACTGCGCGGCGAGCACCGTGCCCGCCCCTGCCAGTCCGAACCCGATCAGCGACAGGATGAAAAACGGCTGGTTCGCAAGGGACGATGCGGACAAAAACACGCCCGTGTCGTCCGCCCGGCCGAGCATGACCGTGTCCATCATGCTGGTCGCGAGGGTGATCAGATTTTGAAACGCGATCGGGATCGCGATGCCGAACACGAGCTTATAAAACGACTTGTCCCTGACCAGATGCTGCACGGGAAACCCCTCTCTTTATTCAGAATAGCCGCCATGGGAACAGACTCACATCAGCGGGGAGAACAGGTTGAACAGCGCGCCGAGCAGCCGTTTCCACAGCGGCTGCTGCTCCAGCTCCTCCATCGTGATCTCGCGGGAGCGCGCGATCGTCTGCGCGATGTCCTCCCGGATGTCGGACACGAGCGGCGACCCGCAGGTGAACACCCCGTTTTCATAGTGGAGGTACAGGCTGCGGAAATCGAGGTTCACCGTGCCGACCGTGGCGCACACATCGTCCCACACCATCAGCTTTGCATGGATGAACCCGGGGGTGTACTCGTAGATCTTCACCCCGTTTTGCACGAGATAGCGGTAGTTGTGCCGGTTGACGAGCCCCACATAGAAGTGGTCGCACACCGCGGGGGTGACGATGCGCACGTCCACCCCGCTGCGCGCCGCCCGGCAGAAGCTCGCCAGCAGTTCCTGGTCGATCGCGAGATACGGGGTGGTGATCCACAGATACTGCCGCGCGCCGCCCGCCGCCTCGTAAAACAGGTCGAGCGCGGGATTGCGCGGGTCGTTCGCCGGCCCGTCCGCGTACGGCTGGTAGTACCCCGCCCCTTCGACCCGCTCCTCCCGCAGATACCCGGCGTCCTCCCGGTCGGGGGTGTGGTTCGCGACATTCCACATCTGCAAAAACGTCACCGACAGGCTGCGCACGGCGAGCCCCTCAAACCGCGCGCCCACGTCCTTCCAGTGGCCGAGCTTGGACCCGACGTTGATATATTCGTCCGCGAGGTTGATCCCGCCCGTATAGCCGACCTTGCCGTCCACGATCACAATCTTCTGGTGGTTGCGGTAGTTGAGATAGAGGCTCGCGATAAACCGGTGCGCGGGGTTGAACACGCACACCTTGAACCCCTCTTTGCGCAGCACGTGGTCATACTTGTCCGGGATTTTGAAAAAGCAGCCCACGTCGTCGTAGAGCAGCCGCACCTCCACCCCCTCTTCCATCTTGCGGCGCAGCAGCGCGTGCACCCGATCCCACAGCTGGCCGGTGCCGACGATGAAGAACTCGATGAAGATGAACTGCCGCGCGCTTTCGAGGTCCTCGATCAGCCGCTCAAAAAACGCCTCGCCGCTCGGGAAATAGGTCGCGCTCGTCCCGTCATAGACCGGGTAGCGGTTGCTCCGGAGCAGGCGGACGATCCCCGCCTGCTCCGGATAGGCCGCCGAAAACGCCTCGAGCGTGTCCGCATTTTCCGGCAGCAGCGAAAAGCCCCTGTCGAACGCCCGGTTCAGCGTGCCGCGCTCCAGGCGGTTGAAGTCCACCCGCCCCCACGCGAAATAGAGCAGCACGCCGAGGATCGGCAGCACCAGCAGGATCACCACCCACGCGAGCCGGAACGCCGAGCTGCCGTGGCGGTTGACCAGCTTGAACAGGGTCAGC
The DNA here is from genome assembly GCA_019417045.1 of Oscillospiraceae bacterium. Classification (GTDB taxonomy): domain Bacteria; phylum Bacillota; class Clostridia; order Oscillospirales; family Acutalibacteraceae; genus DXWE01. The sequence continues at coordinate 4,774 of DXWE01000119.1, forward strand.
ATGCTGACCACCGCGAGCGCCCCATAGAGGAGCACCGCGTATTTGCTCAGCAAAAAGGTCAGCGCGAGCAGCAGCGCCAGCTGCGCGAGGATACACAGCGCGATGACGCCGATGCGGATCGCCGTGCCGAGCGCGCCGGTACTGTCGTGTTTGGTGTGGGGCTGCTGCGCCCGCAGTGAGAGCTTTTGCGACATCCTCCGTCTCCCCTTTCCCGCACCGGCGGCCGCTGCCGGCCGGCGCACGTCCGTCCCGTCTGCCGGCCGCACCCGGCGCAGCAAGCCGACCTGTATCAATCATTCGGCTGCGGATCCCGCCGCGACTGGATCCACCGTCCTCCCAGCGTCGCCCCCAGCGTCGCCGCCAGCACGATCAGCGGGACGTAAAACGCGGGCGAGGACGGGTTCCCCACCGCGCTGCCCATCGGCGTCACGGTCACCGCCTGCGGCGCGCAGCCGAGCAGG
>DXWE01000012.1 GCA_019417045.1 Oscillospiraceae bacterium
CCCTAAATTAACGGGTTTCGCTTCCTCACACGTTGTTTAATTCTCAAGGTCCTCTGCCGCCCTGTAAAGAAGGGGTTAACCAGCTCCTTTTAGACAGCTCGATTATTTTAGCACGCCTGTTGGATCGTTGTCAAGAGGTATTTTTAATTTTTTCAAACAAAAACCAATTCTATTTTGTAGTCGATCGTTTCTATGTTCCCGAAACGAATAGAGGCAATACTTAATTACATAATTATAGAAGACAAACCCCAAAAGATTGCAATTGGACATGGTAGAGCCGTCTCAAGGCAAAGGTAAAACACCACAATTATGAAGCAAGGAATATATTAAAAACTGACAAACTTTTTGAAAGCTATTGACACAAAAACAGGTGTGTGTTAGCATAATACTGAAAATGAAACATTTCATAATTTAGATATTTGGGGAAAACGGGGATGAACAGCCGCCCGGAAGAAGGATCATCGTGATATGAAGAAGGCAACAATCAAGGATATTAGCAGGGTGACAGGGCTGTCACTGGGCACTATTTCCAAATATCTGAATGGCGGTTCCCTGCGGGAAAGCAACCGAAAGATAATTAAGCAGGCCATCCACGATCTGGATTATTCTGTCGACGAGTACGCACGGGGCTTTGTCTCCGGACAGACGAAAAGCATCGGCGTTCTGCTCCCCGAGTTTGACAATTTGTTTTATGCCCGAATTGCCTCCAAGCTGGAGGAGATCTCTCGGAAATATGGCTATGCGGTTACGGTGAGGGAATCCCGGCGCGACCCACAAAAGGAGAAGGAGAGTATTGGCTGGTTTATTACCATGCGTGTGGATGCCCTTGTGGTTGTACCGGTCTCCAGTGGCAAGGCGTATTACGAGGACATTCTCAAGGATATCCCCATTCCGGTGGTTTTTCTGGATCAGTATATCGAAGGCCTGAACTGTGAGTTCGTGATCGTGGACAATCGGCAGGTTTCGCGCAGGAGCGTTGGCTATTTGCTCGACTGCGGGCACAGAGAAATCGCCATTGTCAGTGCCCCGGAGGGAGTCTACACATCCGATGAACGGGTGTGTGGATATCGCGAGGCCTTTGAAGAACGGGGCTTGGTCGCGGATCCCTCCCTTTGCTACCGCATTGAGGAAAACACGGATATCGCTTACCGGACAATCAAAGGCATATTGCAGGAAAAACGCTGCACAGCGATGTTTGCCTGTACGTTTCCCAACACCTACGGCATGATTTTCGCCGTCAACGAGCTGCGGATCTCGGTGCCGCGTCAGTTGTCGCTGCTGGGCTTTGACGACATGATGTTTACCAGTTTGTTCCGTCCGAAGCTGAGCATTGTGGATCAGCCCGTCAACCAGATTGCGCAGGTGTGTATCGAGCGGATTATGGAATTGATTAAACAGCACGATTGCGACTATCGTGTGAATACCCTTCCCTGTAATTTTGTGGTGAACAAAACGATTGCCAGAAAAAACTAAAAACAGGATTCGCAAGTGTCAGGGGTATCTATAGGACAAAAATGAAACGTTTCATTTTTGAGGGATGGGAGAAAAGATTTCCTATAAAGCCATTTTCATCCGGTGCAGGTACAGGCAGAAACTTGTTTTGTCCGCAGTAAACCATTCCATTTGACAGAGGAGGAGATGCCATATGTTAAGAGATCTTGCGTATAGGGCCGGCGTTGTGACCAGAATGGTCACGGCGGAAAATCCTACAGGCGAAAAGGGGAAAGCCTGTATGGCCGTCCCGAATCCGGAGGACCCCGCTCTGTATTGGAGCAAATATTCCCTGGGGAAGGGATGGAAGGTCAGGCCCTTTATCCGAGTGGAGCCCCACCAACACGTCGTGATTGCAGACATTCAGGGAAGCGGCTGCATTGATCAGATTTTCTTCGCCTCTGACAAAGAGCGTTTTTCAGAGCTTGTCCTGCGGATCTATTGGGACAACGAAGAGACTCCCTCTGTCGAATGCCCGCTGGGGGCCTTTTTCTGCATGGGCATTGACTCGAGGCCCCACAACGTTTACTCCCTGCCTGTCACGGTGGCGCCCCACCGGGGTATGAACTGCTATTGGTCCATGCCCTACAGAAAGGCCGCCCGTATAGAGGTGGAGAATCAGGGGGATACCCCTGCTCAGATCCTGGCCTACAAGGTGCTGTATCATGTGGAGCCGGTGCCGGAGGATGCCGCCTATTTCCATGCGCAGTACCGCCAGAGCCTGACACAGGAGGCGTCCCCTGTCCACACCATTCTGGACGGCGTCAAAGGTTGCGGTGTGTATGTGGGGACCTATCTCATGTGGACGAACCTGAACGGCGGCTGGTGGGGCGAGGGGGAAGTGAAGTTCTATATTGACGGGGACACGACCTATCCCACCCTGTGCGATAACGGCACCGAGGATTATTTTGGCGGCGCCTGGAACTTCGGCGGCTACGGCGTTTTGGGAGATGAGGAGCGGGAATTCCACTCCCCCTTCCTAGGACTGCCCATGGTGTCGTCTCAGGATCCCTGCTCTCCCAAAAAAATCGAAATGTATCGGTTCCACATCTGTGATTGTATCGGCTTTTCTCAGGATCTGCGGGTGACGGTGGATACCATCGGCTGGCGCCGTGACCACACAAAATACAAACATCTCTCTGAGGATGTCCGATCTGTCGCCTTCTGGTATCAACGGGAACCTCACGGAGAATTCCCTTCGTTGCCGGCGGTGACAGAGCGCTTTGAGCGCTGACGTCCGCCCTTTGCCCGCTGTATGTTGGATTCTGTTGGGATCGGGACAATCCCCCAAAATAATTCAGTAGAGGAGAATGGTTATGAAAGCAAAGAAATGGCGATCCCGTCTGGCTCTCCTGATGGCATTTGTCCTCGGCACGGCAATGCTGGCAACTGTGCCTGTCACCTATGCGGAGGGAGACAACCTGCTGGCGGACGGCGGCTTTGAATCCGCCCTGGTGGCGGGGGACGCCCCCGGCTTTGACCACACGCAGGTGACAACCGGCAGCTGGGTCAATGTATGCTGGTGCGAGCCCTTTACCGACATCAAAGCAGAGGGGAACAGCTCCCTGAAAATCTGCTATTCCTTCAATGGACTGTGCACCGACCAGAACTCCCCCGGTGTCTATCAGGACGTGGCGGTGGAGAAGAACACGACCTACCGGCTCACCTTCCAGGCCCGGGTGGACAACGAGAACAAGCAGGCGCTCAACGTGGGCTTCCGCAACCCCAATGGCGATGACGTGTGGGCCAATCTGTACAATTACACCGTCACACAGTCGGAGATCGGCACCGAGTTTGCCACCTACGAGTACGAATTCTACACCGGCGATCTGGATCTGATCCGGATCTATTTCTACTGCACCGGCCAGGGCGCAGCGGATTACCGCGCGTTTTATGTGGATGAGGCCTCCCTGGTGAAGGTTGACAAACAGCCCAACCTCCTTGCCAACAGCGAATTTGAATCCGCCCTGGTGGCAGGGGACGCCCCGGGCTTTGACCACACACAGGTAACGACCGGCAACTGGGTCAACGTGTGCTGGGCGGAGTCGGTTGCCGACTGGAAAATCTCCGGCAACAACTCCTTAAAAATCTGCTATTCCTTTAACGGCCTGTGCACCGACCAGGACTCCCCCGGTGTCTATCAGGACATTGCCGTAGAGCCCAACAGCGTGTACACCCTCTCCTTCTGGGCGCTGCGCGTGGGCAGCGAAGGTACCCCGCTGTATGTGGGCTTCCGCGACCCCAACAGCGACGACGTGTGGAACAACATCGAGCAGCACACGCTGGAGGTCACCGACCTGACGGACAACTTCCAGAAGTTCTCCGTCCAGCTGAAGACCGGCGATCTCGACCAGATCCGGGTGTATTTCTACTGCACCGGCCAGGGCGCCGAAGAATTCCGCGGCTTCTACATTGACAACGCGGATCTGTCCCTGGACGTGGAGGCGACCGCCGCGGCCCTTGCCGACGCCAGGGAAGCGGCCAAAGCCGCTCTCTCGAGCTACGTCTCGCTGGATGATTACCGCGAGGCCGAGCAGGCCGAGGTGACCGCGGCGATCGCTGCGGGACAGGCGGCCATCGACGCCGCCGCCGATGTGCGCGCTGTGAATCAGGCCCTTGCGGATGCCAAGGCTGTTATCGACGAGATCAAAACCGACGCCGAGCTGACCGACGCGGGGCTTTTCAACGCCAAGGAAACGGCCAAGGCCGCCCTCTCGGGCTATGTCTCGCTGGACGACTACCGCGAGGCCGAGCAGGCTGAGGTGACCGCGGCGATTGCTGCGGGGCAGGCGGCCATCGACGCTGCCGCCGATGTGGAGGCGGTGAATCAGGCCCTTGCGGACGCCAAGGCTGTTATCGATGAGATCAAGACCGACGCCGAGCTGACCGCTGAGGAAACCCCCGATCCCGGAGAGGAGGACAACCTGCTGGCGGACGGCGGCTTTGAATCCGCCCTGGTGGCGGGGGACGCCCCCGGCTTTGACCACACGCAGGTGACAACCGGCAGCTGGGTCAATGTATGCTGGTGCGAGCCCTTTACCGACATCAAAGCAGAGGGGAACAGCTCCCTGAAAATCTGCTATTCCTTCAATGGACTGTGCACCGACCAGAACTCCCCCGGTGTCTATCAGGACGTGGCGGTGGAGAAGAACACGACCTACCGGCTCACCTTCCAGGCCCGGGTGGACAACGAGAACAAGCAGGCGCTCAACGTGGGCTTCCGCAACCCCAATGGCGATGACGTGTGGGCCAATCTGTACAATTACACCGTCACACAGTCGGAGATCGGCACCGAGTTTGCCACCTACGAGTACGAATTCTACACCGGCGATCTGGATCTGATCCGGATCTATTTCTACTGCACCGGCCAGGGCGCAGCGGATTACCGCGCGTTTTATGTGGATGAGGCCTCCCTGGTGAAGGTTGACAAACAGCCCAACCTCCTTGCCAACAGCGAATTTGAATCCGCCCTGGTGGCAGGGGACGCCCCGGGCTTTGACCACACACAGGTAACGACCGGCAACTGGGTCAACGTGTGCTGGGCGGAGTCGGTTGCCGACTGGAAAATCTCCGGCAACAACTCCTTAAAAATCTGCTATTCCTTTAACGGCCTGTGCACCGACCAGGACTCCCCCGGTGTCTATCAGGACATTGCCGTAGAGCCCAACAGCGTGTACACCCTCTCCTTCTGGGCGCTGCGCGTGGGCAGCGAAGGTACCCCGCTGTATGTGGGCTTCCGCGACCCCAACAGCGACGACGTGTGGAACAACATCGAGCAGCACACGCTGGAGGTCACCGACCTGACGGACAACTTCCAGAAGTTCTCCGTCCAGCTGAAGACCGGCGATCTCGACCAGATCCGGGTGTATTTCTACTGCACCGGCCAGGGCGCCGAAGAATTCCGCGGCTTCTACATTGACAACGCGGATCTGTCCCTGGACGTGGAGGCGACCGCCGCGGCCCTTGCCGACGCCAGGGAAGCGGCCAAAGCCGCTCTCTCGAGCTACGTCTCGCTGGATGATTACCGCGAGGCCGAGCAGGCCGAGGTGACCGCGGCGATCGCTGCGGGACAGGCGGCCATCGACGCCGCCGCCGATGTGCGCGCTGTGAATCAGGCCCTTGCGGATGCCAAGGCTGTTATCGACGAGATCAAAACCGACGCCGAGCTGACCGCTGAGGAAAACCCCGATACGGGGGACGGCGCCGCCCCCGTGGCGGCCGCGCTGCTGGCGGTGCTCAGTCTGGGCGCGCTGGTTGTGACCGGCAAAAGGCGGAAAATGTCCCATTAAACGATGAAACCCCTGTGGGGAGCCGCGGCAGAGCTCTTCTCCGCGGCTCCCTTTACGGGGCATCCCAGCAGCGGTTTCCTAGAGCGGAGGGCAATAAAGATGAGAGTAAAAATCCGAAAACTGATCTGTTTGACGACTGTTCTGGCTGTTTTGCTCGGATCCGGGATGGTGAGCCATGGTGCGGCAGGAAACGGCAATCTGCTGGCGGACGGCGGCTTTGAATCCGCCCTGGTGGCGGGAGACGCCCCCGGCTATGACCACACGCAGGTGACAACCGGCAGCTGGGTCAATGTGTGCTGGTGCGAACCCTTTGAGGCGTTCAAGCAGGAGGGCAGCCAGTCCCTGAAAATCTGCTATTCCTATAACGGGCTGTGTACCGACCGGGATTTCCCCGGCGTCTATCAGGATGTCGCGGTCAGCCCCCACTCCGTCTATAAACTCACCTTCTGGGCGCGGGTGGACAACAGCAACAAGCACGAACTCAACATCGGATACCGGGACCCCCACGGGTTCGATGTGTGGGCCAATGTGGAAAATCATGTCATTTCCGCGGATACATTCGACACCTCCTTCCGGAAATACGAATATGAGCTGACCGTGGGGAATTTGGATCAGATCCGGGTCTATTTCTACTGTACCGGCCAGGGCGGGATGGATTACAGGGCCTTCTATATCGATGAGGTGTCCCTGGTGTACGACCGGGAGGCAAAGGAAGAGGTCGTCTCCAGCGGGGATGTGGTCATCGGCGACACGCTGCCGCTGGTGACAGACGACCGGAATCTTCTCGCCAACAGCGACTTTGAACAGGCCATTAACCCCGCAGACACCACCCAGCTGCAGTTGGGAAAGTGGAGTTCCCTGGTGGGCGGCTATGACGGCCAGAACGACGGCGGGATTCAGGAGAGCATGTGCGCCAAGATCACCTACCAGTGGGAAGACGGCCTGTCGGAGGACATGTATACGGGCATTTACCAGGATGTGGAGGTGGAGAAAAATACCACCTACCAGTTCTCCGTCTACATAAAGAAGTGGTGGGACGCCTGTCCCGACAATGAAATCTACCTGGGCTTTGCAAATGCGAAGGACCCGGGCAACTCTGCGGTTTACCACACCCGGATCCAGGCACAGGATCTGACCGCTCAGTGGGTCAGATATACCGTCTATTTCAACACGGGGAATGTGGACTGTGCCAGGCTGTTTCTCTGTGCCCAGGGCCAATCCGGCAACGTGGGCGGCGGATACAACCTGGATAACAGCAGCCTGACCAAGGTGACGGGGGCCACCGAACACGCCTCCTTTGCCAACAGTATCGTACTCTGGGCCGACAGCCCCTATGTCTTCATCGGGGAAAGCGGCAACCGGCTACAGGTTGCCAGGCTGTTCACCTGGCAGTACCGGGATCCTCTGGATCTGTCGGAGGTCGCCTTCACTGTGGAAAACCCGGAACTCGTGACCATCGGCGCGGACGGCACCCTTCAGGGCAAGACGTCCGGCTCCACCAGAATCACTGCCACCTGGGGCTCCTACAGTGCAGAGATCACCGTGCTTGTCAAGGAGCGCGGGCAGGAGAGTATCGACTGCATTCTGGAGTCGGAGGAGATGAGCGTCGGCGGCAGCCAGAATTATTACGTTGTGCTGACGGATGCCGCCGGGTCGCCGGTTCCCGACGAGGACTACAGCTACCACGCGTCCTCCTCGGATCCCACCGTGCTGATGCTCTATTCCGTAGGAGACTCCCACTATCTGTACGGCGTCTCGCAGGGCACCGCCCAGCTGGTTGTGGAAGCGGAATATCTGGGGGAACAGTACAGCAGGACCATCGACATCACCGTTTCCGGAAAGGATCTGCTGATCGACGGCGGATTTGAGTTTTACAACGAACTCAGCCAGCTGGGAGTCGGCTGGAAGTTTGAGGGCACAGGCGGCTGGGGCATCGACTATTCGGTGGACAATACGCTGTCCCGAACGGGCAAGGGAAATGTGTGGTGCATGGCTCCCGTCTATTGGGATGCGGCCGTTGCCGGAGATTCTTCTGTCAAAATTTACCAGGATGTTGACGTGCAGGAGGCGGATCTCTACACCTTTGCCGTCTATATCAAGCGGTTTTACGCCAATGGCACGGAGGGCACCCTGATGGGCTATGGCGGCAATGTGTCTCTGGGGATCGTCCCCCTGGACGGCGCGGGAGAGGAGCTGGACGCCGCGTATATCGAATACGGGATCGACACGGGCGTGGATGCCTATGAGCGCCTGTCCTGCACCCGCGAGCTGGCGCCGGGCAGATACCGGGTGGTCATCAGCATCCGGGGCGACAGTTACTTTGGCCTGGGCATGCAGCTGGACGACGCCTCTCTGGAGACCTCCAGCCTTCCCAAGGAGATTTTTGTCAGCGTGGGCGATGACAACACGGTGAATGTCGGGGATCTCGAACCGGTCGTCGTCCAGATGGAAAGAGAAGACGGCACCGTCGAAACGGTGGACAACGCCAGGATCCTGTCTTTGAACCGGGAGATCGCCATCATCACCAGCGGGTATCTGGTGGCCAATGCGCCGGGTACCGTACAGTTGAAGGTGGTATACCCCTATGAGGGGCAGGAGCTGTCCCGGACCATCGACGTCCTGGTGCTGGGCGAAGGGCAGGAGGCCCCTGCTGGCGGCTTCCGCTGGTGGATGGCCGTGATCCCCGCCGCTGCGGTCGCCGCAGCAGCTGCGGTTGTGGTTGTCATCCTCGTGAAAAAACGGAGAAAGGGAGTATTGTGATGAAAAAAGCGATTTGCCTGCTCGCCGTATGCGCCCTGCTGGCGGGCGCGCTGTGCGGCTGCAGCCCCGAGAGTTCCGACGGGCCCGGCGAGGGCGAAACCCGGATCGTGTTCTATGCCCGGCTGTTCGAGGAATATGCCAACGAGCATCTGGAAAAATTGGTGAATACCTTCAATGAGGATAAGACGGACGGTGTCTATGTGGATGTGAAGTTCTTTGACAAGGACGACGCCTATGTCACGGCCCTGGAGGTGGCCCGAAGCACCTCCTCTCCGCTGGACCTGTATGTCATTCAGTACGCCGACCTGTATTCCCAGGTGAAGGGCGGCTATGCCGAGCCTCTCAATGCGTACTTCTCTAAGGAGGAGTGGGACGATCTGTATGACTATGTGCTGGACATGGTCACCTACGACGGCCAGTACTATGCCTTCCCCTGGCTGGTGGAACCCGGCTCCCTGTTCTTCTACCGCAAGGATCTCCTGTCCAACGCCGGGATTACCGCCGCCCCCTCCACCTGGGATGAGCTGCTGGCGGCCTGTGCGGCGGTACAGGACCAGGTGCCGCCGAATGGTTATGCACTGGGCCTGCCGACGGGCAGCGCAGACCTGTCATGGGCCACCTGGGGCCTGCAATACAACACCACCGGCGGCCTGGCGGTCAGCGATGACTGGATGACCTCCCGCATGGACAACGCCGGCTGGAGGGACCTGTGTGAGTTCTTCTACGAGCTGTCGAGCAAGGGGTACACCCCCATCGACAGCCTGACGCCCCTGGGCTACGAGGATCTGGTGGACGCCGTGTGCGAGGGCAAACTGGCCATGGCGATGGGCGGTTCCTGGTCCATCGCCCGGATTATGTATTACTATCCGGAGATGGCAGATCAAATCGGCGTCAGCGTTCTGCCCACCAAGACCGGGGATTCCACCCTGCCCACCTCCGCCAACGGCGGCTGGAGCTATGTCATGTCCGCCAACAGCCCGAACAAGGAACTGGTGGCCAAATTCCTCAAGTGGATGTTCACCGAGAGCACCGAGCGCACGGCCGAATATTTTACCGTGACCTATAATTCCAAGCAGTCCCCCTCCCAGAAGGTGGACGCCTGGCTGGATGAACAGGAGCTGTCGGTAAACGCGCAGTGGATCGAGACCATGCGCCAGGTGGCAGGCAGCGGTATTCCCGAGCCCACCTATCCCTGGGACATCTCCAACACCGTCGGACTGATGCTCTCCGCCATGCAGGTGGACAGTTCCAAGCAGGCGTTCTCCTCCCTCTTTGAGACCCGCATCGAGATTGCAACAGAGGATATCGCCACCATCATGAGCAGGAGCAGTTATGTGCCCAATCCCAAATCCGGCAGCTGACGGAGGAAAATGCCATGACCAATCATATCCATCGGCTCAGGCGCAGGGATGAAAGGACAGCCTTTCTCATGCTGTTTCCCGCGTTCATCATCCTGACTGTCTTCGGCGTGATCCCTTTGATCATGGCGGCTGTCCAGAGCTTTCAGGATTACAACACCCATGCGTTCACCCTTGCCAATTACGACTACATCTTCAAGACCCCGGAGTTTCTCAAATCCTTTCAGAACGTGATCCTGTTTACGGCGATCATCACTTTCTGCCAGATGATCCTGCCCTTCCTGTTTGCCCATGTGATCAAGGGGATGCTGGCGAAGGCCTCCCAGTTCGTGAAAATCATCATCTATCTCCCCTGCCTGATCTCCTCGGTGGCGACCTCCGTCATCTATGCGTTCATTCTCAATTACGGCGGCGGGCTGCTGACCTCCATCTGGTCCTCCCTGGGAAAGGAACCCATTTCCTTCCTGACCCAGGGGATCTGGCCGCAGGTGGTTGTCATTGTCATCACGATCTGGTGCAGCTTTGGCTATTACTCCCTGATCATGCTGGCGGGACTGCTGAACATCCCCCAGACCTATTATGAGGCGGCACGGCTGGACGGCGCCAATTCCCTCGCGCTGACCACCAAGATCACCATCCCCTGCATGAAGAATTACTTCATTCTCATGCTCATCCATCTGATCACCGGCAACATGCAGATGATGGACATTCCCTACATGGTCACCGGCGGCGGCCCGCTGAACAGAACGCTGACACCGGCGCTGTATCTGTACAACAGCTTCCGGGATACCTCGAGGAACCAGCATGTGACCATTGCGGGCGCACTGCTCATCATGGTGGTGATTGTGGCCATCAATTCCATTGCCTTCCGGCTGATCAAATCGGAAAAGTCAGGTGAGTAATATGGGCAAAAGAAAACGGATCGTATATTCCCTGATCGGCCTGGCAGTGGCGGCGCTGATCCTGTTTCCGATCGTCTGGATGCTGCCGGGGGCCTTCAAGCCCAAGTCGGAGCTGTTTGCGCTGCCCAACCATTTCCTGCCGCAAAACGCCACCATGCAGAATTTTCAGACGGTGTTCGAGCTGGACACCAACGGCTTTAACTTTGTGCGGTCATTGGGCGTGACGGTTGTCGTGGCGGTGCTGGCAATGCTGCTGTCGCTGCTGGTCAACACGATGGCGGGCTATGTGTTTGCGCGGTTCCGGTTCCCGGGCAAAAAGTTTCTGTGGCTGTATTTCCTGTTCACCATGTTCACGCCGGGGATCACCATTTTGCTGACTTCCATCCGGGTGGTGAATTTTCTGAACATGACGGACACCATTTGGGTGTTGATCCTGCCGGCGGCGTCCAATGCCTACAATATCTTTTTCTTCCGGCAGTTCTATCTGGGGATCCCGGGGAGCCTGGAAGAGGCGGCCATGATCGACGGGGCGGGCAGGTTTCAAATTTTCTGGAAAATCTTTGTCCCCATGAGCAGCACACCCATGGTGGTGATCGGCGTAGGCGTTTTCATGTCCAACTACAACAGCTTCCTATGGCCGACCCTGACGATCGTCAACAACCCGGAGCTGCAACAGATCATGCAGGGGATCCGCATGCTGTCGTCATCCTATGCCGGGCAGTTTGGCGTTGTCATTGCGGCGACGCTCCTATCGCTTATCATCCCTATCCTCGTCTTTGCCATCTTCCAGAAATGGATCATGGAAGGCGTGGCTCTCACCGGTATCAAATAAAGCATTTTGGGAGGAATTTTCCATGAAAGGTAAAATCGGGATCCGGCCCCTCAACGACGGCAGGGACAGCGTACGGTACAAAATCGAGGACAAGGCCTTTCAAATGGCGGGCCTGGCCAAGTCCCTGATCGAAGAGAACGTGTTCTATTCCGACGGCACCCCTGTTCAGTGCGTGATCGCGCCTCACACCATTACCGGCGCCAGCGAGGCCATCGCGGTGGAGGAGTATTTTCTGAAGGAGGGCGTAACGGCGACACTGAGCGTCGCGCCGATCTTCTGCTTTGGGACAGAGACCATCGACATGAACCCGCACACCCTGAAGGCGGTGTGGGGCCTCAACTGTACGGAGCGCCCCGGCGCGGTGTACCTGGCCTGCGCGATGAGCGCCCACACGGAACGCGGCCTGCCCGCCTTCTCCATCTATGGCAAAGACGTGCAGGACCAGGACGACAGCCGCATACCCGATGACGTGAAGGAGAAAATTCTCCGCTTTGCCCGGTGCGCCGTTGCCGTCTCGGAAATGCGCAACCGGAGCTACGTCTCCATCGGCAACGTGGCCATGGGGATCCCCGGCAGCTTTATGGACCCCCGGCTGCTGCAGGAGTATCTGGGTATGCGGGCCGAGTGGCTGGATATGTCGGAGGTCCGCCGCCGCATCGAAAAGCACATCTACGAGGAGGACGTCTATCAGCGGGCCATGCGGTGGGTGAGGGAAAACCTCTCCGAGGGCGCAGACCTGCGCAATCCTCCGCAGACGCGGCACGACCGGCAGGCTCTGGACTTTGACTGGGAGTATTCCGTCAAAATGGCCGTGGTCATCCGGGACATCCTGCTGGGCAATCCCAGGCTGGCCGAAATGGGCTATTATGAGGAGAGCCTGGGGCGCGGCGCCATTGCCGGCGGATTCCAGGGGCAGCGGCAGTGGACGGATTATCTGCCCAACGCCGACTTTGCGGAGAGTATCCTAAATTCCTCCTTCGACTGGGACGGGGTCAGGCAGCCTCTCCCCTTTGCCACCGAGAACGACACCCTCAACGGGCTGACCATGCTGTTCCAGTTTCTGCTGACCAAGCAGCCCAGCGTGTTCTGCGACGTCCGCACCTATTGGAGTCCCGAGGCTGTCAAACGGGTCACCGGCCGGGACCTGGAGGGGAGGGCCTCCAACGGCTTTATCCACCTGAACAACAGCGGCGCCGCGGCGCTGGACGGCGCCGGCGCCATGCGGCAGGACACAGTCCCGGTGATGAAGCCGTGGTGGCAGGTGACAGAGCGGGATGTCCAGGAGACCCTCTCCCAGGTGACCTATCATCCGGCCAATCTGGAGTACTTCAAGGCCGGCGGCTTCAGCAGCCATTTTGTCACCCGGGCGGAGATGCCGGTGACCATGATGCGGCTCAACCGGGTCAACAGGCTGGGCTATACCCTGCAGATCGTGGAAGGGTATACCGTGGATCTTCCGCGGGAGATCAGCGACGCGGTGGAAAACCGGACGGACGCCACCTGGCCCTCCACCTTCTTTGTGCCCAACCTGACCGGTGCGGGCTGTGAAAGCGTATACGATGTGATGTCCAACTGGGGGGCGAACCACAGCTGCTTTACCTACGGCCATATCGGGGCGGATGCCATCACGCTGGCCAGCATGCTGCGGATCCCGGTGAGCCTGCACAATGTGGACAAAAGCAGGATTTTCCGCCCCCACGTCTGGTCGGCCTATGGCTGCGAAAACGAGCAGGCTGCGGATTATATGGCGTGCCGCGATCTCGGCGCACTCTACAAATAAGGCGGAATTGCTATGAAAAAAGGTAAAATTTCCCCCTCCATGATGTGCGCGGATATCACCCGGATCGGCGACGTCCTGCGGGAGCTGGAGGCAGGCGGCGCGGACTACCTGCACATGGACGTGATGGACGGCGTATTCGTTCCCAACCTGATGCTGTCCGGCAGTATCATCCGGCAATTCCGCAGGTTGACGGGGATTCCCTTTGACTATCACCTGATGATCACCTCTCCGGAAAGCAAGCTCGACTGGTTCGGCATTCAAAAGGGGGATCTGGTCTCCGTTCACTGGGAGAGCACGCCCGACGTCCACCGGGCCATCCGGGCCATACAGGCCACGGGGGCAAAAGCCGGCATTGCGCTCAATCCCGCAACGCCGATCCAGGTGGTGGAGTATCTGCTGGAGGATCTGGATTTTGTCCTGATTATGACCGTCAACCCCGGGTTTTCCGGGCAGACGCTCATCCGGCAAACCCTGCAAAAAATCCGGGACCTGCGGCGGTATTTGGATGAAAACGGGGGCGGGCACATCTCCATTGAGGTGGACGGCTGTGTGAGCGTCGACAATGCCAGACTCATGCGCAAAAACGGAGCGGATATTTTTGTGGCGGGTACCAGCAGCATTTTCAATGACCGCGTGTCCGTCGGCCAGGGGATCGCCCGGCTCAGAGAGGCGATCGCATAAGGGCGCGGTATTCTAAAGTAAAGGGGTTACGGCGATGAAAAAATTAGCGAGGCTGATCTCCATTGCGCTGTGCGTGGCCTGTGGCACTGCCGCGGTGGGCGGCTGTTCCCAGGCAAAAGCGGAATTTTACGAAGAGATTTTTTCCAATCCCCTTGCAGACCGGGACGTGGGCGGCACGGATTCGCTGACCCTGCAGGAGAGCGACAACCGCTATACCCTGGAAAACGGGGACGTCCGCATGGTCCTGTCCAAGGAAAACGGCTCCATTTGTCAATATGTAAACAAGCAGAGCAAGGTGTATCTCGTGGAGGACGCGCAGACTGCGGCTCCGCTGCGTGTCTGCCGCCAGGATGGCACCGACTCTGCCGCATTTGCCGCCTTTGACTGCCAGATTCAAAACGACGACGCGGAGACAAAGGCGCTGGCGCTCAGCTGGACGCTGGAAGACGGCACGATCATCCGTGCAGGCGTCTCGCTGCGGGCGGATGCCCAGGAGACGGTATTCCGCCTGTCGGTGGAGAATATCGACCTCTCGAATCCCATCGTCAGCGTGGAATATCCCATCTTTGAACAGGTGGATACCCTGTACGAGCCGCAGCAGGACTATTTTGTCAGTCCTGTCGTCACCGGCGTCCTGTTCCGGGACCCGGTCTCCAACTTCAACAGCGGTACTTTTGCCGGGATCGACAAGGACACCGGTATGTATCCCTCCGGCTGGAACGTGCCCATGCAGTTCCAGGGATATTATTCCAAGGGAATCGGCGGGTTTATTTTCTGGACAAGAGACGGCACCGACGGCATCAAGAGCTTCACCTGCACGGGGAAAGAGTCCGGGCTGCGGATGAGTATCCACCATTTCCTGGACGATATCGGGCAGAGCGCGTATAGCTTTGACTATGATATCGTGGTGGGCAATCTGGTAAAAGGCACGTGGCAGGAGTGCGCAGAGGTTTACAAGTCCTGGGCCACCCAGCAGTCCTGGTGTGAAAAGGGCTATGCCAAAGACCGCACAGACCTGAACAAGCAGCTGTATGAAAATACCGCTTTGGTCAATTTCGGCTTTCCCTATACCGGAAAGCTGAGCATTGCGGAGCAGACGGCGCTGTATACCCTCATGAAGGAGCATGTCGGCGGCGGATTTCTCAATATCCTGTTCAGCCAGTCCGACTATGCGGTGGATCTGACAAAGCAGAACCAGGATCTGCTGACATTTTTCGAGTTTAACACGTTTTCCACGCTGGATCAGACGGAATTCCGCGACAATATCATCCGCAGTGTGGACGGCAGCCGGGCGAGATACGGCACGCTTGTCAACGGCGTGGAATACTATTACCAGTGCCCCGCCAGCAGCCTGTGGCGTGAAAACCGGCTGGGGGTGGAGCAGGATTACTACACGGATTTTGCCGTGGACGGCTTCTACCATGACGTCGGTATCGCCGCCGTCCATCCCCTGCAGTGCTTCGACACCTCCCATGCCCATGGCACCCGTGTCAATATCCTCTCGGATGCCATCCAGCAGGTCGCCGAGGCCAAACAGTATGCGGTGGAGACGGGGATCCACAGCGTGGGGCAGGAGTTGATTTTTGAGCAGCTGCTGCCGTATGTGGATTACTACCAGGCCCGGGCGGGCGGTTCCGTGACCAGCTGGATGGAGCACGACCGGTTCATGCCCGTGCTGGAAAACGGCAGTGCCGAAATCATCCCGCTGTTCAATTATGTTTACGGACAGTACGGCGCTCTGAGAATGGACGGCTATCTCAGCGCCGATGTGCTCCTGGGCGACGGCTATTATGCCCTTGCCGCCGGGGTGGCGCTGAACGGCGGTCTGGTCGAATACAATTATGAATTTCTGAACCAGAACGAATATCTCCGCGCGGAGGAGCTGGATCTGGCCAGGCTGGACTTCATCGGCGAGCTGGGCCAGGCGCGGCTGACCTACGGCAAGGAGTACCTGGTATATGGCGCTATGGTGAAAGCGCCGGAAATCGGGACAGGGCAGTCCACCTATTCCTATTTCAACAAAAACTATCAGGACGGCGTGGGCAAATCGGGCCAGCTTACCGTGGATGATGTCGTCGTCACCGCCTTTGAGAGCGAGGGGAAAATCGCCGTGTTCCTGTGCAACACCACCGGTGAGTCCATAGAGGCAAGGTTTATCCTCAACGCCCTGCGGGATTACGGCATCGACAGCGCGTCGGTCACCCTTCGCAGCGCCTCCTCCGAGGACAGCCAGATGGCCGCGGTGGAAGACGGCAAGGCCAAGATCCAGCTGGATCTGGAGCCGCGGAAAGTGTATATGCTGGAAATCGTACCTTGATGGGAGCAGACAGGATGAATACGGTATTTGTACTGGGAAGCATCAATACGGATCTGGTCATTTCCGCACCGAGAATGCCCCTTATGGGAGAATCCCTGAAGGGCAGCGGGTTTTTGTGCAGCCAGGGCGGCAAGGGCGCCAACCAGGCGGTGGCCTGCAAAAAGCTGGGCTGTGAGTCGGTCGTATTTATCGGCGCCGTGGGGCGGGACCGTTTTGGCGACGACCTCCTGGAATCCCTGCGCAGCCACGGCGTGGATACTGCCTGCGTTGCCCGACTCGAGGGCTCCGGCAGCGGGGCCTGCGTGATTATTCTGGACGAGCGTACCCATGACAATCTGCTGATCGTGGATCCGGGGGCCAACGAGGGCGTGGATCGGGCCACTCTGCAAACATGCCTCGACCGGGGCAGGGCGGGGGATCTCTTTGTGACCCAGCTGGAGGTCAATCTGGACGCCGTAGAGCTCGGCCTGGCGCTCGCCAAGAAAAAAGGGATGTTCACTGTGCTGAATCCCGCGCCCGTGACCCCTGTGCCGGAGGAAATCTACAAAAATACGGATCTGCTGGTGCTAAACGAGACGGAAGCGCTTCTGTTGGCCGGTGTCGACGTTGCCGACAGTGTCAAGGCGGGCGCCTGCGCCGACTTTTTCAGAGACCGGGGGGTCGGCGAGGTGCTCATTACGCTGGGCAGCAGAGGCTGCTTCTATTGCAACGGCCGGGAGGTCGTGCCCTGCCCCGCAGAGAAGACCACGGCGGTGGATCCCACCTCGGCGGGAGATACCTTTATCGGCGCGCTGGTCTCCAAAAAGGCACGGGGAGAGCCGATCGCAGACGCACTGACCTTTGCAAGCGCGGCCGCTGCCATCGCCGTTTCGCGAAAGGGCGCACTGGCATCCATCCCCACGCTTCAGGAAGTAACCGCATATTTCTGCAAATAGGACAGACAAAAAGCCTGCTGCCGGCATCGTCCGGCGGCAGGCTTCTCGCTTGGCATATATCCGCGGTATATAAGGAAAGGAGCTCCTGGGGCATCAGGCGCATTTCTGATGAATCGGAACCGGGCATGTCTCTTTCTTATCGAATGCGCCCGGTCAGGCGGAGCCGGGAACGTGTTGGCAGCGGACAAAGGGCGCGCCTTTCCCGGTCAGCCGAGAGACGGCCGGCCGTTCCCGAAAGAAAGCCACTCCAACCAGACTGGCTCAATAGGCGAGCACCACCCCGCCGCTGTTCGCATACATACTGGAGAGAATCCCGGACGGAATCAGCCGGATCTCCGAAAATGCCGGGCAGGCAGAAAGCAGCGACTGCCGCAGATTTTCCGCACGGGACGGGCAGTTGCAATATACCAAAACCGGAACGACGGACTTTTCCGGCAGCGGCGCCGTCTGTTCCCGCACGATATCGACCAGCTTCTTCAGGCTGTTTTCCACCCCGCGCACCTTGGCCAGCGCCCGGATGTCGCCGTGTCCGTCGTCGCTCATGATCGGACAGATCGAGAGCAGCGACGCGGCCACCCCAATGACCTTGCCAATCCGGCCGCTCTTGATGAAATTGCCGAGATCCTCGAGCACAAACAGGGTGTGCATCTCTGCAATTTTTGCTTCCACCTTTTCGACGATCTGCTCAAACGAATCACCTGCCGCCTCCAGCCGGCGGATCAGCAGCGCAATCTGGGTCTCCCCGGCCGCCGCGCTCTCGGAATCGAATATGTGGATCCTCTTTTCCGGATATTCCTCGAGCACCAGATCCCGCCCGATACAGGCCGCGTTATAGGAGCCGCTCAGCTTGGAGGAGAGCGTGATCACCATGCTCTCCTCCGCCCCCCACATAAACCTTGCAAACTCCTCCGGCGACGGGCAGGCGGATTGCGCCGCGTCCTTATTGGCCGCCATGGCCTGGAGCAGCGCCGGTACGTCCGCCCTTTCATCGTCTATAAATGTCAGCCTGCCCACCGTCACCTTCAGCGGTGCGATCTTCAGTCCCAACTCCTCCCGCAGCTGCGGCGTGCAGTCGCAGCTGCTGTCCCCGATCAACTGAATCGCCATCTGTCTACCTCCCGAATTCTGCCTATAAACTATGTAATCTAGTTTCTTAAACCAGATTATCATATATAGTATATGACGTCAAGAGGTATTTATGAACATTTTATAAATTCCGACCGTCCTGAATCAGCAGCGCACAGTCCTGTCCGGGCAGCGTCAGGGTCTCCCCTGTAATCTGTCCGCCGCCGAGGGCCACGGTATACCCGTACCAGCGGCCGGGCAGGCGCATCTCCCGCCGCTCCTCCGAGCGATTGACCGCGCAGAGCACCGCGCCCTCCGGCGACAGCCGTTCAAAACAGACCACCTCCGCCGGGGAGGCTACCGGGGAAAAGGCGCCCTCCCGCAGAGCGGATGCCGCCTTGCGGAACTGGCCGAGTTTTCGGTACCACTGCAACAGCTCGCGGTCCTCCCCTCCCCACGGATAGCAGCCGCGGTTAAAGGGGTCACGGTATCCCTCCATGCCGGCCTCGTCCCCGTAGTAGATACACGGCACGCCCGGCAGGCAATACTGCAGCGCGGCGGCCAGGCGCAGCAGCCGAAGCCCCCGGGCGCGCGCCCCGGGGGAGAGCTGCTGCTCAGCCTGCCACTGCCGCCCACGGCCGTTTGCCGGCTCGCCGGCGAGCAGGGTGAGCGCCCGCTCGGTATCATGGGTGCCAATGTGGTTCATCAGCAGCCGCGTCACCTGCGGCGGATAGTGCTCCACAATCTCGTAGATCCCATGGATAAAATCCGCCGCATTTCCGCCGGTGAGAAAGGTGAGAACGGCCGCCCGGAAGGGATAGTTCATCACACTGTCCAGCTGCCGCCCGAGCAGGTAGCGCCGGCGGTGGCCATAGCTCTGCTTGGTACTCGCGTCCTCCCAGACCTCCCCGAGCACCAGGCTGTCCGGCTTTTCGGCTTTGGCCGCCCGGCGCAGCTCCTCCAGAAAGCCGTCGGGCAGCTCGTCCGCCACATCCAGCCGCCAGCCGGAGGCGCCCCGACGCAGCCATTGCCGCACCACACCGTCCTGCCCGTTGATAAACGCCTCAAACGACGGATTCTGTTCGTCCACCTCCGGCAGCGTGTCGAACCCCCACCAGCCGGCATATTCCTGCGGCCAGCGGGTAAAGTGATACCAGGGATAATAGGGGGAAGAGGGCGAGTTGTACGCCCCCTCGCCCGGATACCGGCAGCGTTTGTTGAAATAGCGGCTGTCCGCGCCCGTATGGCTGAACACCCCATCCAGCAGGATCCGGATCCCCACCTGCGCGGCCGACCGGGCCAGGGAGCGAAAGTCCTCTTCGCTGCCGAGCAGCGGGTCGATCTTCTCGTAATCGGCCGTATCGTACCGATGGTTGGAGTGCGCCTCAAACACGGGATTCAGATACAGGCAGGTCACGCCGAGCGCGGCGAGATAATCCAGCCGCTGCTCGATCCCGCGCAGGTCCCCGCCAAAGTAGTCGTTGTTGAGCACCAGCCCCTGCTCGTTTGGCTGCCACACGGGCGGCTCCCCCCACCGCTCGTGCAGCACCCGGTCCTGCGGCACCCCCTCTTTCGGGGTATCCGACCGGCAGAAACGGTCGGGAAAAATCTGGTACATCACCCCGCCGACCAGCCAGTCGGGTGTTGTGAACCCCCGCTCATAACAGGTGAGCTGCCACTCGCTTCGGGACTCGGATTCAAACGCCGCCTGCGCCGATCCATCGGAAAGCCGCCGGAGCTGCCGGCGGCCGTCGTTCGTGTCCAGCACAAAATCATACCAGTATAAGCCGGGTTCTCCGGGGGCAAAGTGGCACTCCCACCACTCATGCGTGTCGTCCGCCATGCCCGCCCAGAACATCCCGTCAAAGTGCTCCAGTCTTCCCTCCTCCCGCATGCGCAGGTAGGCCGCGTGGCATCCCCACTCCCGCGGCACACACAGCCGGAAATGCACCGGTGTCCCGTCCGGGACCGCGCCGAACGGGTCTCGATAAGCGGTATCGCGGGATGTGAAAATCGGGGGCATGGCACTCACCTTTCTGTCGTCTCTATTTCGCGTTTTCCTTGCACTCACGCCCGGCACGGATCAGCCGGCGCAGCCCCTCCTCATCCCCGTCCTCCAGCGCCGCACGATACTCCTCCAGGCTGTGGATCAGCAGGTCGAGCTCCGCGCACAGCGCCGGGCGGTTCAGGAGAAACAGCTCGCTCCAGAGCTTTTCGTCGATCGTCGCGACACGTGACACATCCCGATAGCTGCCGGCGGAATAGCCGATATGGTGCTGGCAGCAGGGGGACTGCACATACGCGCCCGCCAGCACATGGGGCACCTGACTGGTGAACGCGATCATCCGGTCGTGCGTCTCCGGGGTCGTCACCGTCACCCGGGCGCACCCGAGCTCGCGGGCGAGCTCCCGCACCAGCGCCAATGCCTCCGGATCGGTCTCCCCCTCCCGTGGGGTGACGATATAGCTTGCCCCCTTGAACAGCTTGGTGTCCGCATGGGAAAACCCGTTTTTCTCACGCCCCGCCATCGGGTGGCCGCCCACAAACCGCACGCCGTGCGCCGCGCACAGCGGGGTGCACGCGTCCACCACCGCGGCCTTGACGCCGCACACATCCGTGACCACCGCGCCGGGATGCAGCAGCGCCACATGCTCTTTTAGAAATTCCATTGTGGTATGGGGCGCCAGGGCCAATACCAACACATCCAGCTTTTGCCAGTCATCCGGCTCACAGGCACGCGAAATAGCTCCCCTTTCCACCGCCGCCGCCAGCGTGATGGGATTGCTGTCTGCCCCGAGCAGCGTGTGGCCGGTTGTCTCGCTCCAGGTCAGCGCCATCGAACCGCCGATCAGCCCCAGCCCCACGATTCCAATTGTCATCGGCTGCATGATACCACCCCCGTCAAAAGTATTCTGACAGATTTTGTCAGTCCCAGAGGATTTCAAAATATTTTCAAAAATTCCCAAAAAGGGAATTGACAAATAGAGAAAGAACGCATACTATTTTATATGTCCTGTGCGGGGCAGTTTTACTATACCACAAAGGGCCCTCTCTGAAAAGGGCCGCCCGATTATTTTTTGGAAGGATGAGCGTGTCGTATGGTCTTGGAGAAGGTCAAGTCTATCTTGGGGAATCAGTTTGAAGTTGATCCCGACGGAATCCGGGAGGAAACCAACATTCAGGAGGATCTCGGGGCGGACTCGCTTGACGTCGTGGACCTGATGATGTCCCTCGAGGACGAATTCAATCTGGAAATTGCCGATGAGGACGTGGAGAAGATCGTCACGGTCGGCGACCTGGTGGCCTATATCGAAGAACATCTGTAAAGCAACGGATCAAATAGCCCGGCGGCGCAGAAATGCGCCGCCGGGCTATTTGTATGTAAGCGGGATTGCCCCCGCTCAGGTCCCGTCAGGCTCTGGTGAACATCTCCCTGCCCACGCCGCAGCGGGGGCATACGAAATCGTCCGGCAGGTCTTCAAACGGCGTGCCCGGCGCGATGCCGAGCTCCGGCTCGCCGGCGGCCGGATCGTAGACATAGCCGCAGACCATACACACCCATTTATCCATGCGGCGACTCCTTAAAACATGCTGTTCACGTTATCTACCAGCTCGCTGACGTTGTGCAGCGCTTTTCCGACATTCTTTTTAATACCTTTTTTATTATGCTGCAAATAGCCGTAGCCAACCGCACCTGCGATACTGCCCACGGCCATTCCCATGCCGATGCCCTTCAGAAATCCCATCGAATGTTTCGCCATGCTGACTCACTCCTTTTGTGAAGAATTTGCTTTCGCACTACTATTTTCCCTCAAGCGCGCAGGAAAAACCCCGCAGGTTGCTGGAAACACAGGAAAAAGGTAGCGGCTATTGCGCGTGGCCGCAAAATATTTGTGAACAAATTATTGACAAATTTTGACGCAGCCATTAAAATTGTATTGTCATGCTTGTCCCATATATTATTTAGGAGGGTTCTCTGTATGAACAAACTGTTCAAACTGCAGGAACACGGCACCAATGTCCGCACCGAGATCATCGCGGGCATCACCACCTTCCTGGCCATGGCGTACATACTGGCGGTCAATCCCAGCATGCTCGCCGACGCCGGGATGAACCAGGGTGCCGTCTTCACCGCGACCGCCGTGTCCGCCGCCTTTGCGTCGATCATCATGGGCGTGTTCGCGAACTATCCGGTGGCGCTGGCATCCGGCATGGGCCTGAACGCGTACTTCTCGTACAGCGTGTGCAGCTCGCTGGCGGAGGCCGGGATCCAGGATCCGTGGAAGATCGCGCTGACCGCGATCCTGGTGGAGGGGATCATCTTCATCCTAATCTCCCTCTTCAAGTTCCGCGAGACGCTCGTGAACTCGGTGCCCGCCAATCTGAAGTACGGTATCTCGACCGGTATCGGCCTGTTCATCGTCCTGGTCGGGCTGGAGGGCGCCGACATCTCCATCGACGAATCCTCCACGCTGGTGACGCTCGGCAATACGCTCTCCCCGCAGGTCGTGCTCGCGCTGGTCGGCCTGATCGTGATCGCCATCATGTGGCACTTCAACATCAAGGGCTCCATCCTGTGGGGCATCCTCATCACCTGGGTGCTCGGTATCATTGCCCAGCTGGGTGGCTGGTATGTGGTGGACGCCGCCAATGGGGCGCCCTCGCTGATCCCCGATTTCAGCCAGGGTGCGGCCGCGCTGCTGCCGCCCTCCCTGGAGCCGACCTTCTTCAAGTTCGACTTCTCCTATGTGGCGCAGAATTTCCTGAACTTTGCGATCATCACCTTCTCGTTCCTGTTTGTCGACCTGTTTGACACGGTCGGCACCCTGATCGGCGTGGCGGACCAGGGCAACCTGCTCGATAAGGACGGCAAGCTGCCCCGCGTGGGCCGTGCGCTGCTGTCCGATGCGATCGGCACGGTGGCCGGCTCCATGCTCGGCACCTCGACCGTGACGAGCTATGTGGAGAGTACCGCGGGCGTGGCTGTCGGCGGCCGCACGGGCCTGACCGCCATCACCACGGCGGTGATGTTCCTGCTGGCGCTGTTCTTCTCCCCGATTTTCCTCGCCATCCCCGGCTTTGCCACCACGCCGGCGCTTGTGTTTGTGGGATTGATGATGATGAAATCCGTCACCAAGATGAAATTCGAAGGCGACATTGCGGACGTGCTCGGTGGGTTCCTCGCCATCATCATGATGCCCTTCACCTATTCCATCGCGAACGGCATCATGTTCGGCATGCTCGCCTGGGTTATCCTGAAGGTGTGCACCGGCAAGATCAAGCAGGTTCATCCGGTTATGTGGGTGTGCTTTGTCCTGTTCCTGCTCAAGATCCTGCTGCCTCTGTTCCAGAAACTGGTATAACTTTTCCACGCATACAAGAGGCGCGAGCGGCTGCTCGCGCCTCTTGTATGCGTGGAAAAGTTATACC
>DXWE01000120.1 GCA_019417045.1 Oscillospiraceae bacterium
CCTCGAGGAAGCCGAGCAGCGCGCCGGGGGTGAACGCCTTTTGTATGTATGCCGAGACCTCGGCAGCGGCAGCGGCATCCAGATAGCGGCTGAGCACCCTGCCGCAGGCGGCTTCGTCCTTTGCCTCAAACCGCGACCCGCACAGCACGAGCGGGTTGAACCCGTCCAGCTGGAGCAGGTCGAAAAAGGTGTGAATACTCGCGTCCCCGAGATAGGGGAAGAAATAGACGTCATTGCGGCGGTTCTGGTTCACGTCGCGGAAGTTGGAGTTGCCCTGGGAATAGTTTTCGGCGATCTTCCCCTCGATATGGCCCGGGCGGATCCGGCTGTTGACAAACGCATGGTAGCTCTCCCAGTTGGAGGCGCTGCCGATGAGGGTATAGGTGGTGTCCGCCTCTCCCGGGGCGAGAGAGAGGCGCTTGTAGCCGAACCCGCAGGGGGTGAAGCCCTGGTCCACCTGTTTGGCAGGGATGGCGAACGAATCCTCCAGGAACGCCTGCGGATAGCTGAAATCCGTGGCCGTACCGAACACGAGCGTCGGGTCGACGACCGTTTGCGATACACGGCGCGCGCCGCCCGCAAAGTCGAAATTCAAATAGAAGTTGCCGCCCTCGAGCAGCACCGTCTCGGGCGTGTCGTACGGCAGCGCCTTGATCCGGTAAAACGGCAGGCCGTCCTGAAGGTCCGCGTGCATCCACGCCTGCCGCAGGTTGCTCATCTCCTTCATGTCCTCGTTGGTGAGGTAATAGGGGAGAATGGCGGGCATACCGTCGAGCACCTCCGCCTCCACCGGCGCACCCGACAGATTGGTCACCGTGACACGGCGGATCAGCCCGGCGAGCGTCTCGCCCGGCAGGGTGCAGTACATGACTTCCACTTTCAGCCCGAGCTCGCGGTTGACCTCCTCGATCGTCAGGTCATACGAGGTGATGCGCATGCGGTTCTCGATCCCGCTGTCGTCCGGCGTGTCCCGAAACGGCTCGTACACCAGCGCGCTCCCGTCCGGCCGGCGGAGCTTCAAAAACGTGCGGAACCCCTGCAGCGGGGTCTGCCGGTAGGCCTTGTTCGCCGGCTGGAATTCCAGGATGGAATAGTCCTTGTTGTTGACGCCGAAGGTGGCCATGCACTGGCCGCGGTTGACGTAATACGCCCACAGGGGTTTGCCGTACAGCCCCGCGACCGCCGGCAAAAAGCTGGAAAAGGGTTTTTGGCGGTTATACCGCTCGATGACAAACTCGCCGTTCTCGTTGATATAATAGCCGTTCTGCTTCATCCGCTGATCGTCTCCCCTTCACGTAATCGTCCCTGAAAAACCGGAAAAAAACACACGGTTCCATCCTGTGTAGCATAGCATACTTTTCCATTCCGCGCAAGCGGGTTCGACCATTTTTTTGAAATGTCGAAAAACCTTTTACTAAATGCGGGAAAAGGAGTTGACGGAGGGGGAAAACCCGTGTATGATGGAGGCAGCCAAAGTTTGGAAGCAAGGGAGGCATTTCCGATGGACAAGACGATGGACAAGCGGACGGGTGTGCCGGTGGAGGTCACGTTTTCCTCCGAGCACCGGCCGGACGACCACGCGTGGGTCAAGGAGGATCTCAGCGGCGACGTGCCGTACAAGCTGTCCCGGCAGGCGGATTTGAAGCTCACGGCGGACGGCGCGGCGGTGGGCAGGGTGCTGCATGTCGATCCGACGACCGTGTACCAGAAGATGCGCGGGATCGGCATTTCGATGGAGGGCACCACGGTCATGAACCTGTGGGCGCTGACCAAAGAGGCGCGCATGGCCGTGCTGCGGGAGTGGTTCGATCCGCAGCATGGGTGCGGCTATAACTGGGTGCGGCTGTGCTGCGGCACCTCGGATTTCAGCGGGGTGGACTGGTACACGTATGACGACGTGCCGGGTGATATCGAGCTCAAGCATTTCTCGATCGAGAAGGATCAGCAGCTGCACATCCCCGAGATCTGCCGCGAGATCCTCAGCATCAACCCGGCACTCACCTTCCTGATGTCCCCCTGGAGCCCACCCGCCTGGACCAAGGACAACAACGACATGACCCACGGCGGGCACATCCTGCCGCAGTATTACGGCGTGGTGGCAGAGCTGTATGCCAGGGCGGTGGAGGCGTACCGCGCCGAGGGGGTGCTCATCACCGAGTTCACCACCAACAACGAGACCCGGTACGGCCCGGACACCTATCCCGGCTGCCTGTTCACGGTGGACGAGGAGGTCGCGTTTGCCGAGTGCCTGCGCGCCACCTTTGACAAGCACGGGCTGCACTATGTGAAGGTGCTCGCGCTCGACCACAACCCGGAGCTGTATGAGCAGGCGATCGAGGCGCTGCAAAAGACCGACGCGATCGACGCGACCGCGTTCCACGACTATGTCGGGCCGCTGTCCAACATGAGCCTGGTGCACGACGCGTTCCCGCACAGGGAGATCTATTTCACCGAGCGGGCGGTGTGGGGCACGGCGGGCGCCAACCGCATCATCCAGTACATGCGCAACTACTGCAATTCCTACATGTCGTGGGTGTCGATCTGCGACTCCAACCAGATGCCGAACAACAGCCCCTATCAGGGCATGGGCTTCGGCACCACCCTCGCGTTCCGCGAGGCCGGGTCTGACTCGAAGTTCTGGTTTACCCCCGAGACCTATCTCATCGGCCAGTTCAGCCGCTTCATTCCCTACGGTTCCCACCGGATCGAGAGCGATTACGGCGATGAGCAGGGGGTCAGCACGCTGGCGGTAAAGGCGTATGGCGGGGACATCGTGATCCTCGCGGTCAACAACGGGGAACAGGACGAGACGGTCACCTTTGACGTGAAGGGGGAGGGCCGGTTCACGGCGACCATCCCGGGGAAGACCATGGCGACCTACACCTGTCGGACAGGGAAATAAGAAGACATACAAAACCGGGCGGCCGCGCTTTGTGCGCGGCCGCCCGGTCGGCGTTTCAGAGGGTACTCAGCAACCCGATCGACAGATAGATCAACACGGATATGCCCGCGTGGATCAGGCACCATTTCGACAGGTGAGCATGGCGATGCCGGTAAGACAGCCCGATCAGCACGCCGAGCAGGGGGTTGAGCAAAGACAGGATATAACAGCCGTAGTTTCGCCAGCGGCTCCAATCCCTGTCCTCATGGGCAGACGGGGGCGGCAGCCGGGAGGGAAGGGCCAGCGGGTGGCCGCAGGCCTCACAGTAGAGGCGGTCGGGCGGGTTTTCCCGGCCGCAGAACAGGCACACGGCCGCCGGCTGACGCGACGGCGTCCCCGTTGCCTCTTCGGCGGCGCGGCGGGACGCCCATTCCCGGCGGACGACGGCCAGCTCCTCTTTGGAATAGCGATCGGCCTGGTCCTGCCATATCCGCTCCAGGTCGTCTGTGGACAGGGAGGACAGTTCCTCCTCAAGCGACATGGGAATTTCCCCTTTCTCTCACGCTGTGAGCGACCGGTGGGGTGATGCGGGAGAGGGGTGGTCGCCGGGATACAGATGGCTGCGGGCAGATCGATAGCGGACGGGAACGGGCGGGTGCCCGGGGTGAGCGCGTCACCGGCCCCAGCCGCACGGCGCGCGGCCGTCGAGCGCTGCGATGATACCGGCGGGGGAGGGGTCCTCCACCTCGATCCAGGGTTCGTGTAACCCCAGCTGGTCGAGATAGTGCGCGTCCGAGTCGAGCAGCAGCGGCCTGCCGCGCGCCTCCCGATGGGCGGCGAGCAGCGCGTCCACGTCCCCCGCCGCCGTGATCTCCACCGCCGGGAACCCCACCGGCGGGATGTCGCCGAGCGAGGACACCACGCTGAAGGACGGCCGGTCGATGTGCGCGGGAAACGCGGTCCCGTGATACCGACGGCACAGCGGCAACACCGCATCCACGCTGATCCCGGAGGCGGCCGCGAGCAGCAGCGGCTCCGTACCGGCGGGCTCGTCCTGCGCCGTGCACAGCTGCTGTACCCCGAAGATCTCCGGGCGGTTTGGCACCGGCGGCAGGGTGGGGCGCACCGCTGCCTCGAACGCGAGCGCGTCCTCGAGCGAGGGGAACAGGCACACGACGTGCGCCTCTTCTGCGGTACACAGCTCCATGCCCGGCAGCACGAGCAGGCCGGGTGAGAGCGCGGCGGCCGCCTCCATCAGCGCGCCGCAGTTGCCGCAGGCGTTGTGGTCGGTCAGCGCAATGGCCTCAAGCCCGCACAGCGCCGCCATCCCCGCGATGTTGCAAGGGGTCATATCCCCATCCCCGCAGGGGGACAGGCAGGAGTGGATATGAAAATCGTACCGCAGGCGCACCCCGCCCCCTCCTCTCTGCATCCGGCGATGGGGTATGGATAAAAACAGGACGCTGGCCCATACCGCGGCCGGCGTCCTGCCCGCTTCTGTCAGCCGGCGTCCTCGTCGAGCGCCGCGCCGAGCAGCAGCGACAGGCTGTAGGCGTCCTTCCCGCTGCGCAGCACCGGCACTCCCTGGGCTTCCGCCTTCCGCCGGGCGTCCTCGTCGAGCGAGGCGTCCTCCACCAGCACGATACAGGACACGTCCGCCAGTACCGCCACCGCGATCGCATTGACGTTGCCCATCACCGTGAACCAGGCGCAGTCCGCCGGCGCGCGGCCCATGACCCAGCTGAGCAGGTCGCCGCAGTACCCGCCCGTGACCTTTCGGTCAGGGGCGGCGTCCACCAGCACTTCCAGCTTCAGCGCGTCGCACAGCTCCTGAACGGTCATCCGAGACACTCCTATCTGTATAAAGAGATATTACTTATCCATATTGGATAGCTTTTCGGCGATCTTCCGGATCTCCTGCCGCATGACAAAGATGCAGTCGCTCTCCTGCGCGCGGCCGCGCACCACGTCCTCGGCGAGCGCGCGGCAGGTCGGGGACCCGCACGAGCCGCAGTCGAGCTTGGGCAGCCGCTCATACAGCGCGTCGATCTCCGCCATCATGCGCATGGCGTCGGAGACGTTGTCCGCGAGCTTGAGCACCGGCGCAAATTCGAGCGGCTCGGTCCACGCCACGTCGGCCACGCTGCCCGCGTCCTCCAGCCGGTTGCACGAGACCGGCAGATATTTGCGCAGACGCTGGATCCGGGCACGGGCCACATAGCCGTTTTCCGCCGCGAAGATCCCGCCGACACAGCCGCCGGCACACGCGTTCAGCTCGATGAAATCCAGCTCCTGTAGCCGCTCGTCCTCGAGGTCCTCGAGCACCTTGATGACGTTTTCCACCC
>DXWE01000121.1 GCA_019417045.1 Oscillospiraceae bacterium
GCCACCGTGATGTCCAGCGCGCCGTCCGTGAGCGCTGCCACCTCGAGCGCCAGGCGCAGCAGGTCGGCCGTCTCCTGCGAGACGGTCACCGGCTCCCCGGCCGCGTGGTTGATCCGGTCGACATCGCTCCCCTTCACCGTGCGGCTGAACAGCGCCTCATACCGCGCGATCTGCTCCATACAGCCGTCCAGCAGCGACGTGTCCCCCTCGTACAGGGTGACGGTCACCGTCGTGTCGAGCAGGAAGGAGGTGCGTGTCAACGGGGAGCTGTGCTGCGCACAGCCGCACAGGCACAGGCAGCCGCACAGCAACCAGAGAAACGCCCGGGTTCTCCTGCGCATACCGCCACCCCCTCTCGTCTGACATACCATAAGGAAATATGGAAAATAGTATACCTTACGACAGGATCCCCTGTCAAATGACGAGATTGTCACTTGCTTCCGGTGGGGGAATGTGCTATGATATTTTTTGCTGAAACAACCAGATTCTGGCAGGATGGCATCTGCCGGCCGGAGGGAGGAAAACCGCTTGGAGCAGCCGCATACGACCCGGAAAGCGCGACTGAAACAGCCGTGGTTCCTCTCTCTGTTTTTGCTTTTTCTGATCCCGCTGCTACCGGAATACTGCGCGCCGGTGCTCGCGATCGCGTCGCTCGTGTGTGCCCACTTTGACGCGCGGTCCAGGGGACAGACGTTTGAGATCGGCAAACTCGGCGGGATTATATTGCTGTATGTGCTGTCCATGTGTATCAGCCTGCTCTATGCGGACAACCGCCTCTCGACCCTCGCCACCATCGGCATGTGGCTGGTGATGTTCTGCGGGTATATGGCGCTCGTCACCGTGCTGCGCACCCCGGCGCGGCTGCGCATGGCGCTGCGCCTGCTCACTGCCGTGCTCGGGGTTCTCGGTCTCATCGCCTGTATCCAATATGTCTGCAACGCGGTGTTCCATCTGTCCATCCCGCTGCAGCTGTGGAACCCGCTCGACGAGTGGGTCTACAGCCACTTCTCCCCCATCGAGATCCGGCTGCACAGCGAAGGGATCCGTGTGGGGGCCACCTATACCAATCCCAACATCTTTGCGGAGGCGGTGGTCATGTTTTTGCCATTTGCCGCTTACATGGCCTTCACCGCACACGGCCGCCGGTTCCGGTGGCTATGGGGAAGCTGCCTGCTGCTCGCGGTGGCGGGTACCTGCTTCTCCTTTTCGCGCGGCAGCTATCTCGCGATGCTCGCCATTGCCGGCGTCTTCTGCCTGCTCAACTTAAAGCCGCTTCTGCTGTCCCGTAAGGTGCTGATTGTGGCCGGGATCCTGCTCGTGCTGATCCTGGTGGTCCCCAATCCCATCTCTGCGCGGCTGCGCTCCTTTAGTCTCGACGATGTCTCCATCTCCGACCGGCTGAACATCTGGAGCGTGGCCATTGTGTCGATCGCGCAGCAGCCGCTGTTCGGGCTGGGCGCCGGCGTGATGAACTCGGAGCAGATGCTGCTCGACGCGGGGATCACCGGCGCCCCCCACACGCACAATCTGGTACTCCAGCTGCTGGTGGAGGGCGGGATCATCGCGCTGTGCATCCTGCTCGTCGCAGGCTACCAGATGGTGCGCAGTCATTGGAAGCTCCGCCGGCACGCCGCCCCGCGGGAGCGGCTGCTCGGGGTGGCGTTCCTCGCGTTTTTTGCGGGATTTGTCGTGTTCGGCATGGTGGATTTCCCGTTTCTCTGTCCCAAGCTGGTCGGCAACTTCCTGATCGTGCTCGCCCTCTCGGACGTGTCCTGTCGGCTGTATCTGAACCAGCCCACATTTGCCTTGACAAAGCTGTATGATGTGTTGTAAAATATGACCAAACGTAATTTACAAAACTAGGAGGTAGTCATATGAGTTATCGTATCACCACCGATTCCACCACGGATCTGCCCCAGTCGTATCTGGACGCGCACCAGATCGCCTGCATCGGGCTGACCTTCCAGATTGAGGGAAAGGAATATACCGAGGGGCCGGATGTCGGCATGACCTCCAAAGCGTTTTACGATAGCCTGCGCAAGGGCGCGCAGGCGAGCACCATGCAGGTCAACACCTACGCGTTCACCCAGTTTGTCGAGCCGTTTCTCGCCGCGGGCGAGGACGTGCTGCACATCGCCTTTTCAAGCGGGCTGAGCGGCACATATGCCTCCTGCCAGGCGGCGGTGGCGGAGCTGAAGGAAAAGTACCCGGAGCGCACCCTCGTGGTTATCGACAGCCTGTGTGCGTCGATGGGAGAAGGGCTGCTGGTGGACTATGCGGTGAAAAACCGGGACAAGGGCATGGACCTTCAGGAGAACGCCCAGTGGCTTCAGGACAACAAGCTCCACCTGTGCCACTGGTTCACGGTGGACGACCTGATGCACCTGCACCGCGGCGGGCGCGTGTCCAAGACCTCCGCGATCGTCGGCTCGCTGTTGCAGTTCAAGCCGGTGCTGCACGTGGACGATGAGGGGCACCTGATCCTGATGAGCAAGACGCGGGGCCGCAAGTCCTCGCTGAAGGCGCTGGTCGACCGCATGAAGGAGACCGCGCTGGAGCCGGTGAAGGATCAGACCGTGTTCATCAGCCACGGCGACTGCGAGGAGGATGCGCAGCTGGTCGCACAGATGGTGCGGGACGAGTGCGGAGTCAAGGACATCCTGATCCACTCGATCGGCGCGGTGATCGGCAGCCATTCCGGCCCCGGCACGGTGGCGCTGTTCTTCCTCGGTTCCCATCGGTGACCCGGCCGCACCAAAGCGCAGACACCCGAACAGGCAGACCGGTCCCCCTGCGGTTCGTCCCTTCCCGCACAGGCGGGTAACGCCCCTGCACAGATCGGCAGCCTCCATACAGATCCAGAAATCCCCGGACAGCCAAATGGCCGTCCGGGGATTTTTCGCTGTTTTCAGGCCTTGCCGGCGCTGCCGAGCACGGTCTCGATCTTGTGCTTGACAACTGCGGTGATGCAGTCGCGGCCCTCGCCGAGATACTGCCGGGGATCGAAGTGGGTCGGGTTCTCCGCCAGGTGCTTACGCACGCCGGCGGTCAGCGCGATCCGCAGGTCCGAGTCCACGTTGATCTTGCACACCGCCATCGAAGCGGCCTTGCGCAGCATGTCCTCCGGGATGCCGATGGCGTCCGCCATCTGCCCGCCATACCGGTTGATGATCGCGACATACTCCGGCATGACCGAGGAGGCGCCGTGCAGCACGATCGGGAACCCGGGCAGACGGTCCATGACCTCCTGCAGGATGTCAAACCGCAGCTGCGGCTTCTGGCCGGGCTTGAACTTGAACGCGCCGTGGCTCGTGCCGATGGCGATGGCGAGGGAATCGCAGCCGGTGCGGGTGACGAAATCCTGCACCTGGTCGGGATCGGTGTAATTCGCCTTGTCCGACTCCACACTGACCTCGTCCTCGACGCCGGCGAGCTGGCCGAGCTCCGCCTCCACCGTGACATTTCTGGCGTGGGCATATTCCACAACCTGCTTGGTGATCGCCACGTTCTCCTCATACGGCAGATGCGAGCCGTCGAACATCACGGAAGTGAATCCGCCGTCGATGCAGTCCTTGCACAGCTCAAAGCTGGAGCCGTGGTCGAGATGGAGCGCGATCGGCAGCCCGGTCTCCTCCACCGCCGCCTGCACCATCTTGTACAGATAGGCGTGGCGCGCGTATTTCCGCGCGGAACCGGACACCTGCAGGATCACCGGGGAGCGCAGCTCCTGGCACGCGTCCACAATCCCCTGCACAATCTCCATGTTGTTGACGTTGAACGCGCCCACGGCATAGCCGCCGTCATAGGCCTTCTGGAACATCTCCTTGGTATTGACAAGTGGCATAGATATACCTCCTACTATTTGGATGAGATTAGTATACACCATTCTCTGGAAAAGCGAAAGGGGTATTCGGGAAAAAGTCCATTGTTTTTCGGCAAAATATTTGGTACAATTTCTAACAGAACACCAAAGGAGGATCGCCTATGCGCGAGAGTATCACGAGCATCCCGATCCGGGATGTGTTTGCACCGAAGGACGGCTGCCCCCTGTGTCGGCTGCGCGACATGCTGGAAAAGCGGGTGGTCGAATATATCACGGGGGCCGCGATGATGGAGCCGGACGTGCGCATCGAGACCAACCGGCTGGGCTTTTGCGGGCCGCATTACGAGCAGATGCGCGGGCAGCGCAACCGGCTGGGGCTGGCGCTGCTGCTCGACAGCCACCTGCAGGAGCTTGAAAAGACGGCGCTGAAGGGCTCCCCCGCCCGGCGCGGCCGGAGGGAAAGCGCCACTCCCCTGCGCGATACCGCCACCGGCTCCTGTTTTGTCTGCCGGGAGGTGGACGCCGCAATGGGCCGGATCGTGAGCAACCTGTGCCGCCTGTGGGAGAAGGACGAGGACTTCCGGGAGCTGTTCGCCGACCAGCCGGCGCTGTGCCTGCCCCACTGCCGGCAGCTGTGCGAGGCTGCGGCCGAGCTCCCGAA
Source organism: Oscillospiraceae bacterium (assembly GCA_019417045.1). Taxonomy (GTDB): domain Bacteria; phylum Bacillota; class Clostridia; order Oscillospirales; family Acutalibacteraceae; genus DXWE01. Next base: position 4,485 of record DXWE01000121.1, read on the forward strand.
GAAGTCCGCCGCTGCGCTCGTCTCCGCCTCCACCGAACTGTGCCGCCGGACACTGACCTCCCTGCATCAGGAGATCCGGCACTTCTGCTCCATGTTCGACTACCGCAACAGCGGGGAAAATGCGGATTTCGGCACCTCCCGGGACGCGATCGAGCGCACGATCGCCTTTCTGACCGCCCGCAGCAGCACCTGACAGGAATCGACGTAAAGGGCATTCAACCGACTGTATCGATTTTGCAAAAAAACGAACTCATTTTCGGTGTGACCAAATTGACGGGGGAAAAAAGAACCCGGATTCCAGGCTAATATTCCACATTTTCCACAGAGTTTTCCACCGTTTGGCCACTTTTCCCGTTCTACTCTCTGTAAAATCCGGGTAAGGAAAAAGGAAATTTCTGCCATTTATCTGTCGGTTGGCGGCCGGCAGAGGTGCACAGATGGATGTTCATCCGGTTTTCGGCCCGTTTTCCCGGCCGCTCCCGGACTTTCTCTCTTTCCGCATGGACAGCCCGATCCTGGGCAATACTGATAGGGAGTAAGGAGGGAGCAGTCATGATCAAGGGCGTCAACCGGCAGGTAATTGAAGTGAGCGATACCGGCAACCCCTACTTTGAGCGGGCGCTGCTGGTCGTGCGTGGGGATCTCGGCGGATGTTCTCCCGGCCGACTGCACGAGGAGGCGGGACGGCTGCTGCACACAGCCGGCGCC
>DXWE01000122.1:0-370 GCA_019417045.1 Oscillospiraceae bacterium
ACACTTCCTCGCGCACGACTGGGCGATGATGAAAAACCGCGTGCGCGAGGAAGTGTCGCGCATGGTGTTCCAGAAGACCAAGCGTACCCCGATGATCCTGCCGATCATCATGGACGTGTGAGCCGGTCCGGATCCCGGACGGCAGTTCAGACAGTAAAGGGAGGATCGAGCCGATGAGACGAGGGAAATTCTGGGGGGTTGCGCCGCTGTTGCTTGCCCTGCTGATCCTGTTCGCGGCATCCGTCTGCCTGATGCTTCCCTTTAACCGGGTGCTGTTTTTCGTCGAACTCGGAATCTGGGCGGTGGCTTTCGGCTTTACCATGTGGCAGGTGCTGCGGCTGCGGTATGCGATTGCGCGCACGCTCTCACG
>DXWE01000122.1:380-5192 GCA_019417045.1 Oscillospiraceae bacterium
CACGTGTCTCCCGGCATCTCAGCCGCACGGATGAGGATGCGCTCGAGAACTGCCCGCTGCCGGTGGCGGTTGTGTCCGCGGGAGGTGAGATCCTCTGGTACAGCGCCCGGTTCCGGCAGCAGGTGCTCCTCGGGGACGAGGCGTACGGTGCGCCGGCAGAGCGCATCCTCGGGGACTGCCCGCCAGAGCAGTTAAAGACCAAGGACAGCCTCGACATCCGCTGCGACGGCCGCAGCTATACGGTCATGGTCAGCCCGCTGTCCGTGCGGGAGCGGCAGGTATATGTGCTCTATTATTTTGAGAATACCCGGCTGAAGGCGATCGCGCAGGAATATGCGCTCAGCCGGCCGGTGGTTCTCACCATCTACATAGACAATCTCGACGAGCTCTCGCAGACCTCGCGCGACAGCGAGCGGGCGCAGATCTCCAGCCGGGTGGAGACGGTGATAGAGGACTGGATCGGTTCGACGACTGGGCTGATGCGCAAATACGGGAGCGGGAAATTTATCGCGGTGGTGGAGAACCGACATCTGCAACAGATGGTGGACAGCCGGTTTGACGTGCTGGACCTGGTGCGCGCCGTCCAGGTCGGGGACATCACCGGCGTGACGCTGTCGATCGGCGTCGGGCAGGGGGACACCTTCCAGCAGTCGGAGGAGCTGTCCCGCCAGGCGGTGGAGATGGCGCTCGGCCGCGGCGGGGACCAGGCTGCGGTCAAGACCAAAAACGGGTTCGACTTTTACGGCGGGGTGTCCAAGGGCGTGGAGAAGCGCACCAAGGTGCGCACCCGCGTGGTGGCGTCTGCATTGCAGGAGCTGATCGCGGGAAGCGATCATGTGATCGTGATGGGGCACCGCTATTCGGATCTCGACTGCCTGGGCTCTGCGGTTGCGATGGCGGTGGTGGCCCGCAAATTCGGGAAACCGGCCTATGTGGCGGTCAACCGGCAGACAACCCTCGCTCCCGAGCTGATCGAGCGGTATGAGCGAAACGAAGAGGGATCTCTGTTCATCGACGCGGAGGACGCGCTGCCGCTGCTGACCTCGCGGTCGCTGCTGATTATCACGGACACCCACAACCCGAAGATGCTCGAATCCCCCGAGCTGTACCAGGCGGCCAAGAGCGTGGTCGTGATTGACCACCCCCGCAAGATGGTGGACCACATCGAAGGCGCGATCATCTTCTACCACGAGCCGTACGCGAGTTCCGCTTCCGAGATGGTGGCGGAGCTCACCCAGTATTTCAGCGTGCAGGCGCTCACCCGACTGGAGGCGGAAGCGCTGATGGCGGGGATCATGCTCGACACGCGCAGCTTTGTCATGAAAGCGGGGGTGCGCACGTTTGAGGCCGCTGCGTACCTGCGCAAGCTCGGTGCGGACACGGTGGAGGTCAAGCGGCTGTTCTCGGGCAGCATGGATCTCTACCGCAAGAAATCGGATATCGTCTCCCGCGCGCAGATCTATAAGCAGACGGCGATCGCGGTCGCCGCAGAGAGCGGGGGCGAGATCCGGGTGGCGGCGGCGCAGGCGGCCGACGAGCTGCTCTCGATCCGGGGGGTGGACGCGTCGTTCACCCTGTTCGAGGATGGGGGAGGTACCAACATCTCCGCCCGGTCGCTCGGCGCGTTCAACGTGCAGCTGGTGATGGAGGCGCTCGGCGGCGGCGGCCATATGACGATGGCCGGCGCGTTCCTGAAGGGGACGGATGCCGAGCAGACGCTGGTCCTGCTCAAGCAGGCGATCGACGAACAGCTCAGGGAGCGGGAGCATTCGCTCGCCTCCCACGGCGGCAATCCTTAAACCCGAAAAAGGAGGAAATTCCGATGAAAGTGATTTTGAAACAGGACGTGAAGGGCCAGGGAAAGGCCGGGGAGCTCGTGAACGTCTCGGACGGATACGCCCGCAACTACCTGTTCCCGCGGGCGCTCGCCATGCCGGCGGACGCCGCTGCGATGAATGAGCTCAAAAACCGGGAAGAGGCGGCGAAATTCCACAAGGAGATGGAGAAAAAGACGGCGGAGGAGCTTGCGAAGAAGCTGAAGAACACGTCTGTCAAGCTCTCCGCGCGCGCCGGGCAGAACGGGAAGCTGTTCGGCTCGGTCACGTCCAAGGAGGTGGCGGAGGCGCTGCAATCCCAGTTTGGCATCGAGCTCGACCGGCGCAAGATCGAGATGGAGGATCTCAAGGCCTACGGCGTCTACACCGCGACGGTCAGGCTCGCGCAGGGGATCAGCGCCCAGGTGCAGGTAGAAGTCAACGAATAAGGGGAATACCATGCAGGACAACGAAACCTTTAGCGACGGGCTGCAGCTGCCCTACAGCCTCGAAGCCGAGCAGGCGGTTCTGGGCGCGATCCTGATCGATGCGAACAGCATCAACTATGTTGCCGATGTCTTGAGCCCGGACAAGTTCTACCTGCCCGAACACCAGGCGATCTTCCGGGTGATGACCCAGAAGATGATGGAATCCCAGACGATCGATTTCGTCACCGTGCTGGAAGCCTTGAAATCCGAGGGCTTTTTTGCGGGGGAAGAGGGCAAGGCCTATCTGCTGAAACTCGCACAGATGGTGCCGTCCGTGTCCAACGTGACGCACTATGCGAAGATCGTGCGGGAGAAGTATCAGGTACGGCAGCTGATTCGGGCCGCCCGGCAGATTCTGGACGACGCGATGGACCCGGAATCGGACAGCGAGGAGCTGATGGATCTCGCCGAGCAGCGGATCTACGATATCCGGCAGGACCAGGTGCACGGCGGTCTGGTGCCGATTGCGGAAGTCATTGCGGAGAACTACGAAAAATTTGATAAGATGCAAAACGCGGAAACGCGCGACCAGTATATCGGGATCCCGACCGGGATCCGCGACTTAGACCAGATCACCACCGGGCTCAATCGGTCGGATCTCATCATCGTGGGCGCGCGCCCCGGCATGGGCAAGACGAGCTTTATGCTGAATCTTGCGCGCAACGTGGCGGTGCAGCAAAACCGCACGGTGGCGATCTTCAACCTCGAGATGTCGCGGGAGCAGATGGTCAACCGGCTGTTGTCGGCGGAGTCCAAGGTGTCGAGCAAAAAGCTGCGGGTCGGCAATCTCACCCCGGACGAGTGGAGCCGGATCGCAGTGGGGGCGAGTGTGCTGTGCAAGGCGCCGATCCTGCTGGACGAGACGTCGAGCATCACGGTGCCGGAGATGAAAGCGCGGTTGCGCCGGGTCAAAAATCTCGGCGCGGTGTTTGTGGACTATCTGCAGCTCATGCGCTCCACCGTGCGCACCGAAAACCGCGTGCAGGAGGTGACCGAGATCACCCGGAGCCTCAAGATCATGGCCAAGGATCTGAATGTGCCGGTCATGGTGTGCGCGCAGCTTGCCCGGTCGACCGAGCAGAAGGCGAATCATCGCCCGGCGCTGTCCGATCTGCGGGAGTCCGGCTCGATCGAGCAGGACGCCGACCAGGTGCTCTTCCTGTATCGGGACGAGTATTATAAGGACCAGCAGAAAGACCCCGCGGCGGTGGAGGTGGGAACCTCGGAGGTCATCGTGTCCAAAAACCGGCACGGTGAGCTCGGCACCGTCAAGCTCGCGTGGTCGGGCGAATTCACGCAGTTCACCGGGCTGGAGACCGATCGGTATGAGTGATCGAAACGGGCGGCCGGGCCCGAAAGGGCCGGCGGAAGCCGTCCGCGAGCGGGCGGTGTGCACGATCCGGGAACACGGGATGCTGCGTCCCGGGGACAGCGTGCTTGTCGCGGTGTCCGGTGGGGCGGATTCGGTGTGCCTGCTGCACCTGCTGCTCTCGCTGAAAGAGCCGCTCTCGCTGCGGGAGGTGGCGGCGCTGCATGTGCACCACGGCCTGCGGGGAGAGGAGGCTGACCGGGACGAACGGCTGGTGCGCGCACTCTGCCGCGAGTGGGCGGTGCCGCTCACCGTGCACAGGGTGCAGGTCGCGCAGGAGGCCGCGCAGGCAGGGGAGGGGCTCGAGGAGGCCGGCCGCCGGGTGCGGTACCGGCTGCTCGAAGAGCAGGCAAGCTGTCTGCCGGCGCCCTGTCGGATCGCCACCGCCCACACGCTCAGCGACTCTGCCGAGACCCTGCTGCTGCACCTGGCGCGCGGCTGCGGGCTGGCGGGACTCACCGGGATCCCGCCGGTGCGCGGGCGGATCATCCGTCCGCTGATCGACTGCACGCGGGAGGAGATCGAAGAATACTGTCAGGTCCATGCGCTTTCCTATGTGCAGGACAGCACCAACGCAGACATCGCGTTTGCCCGCAACCGGATCCGGCGCCGGGTACTGCCTCAGCTGCGGGAGGTCAACCCCGCTGTGGAACAGGCGCTCGCCCGCCTGATGCGGCTGGCGAAACGGGATGAGAGCTGTCTGGAAGAGCAGGCGTCCCGTGCGATGGAAGACGCCCGGCTGCCCGGTCCACATCCGCCCGCCTATGCGGTGGCGGCGCTGCGCTCCCTGCCGGAGGCGATCCTCTGCCGCGTGCTGCGAAAGGCCGCGTGTGAGGCGGGCGCCATCCCGGAGGAGCGGCATGTGGCGGCCATGTGCGCGCTGCTCGGGAAAGAGGGCGTGTGCGCGCTGCCCGGCGGGGTGGAGGCGGTGCTCCGGCGGGGAAGGCTGACGTTTTCCCGGGAGCCAAAGGAGGCGCAGCCGCCGTTTTCAGTGCCGGTTGAGCCGGGCGGGGACTATACCTTCGGCGATACCCGCTACCACTGCCGCCTGCTCTCGCGCGCCGATTTCGCGGCATCCCAAAAAATTTACAAAAACTTATTACATTTTTCCCTGTGCTATGATATACTCAATGGGAGTTTA
>DXWE01000123.1 GCA_019417045.1 Oscillospiraceae bacterium
GCGGGATTAAGGGCGAACCGGTGGCGATCGGCCGGCTGGAGCGGTTCGTGGCCGACTGGCACAACGCCCATTGCCGGGACGCCGCCGTCCCCCCTGCCCCCAACGGGTACCGGGTCGCGGTGATCGGCGCGGGCCCCGCCGGGCTGACCTGTGCCGGGGATCTCGCCAAGGCCGGCTACCAGGTGACGATTTTTGAGGCGCTCCACCTCGCGGGTGGGGTGCTGGTATACGGGATCCCGCAGTTCCGGCTGCCGAAGGAGATCGTGGGGCAGGAGATCGACTCTCTGCAATCGATCGGCGTCGAGGTGCGCACCAACACGGTCATCGGCCGCACCCTCTCGGTCGACGAGCTGTTTGACGACGGTTTTGAAGCCGTGTTCATCGGCTCGGGTGCAGGGCTGCCGCGGTTTATGAACATCCCGGGTGAGAACCTGCGCGGGGTCTATTCCGCCAACGAATTCCTCACCCGCATCAACCTGATGAAGGCGTACCGGGAGGACAGCGATACTCCCATCCTGCACGCCCGCCGTGTGGCGGTGGTCGGCGGCGGCAATGTCGCGATGGACGCCGCCCGCTGCGCGCTGCGGCTCGGGGCGGACGAGGTCTCCATTGTCTACCGCCGGTCGGAGGCGGAGATGCCCGCCCGCAAGGAAGAGGTCGAACACGCCAAGGAGGAGGGCGTGCGGTTTTGCACCCTGGTCAACCCGGTGGAGATCCTCGGCGACGACCAGAAATCCGTGTGCGGGCTGCGCTGCGTGGAGATGGAGCTCGGGGAGCCCGACGCGTCCGGCCGCCGCAGCCCGGTGGAAAAGCCGGGATCCACTTTCCAGATGGAGGTGGACTGCGTGATCATGGCGATCGGCACCTCGCCGAACCCCCTGATCCGCAACACCACCGCCGGGCTTGAGACCAACCGGCGCGGCTGCTTTGTGGTGGATGAGGACGGCCTGACCTCCCGCAAGGGCGTCTATGCCGGCGGCGATGCGGTCACGGGCGCCGCCACCGTGATCCTCGCGATGGGCGCGGGCAAACACGCCGCCAAAGCGATCGACCGGTACCTGCGGGGAAAAACAGACTGAACCAAGCGGAGGCGATGGTATGCGACGGCTGACAGCGCGCGCCGCCGGCACGCCGGGATACCGGGTGGATGGCGGGACGATTTCGCCGGAAGCCGGCGCCGGCGGATTTGTCGGCGAGGCGATCGACCGGCTGGGCGCCTTTGAAACCCTCTGGGAGGATCTGCTGCGGCGGCAGCGGGACATCTCCGACCGGCTCGACACCCTGCGCCGGGACGGCAGAGAAAAGACCTGCGAGTTCCGCCAGCTATTCGCGGAAAAGCTGCAAAACAGCCAGATTCTCTCCCTCTTTGAACTGTACGGATTGCGATAAGACAGCCCCCGGCCAAAACGGCCGGAGGCTGTCTTTTTTCCGGGAAGAAGGAGGGCAGTTAACGGGTACAATTCCCATGGAAAGAAAAAATCAGATCCCCCTTGACAAATCTGCATATACTGTATATACTGTTCATATACAGTATAGAAGGAAGGGATCCCGTCTGCAACTGTATATCGACAATCGGAGTGACCAACCGATTTATAACCAGATCTATACACAAATTAAGGATCTCATCATCAGCGGAACGCTGCACGAGAACGATCCTCTGCCGTCCATCCGCTCGCTCGCGAAGGACCTGCGCATCAGTGTCATCACCACCAAGCGGGCATATGACGAGCTGGAGCGCGAGGGATTCCTCTACACGGTGGCGGGCAAGGGGTGCTTCGTGGCCGCGCGCAACGCGGAGCTGCTGCGGGAGGAGAATCTCAAGAAAATTGAGGAACATCTGCAAAGCTGCATTGCTCTGGCGGCGTCCTGCAACCTGACGGACGAGGATCTTTTGCAGATGCTTCAGCTGCTGTATAAGGAGGACACGCCGACATGAACGCACTGGAACTGAAGCACGTGAGCAAACACTACACCGACTTTATGCTGAATGACGTGTCGTTTTCCCTGCCAAGCGGCTGCATTCTGGGGCTGATCGGGGAAAACGGCGCGGGAAAGAGCACCACCATCCACCTGATTCTAAATATGCTCCGCCGGGACGGGGGCGACATCTGTGTGCTCGGGCGGGACAACCGCGACCGGTTTGAGCCGACCAAGCAGGAGATCGGGGTGGTGCTGGACGAGGCCTGCTTCCCCGAGAGCCTCACCGCCCGGCAGGTGGATGCGATCATGCGATATGTCTACTCCCGGTGGGACAGCAGCGCCTTTTCCCGCTATCTGAGGCGGTTCTCCCTGCCGGAGCAAAAGCCGTTTAAGGATTTTTCCCGCGGGATGAAGATGAAGCTCGCGATCGCGGTGGCGCTGTCCCACGAAGCCAGGCTGCTGATCCTGGACGAGGCGACCAGTGGGCTCGACCCGGTCGCCCGGGACGATATTCTCGAGATCCTCTATGACTTCACGCGGGACGAGACGCATTCCATCCTCATCTCCTCTCACATCGTCAGCGATCTGGAAAAGCTGTGCGACTATATCGCGTTCCTGCGGGAGGGCAGGCTGCTGCTGTGCGAGGAAAAGGACCGGCTGCTTGAGCGCTACGGGCTGCTGCAATGTGACCGGCAGACGCTGCAATCCCTCTCCCCCAGCGTGGTGTCCGGGGTGAGGGAATCGGCTTACGGCGTGGAGGCGATGGTCGACCGGACCAAGCTGCCGCGCTCCTATACGACAAGCCGGCTGGGAATAGAGGACATCATCGTCTTTCTGGCAAAGGGGGGTCGAAACAGATGAAGGGATTGCTGCTGAAGGACTGGTTTGTGCTGTGGAAACAGGGACGTTGGATGCTGCTGCTCTCCGTGCTCTATGCGGTGATCGCGGTGGTGGGAGACAACCTGTTTTTTGTCGGGTTCACCGTCCTCTTCCTGTCCATGCTGCCGATCACCGCGCTGGGGTTCGACGAACGCAGCCACTGGGACCGCTACGCGCTCACCATGCCGTATACCCGCAGGCAGATCGTGTGCGGCAAGTACCTGCTGTCCCTCATCGGCATGGCCGCGGCGGCCCTTCTGTATATCCTGCTGGCTGTGGGCGTCCTGCTCTTCTCCGACACCCCCCTCGATATCGCCGGGCTGGCTCTGGTGCTGGGCACCATGCTCGCCATCGGGTTCCTGTTTTCGGCGCTGAATTTCCCGATCATGTTCAAGCTGGGGGTGGAAAAGGGCCGGCTGTGGTTTATCCTGATCACCGTCGGGTTGATCCTGTTTGTCGGCGTGTGGAACGCTCTGGTGGAAGAAACGGTCGCGTCAGACGCGCTGTTTGGCACCCTGGCGGATTCCGCTGGCAGCCTGATCCCCGAAATGACGCTGGCATATGGGGTCTTTCTGGTCCTGTCGCCACTGCTGTTCCTGCTGTCTCTCCCGTTGTCCGTCCGCTTGTATGAAAAGCGGGAGCTGTGATCCGGTTGCGATAAAAGACGCCCCACGACCACGTCGTGGGGCGTCCAGCTTGTCACAGAAGTCACACAATGCGTGACTTCTGTGACAAGCTGCATGCAAAAGCGGGGAAAACCCGACGGTTTTCCCCGCTTTCGGCCGCCTGACGGCGGCTTCCTCCGCTTCGCTCAACGCGGAGTGGGGAACCCGGATGGTTCCCCCTCCACACCTCCCCTTCCTTTCGTTGCCTTTCGACAGACTAAACGCCCCACGACCACGTCGTTGGGTGTCTTCCTATATCTTATATCTTATCTTATCTCGTGTGTCTCGTGTCGCGATTGTCTCGATCCCCACAGGCAAAAGCCCGCTGTCCCAGACGGTTCAATCGGCGGACCGGCCGGATCCTTTCGGCTGTGGGGCGGAAGCCTCCTCCTGCGGCGATAGCGGCGGCAGCGACGCCACCGCCTGCTTATATGCCTCCTTCGTCAGCGTGCGGTTGAGCACCTGCAACAGCCGGGAAGTGGACAGCCGCGTGGGCAGCCCGAGCGCCAGCAGCAGCGCCTGTCTTCTCATGGCGCTGTGCTCTCCGCCCGTCAGGCCGTCCTGATACAGATCCCACCGGGTGATGCCGGCGCTCCCTGCCGGCTCGGCCGCGGTGCCTGCCGGCGCGTCGGCCTCGTCGTCCCACACCGTCGCGCCCGCATCGCGCAGGGCGCGCAGCAGGGTGTTGGTGTCCATCCCCTCCACCCCGAGCAGCCCCTCTTTGCCGGGTACGCTCTTGCGCGGCTCCCTGCCCCGGATCTCCGGGATATAGGCGTGCAGCACCCGCCCCTCTCGCAGTGCCCCTGTGAGATAGTCCCGGATCAAAAACCCGGCGCTGTCGCTGTCGGTCAGCACCAGCAGCCCCTGCGTTTGCGCCAGGCGGCGCAGCAGCTCCAGTTGGGCCCTGTCCCGAAAGATGCCAAACCCGTTTGTCTCGAGAATCAGGCCGTCGAGCAACGAGCGCAGGCGGATCTGGTCGTATCTGCCCTCGACCACCACGGCCTCCCGGATATGCAGCACCCTTTCTCCCCCTTTACCTGATCGTTACCGGATCCGCGCGATCAGCCGGCAGGCGGCCTGCTCGAGCACCGCCCACTTGTCCGGCGCCGAGGACTTGAGCTGCCGGTCGGCCCATGCGAGCACCTCCAGACTCTCCCGCAGCGAGCGGATGGACAGCCGCTCGCAGTCCCGCGCGGCATTGCGCAGTCGGAACTCGCGGCCGCGATAGGCAAACGACGCGCTCAGCGAGTCCGCCCGCGCGTGTCCGAGCTGCGCCACCTTGGCCCGGTACAGATCCGCATATGCCGAGCCGAGCACGCCGAGCACCATCACCGGCTCCTCCCGCTCGGCGGCCAGCCGCCGCAGGATCTCATACGCCCGCGCATGGCTGCCCTGCAGGATCGCCCGGGACAGGTCAAATACCGACGCCTCCAGCTGCGGCGCGGTCATCTGCTCCACCTGGCGGACGGTGATCTCCCCGCCGTCCGCCAGCGCGCACAGCTTGTCGAGTTCGTTCATCAGCCGGTAGAGGTCGTCCCCGCACCGTTCGACCAGGGCTTTTGCCGTGTCGGGAGAGAGCACGCATCCCCGCCGGGCCGCCCCCGCGCACAACAGCTTTTGCAGCTCGGCCGTCGTCTTGCGGGGGAAACCGACGGCCATCCCCGCCCGTTCCACCGCCGCCAGAAATTTTTTCCATTTCGCGTTCTTCTTCACGT
>DXWE01000124.1:0-4256 GCA_019417045.1 Oscillospiraceae bacterium
CTCCCACACCAGGCACAGGCACATCCCGCCGCCAAACGCGAGCGTCCCCAGGATCCCCACCGCCAGGCGCGCCGCCGCGCGTTTGGAAAGCGCCAGCGGCGGCCTGTGCTCCAGCCGCCTCCAGAGCCAGATCGTCAGGGCACCCAGCGCCAGCCCCGCGCACCCGAGAACGATCCCCTCTCCCCGGGACTGCCAGTCCTCGATCAGCGCCATACACAGGCCGAGTGCGAACAAAGCACCGCTGACAACCCCGAGCAGCAGCGCGGCAAAACTGCTTTTCTTCATCTCTTCCGCCTCCGTCTTGCATTCCAATTTGTGTTTCTCGCCTGTCTGTAGTATACTGGATCCATAGACAGGCCGCAATCATCAATTTTCCAACAAATGTTGGAATAATGAGGTCACCCATGAATACACAAAACAACCGCCGCCGGCGGACATCCGTTCAAAAACTGGAACACGCGTTTATGGAGCTGCTGGCGGACCGGGAGCTCTCGGGGATCACGGTCACCGAGATCTGCCGGCGGGCAGGGCTGAACCGCAGCACGTTCTATGCCAATTTCCCGGATGTGTACGCGCTGGCAGACCGGATCGGGGAGCGCCTGGAGGCGGAGGTGGAGGCCCTGTATGCGGACGAGATCCACCACAGCTATAACAGCAACGACTTTTTGAAACTGTTCTGCCATATCCGCGACAATGCCGTCTTTTACTCCACCTATTTCCAGTTGGGATACGACGCCCGGGCGCAGGTCCGGCGCTATGACGTCCGCCAGGCGGCCCTGTATTTTGACAACCGCCACCTGGAGTATCACATCGCCTTTTTCCAAAGCGGGTTCAACGCCATTGTCAAACGATGGCTCGCCGGCGGCTGCCGGGAGACCCCCGAGGAGATGGAGCAGATCCTGCGCAGCGAGTACAGCGGCCGGACCGGGGCGCAGGGGGACTATCCTTCTGTGCAAGAATAGGACGGGATGTCCGACGCGGACAAAAATGCGGACAAAAATAAAGAGAGAAGGACGGGAGCACTCCCGTCCTTCTCTCTTTGCCGTTTTCAGGAAATCTTGAGCTGTAACCGGAACTTATCAGCGATCATCGCAATGAATTCGCTGTTGGTCGGCTTGCCGCGGCCGTTGTGGATCGTGTACCCGAAATACGAATTCAGCACGTCCACGTCGCCCCGATCCCACGCGACCTCGATCGCGTGGCGGATGGCGCGTTCCACGCGGGAACTGGTGGTGTTGTGCTTTTTCGCCACGGACGGATACAGCCGTTTGGTCACTGCGTTGATGATTTCCTCATCCTCGATCGCCATCAGAATGGCGTCGCGCAGGTACTGGTACCCCTTAATATGGGCCGGCACCCCAATCTGGTGGATGATCTCCGTGACCCGCAGCTCGAGATTTGACTGGCGACCGGAAACGGGCGCATTCAGTCGTGTCACTCTCTCCTGGCCCGTGTGGCTGCACAGGGAGAGAATGCGCTCGGACATCTCGCCCGGGTCGAACGGCTTGAGGAAGAAGTAGTCCGCCCCGGCGGCCATCACTTCCCGTTCGAGGTTCGGGTTGTCAAACCCGAACATCACCATGAATTGCGGTACGCGCGACATCCCCTTGGAGCGCACGCTCTTCATCACACCGATGGCGTCGAGATGCGGCAGGAACATGTCCATAATCACGACGTCCGGATGCGCTTTCACAATTGCCTCCATCAATTGCTTGCCATCCTTCGGTGTCACTTCTGCGTCCAGGCCATGTCCCCGCATGACCTGGACACACGGTCGTCCGAAGCTCTCGCTGTCGTCGGCCACCAGTACCTTGAGTTTTCTTTCCACTGTCATTCCCCTCCAGACAAGTCATCTGTCGAAAGCTTGCCGAAGGCTTTCGGCAAATTAACTTGTGAATATTATCGGCGCCATCTAAACTACCATAATCTGAGAAAATATGCAAGTGGTTTACAGAAGATTTTTTGTCTTTTGGGGAAAAACCTTTCGACAATCTCGGGAGAAAAATGCTAACGCCGTTTTATGCTGCCGAATCCTGTTGCACCTCCACAGTTTGCGCGGTTTTCAGCATATTTTCCGCGAAAATGGCGAATCCCTGCGTGGGGTCGTTCACAAACACATGGGTCACGGCGCCAACCAGGCGGCCATCCTGCACGATCGGCGACCCGCTCATACCCTGCACAATCCCGCCCGTCACGGAGAGCAGCCGCTCGTCGGTGATTTCAATCACCATGTTGCGGGTCGGGGAGGAATCGTTGTACTGAACCTGCACAATCTGGATATCATAATATTGCGGGGTGGTGCCGTCGATGGTGGTGAGCACCTGAGCTTTTCCGGTCTTCACCTGCTGTTTCATCGCCACCGGGACGGTCTGCACCGCATTGGGCGTGTGGCTGAGCGTCCCATAGACGCCGGTCTCGACATTGGCCTGCAGCGTGCCGAGGGTACCCGCCTCAAAGCTGCCGCGCAGCTGGCCTGCCTGGCCGACGACCCCGCGGTTGACGGCAAAGATCCGGGCGGGCACGATCTCGCCGGTGGAGATGGGCAGCGCCTCGCCGGTGTCCACATCGCATACCGCATGGCCAAGGCCGGCAAACACACCGGTGGATGCATCATAGAAGGTCAGGGTGCCGATCCCGGCAGAGCTGTCCCGCACCCACATGCCGGCCTTATACTGGTTTTCATTGACGGATTTCGCCGGCGTGAACTGCACCTCAAATTCGAGATTGTGCCGGCGGACACAGAGGTGAAGCGTGGCACCGCCGCAGGATTCGATGTGCTCGGCCACGTCGTCAGTGGTACTGACGGATTCTCCGTCGATCGAGAGGATGACATCCCCCACCCGGATGCCCGCCTCCTTGGCGGGATTACACACCCCGCCCGCCGTATCCACGGCGCTCATGCCGACGACCAGCACGCCGTCGGTATACATTTTAATCCCGAAAGGGGTTCCGCACAACGTGACGACCGGTTCCTCCACGACCTGGACAGTCACCTCTTTGATCGGAAAGATACCCCACAGCTTCAACTCGCTCTGGTAGGTATTCGATTCGCCGGCCTCGGTGAGCACGGCCGCGGCCCCGCGGGCCGCGGGGGCGTCGCTGGCCTGCACCATGCCGTTTAAGGTCAACGTGGTATTCTCGGTGACGCTGAAGCGGCCGGGATAGGTGGCGCTGTAATAGGCAATCAGCCCGAGCACCACCGCGCAGACCGGCAGCAGCAGCACTGCCACGCATTTACAACTTTTCTTCATTTTGACAAGGCTCCTTCACTGCATGTTTATAACGACAATATTCATTAGAAATCTAGTTGTTCTGCGGTTTTCCGCGCTCTTCACTCATTTCCTTCCCCTTCTACTCTTCCACGTCGCAGACGAACTATTTACCCAGAATATGGTTTCCATGCGGGGAGTTTTGGGTTGGCAGGACTGGTCGGAATTTCCTCGGTATTTTCCATTTTTTCCGTTTTGAAACGCAAAAAACCGGCCACTGCTGTCAGTGACCGGCCTCTCTCATACACGTTTATCCGTTTTGGGGGTCCCGTTCCAGAGAAATCACCGCCTCCACGGCCTCCTTCCAGTTGGAGACCCGGCGAAACGCGGTGGGAACCGTCCGATTTTCCCTGCTGTTAAACAAAATGGCCGGGATGCCCTCGGCCTCTGCCGCGGCACAATTAGCGGGCAGATCATCGATCAAAACGGAGACGTTTTCGGCCACACACGCCCCCGCCTTATCCAGCGTGCAGAGCAGCTGATCGTACACGATCCCGCCTTTGGCCAGCTCTTCCTCAGAGGAAATATTCGAAGGGATCGGTCAGCGTATCATCGATATCCACAGCGATTTTCATATCGACGCCCCCCTTTTTCTGCCATACATGGCCTGTCAGGGGGCATTGTACCATATGGTATTGCGAAAAAGCAACCGAATCCCCCGACGATGGCTCAAAGGCCTGATTGACAAGTGAGTGAAAGGAGTGATATACTTTTTTATTACCACAATGGTGTATATCTAGTTCAGGAAGAGGGGGACTCGGGGTGAAGGTGGCTGTGATCGGCTCGCGTAGCGCCTCCAAAAGTGCCCTGCCGCTGCTGCTCAAGTACATTCCGGCGGACACCTCCGAGATTGTCAGCGGTGGCGCCAAGGGCGTGGACACGATGGCGGAAGAGGTGGCGAAGGCGCTGTCCCTGCCGGTGCGGGTGTTCGAGCCCGACTATGAAACATTCGGGAAAAACGCCCCTTTGAAGCGCAACGAGCAGATT
>DXWE01000124.1:4266-5149 GCA_019417045.1 Oscillospiraceae bacterium
GAGCAGATTGTCGAGTACGCGGACTATATTCTCGCCTTTTGGGATGTGGAATCCCACGGGACCGGGTACACCGTGGCGGAGTGCATCAAGCGGGGCAAGCCGTTCCGCATCGTGCCGCTGCCGGAGGAATCCGAATAACCGGAGAGGAGGCAGGGCGGATGGACGTGCGTGTGGGGGACATTCTGGAGATGAAGAAGCCGCACCCCTGCGGGGCCCGGCAGATGGAAGTGCTGCGGATCGGCATGGATTTCCGCCTGCGCTGCCTCGGCTGCGGGCACGAGGTGCTGGTGCCCCGGCTGAAGATCGAAAAAAATATCAAACAGGTCCGCCGGGGGGACACATCCCCCGGTGAGAAAGGCGAATCCCTATGATCGAACGACTCTCCGACATCGACCGGCAGTATGAGGAGCTCACCCAGCGCCTGTGCGACCCGGCCGTGTTGCAGGACAGAGAAAAATATCAGGAGCTGACCCGCGAGAGCAAGGCGCTCGAGCCGATCGTGGCCGCTTTTCACGAGTACCGGCAGGCCGAGCGCGACCGGGATGAGGCCCGCGCGCTGCTGGACGAGGGCGGGCTGGACCCGGAGCTGCGGGCGCTGGCGGAGGCGGAGTGGGAATCCGGCAAGGAGAAGCTCGCCGCGCTGGCCGACCGGCTCCGGCGCCTGCTGCTCCCGCACGACCCGAACGACAGCCGCAACGTGGTGCTCGAGATCCGCGGCGGCACCGGCGGGGAGGAATCCGCCCTGTTTGCCGCCTCGCTGTTTCGCATGTACTCGATGTATGCGGCCTCCAGGGGATTCCAGGTGGAGGTGCTCAGCCAGAATGAGACAGAACTCGGGGGATACAAGGAGATCTGCTGCCTCATCACGGGAGAGGGCGCTTTC
>DXWE01000125.1:0-3790 GCA_019417045.1 Oscillospiraceae bacterium
GGACTTGGCCGCCAGGCGGGCCTCCTCCATGCCGTCCAGCTCCTTGTGGTAGGGCATGACCACCTGGCACCGGTCGGAGACCACCAGTTTGGGGGCGGGCACGCCCCGGTCCACCACGGACTGGACCTCGCTGATGAAGTTCTCCACAGACAGGGCCACGCCGTTGCCGATGACGTTTACAATGTTCTGGCGGAACACGCCGGAGGGCAGCTGGTGCAGGGCGAATTTCCCGTATTCGTTGATGATGGTGTGCCCGGCGTTGCTGCCGCCCTGAAAGCGGATGACCACGTCGGAATCGGCGGCGAGCACATCCGTGAGCTTGCCCTTGCCCTCGTCGCCCCAGTTCGCGCCAACAATTGCTCTGACCATAGGTCCGTTCCTCCTGTTCTCCCGATTCGACCCGCCCGCCATCGGACGCGGGTCCCCCGGCGCCCTTCGCGCAGCGCCCGGCCGGGGCCACCGCGCGGAAACCAAATCAGTATACCATATTCTGTCCGGCCCGACAAGGGCCTGTCAAAAAAGCCTTAAAGCACCCGGCTCCTGTGCCGGGTGACATGGCATCCCACGTTGACCGCCACCGGCAGACCCGCGATGTGGGTCGGGTAGGTCTCGATCGCGACATGCAGCGCGGTCGTCACGCCGCCGAACCCCTGCGGTCCGATCCCGAGCGCGTTCACCGCCCGCAGCGCGTCTTTCTCCATCTGCGCATAGTAGGCGTCCGGATGCGGCTGCGACACCGGGCGGCACAGCGCCCGCTTTGCGAGCAGCGCGCACAGCTCAAAGTCGCCGCCGATCCCGACGCCGAGCACCATCGGCGGGCAGGGGTTGCTCCCGGCGAGCCGCGCGGTCTCGACAATCCTGTCGATCACCGTCTCCCGCGTCGCCGCGGGGGTGAGCATATAGATCCGGCTCATGTTCTCGCTGCCGAACCCCTTGGGCGCGACGGTCAGCTCGAGCGAGTCCCCCTCGACCAGCGTCAGGTGCAGCACCGCCGGGGTGTTGTCGTTCGTGTTCTCCCGCCGCAGCGGATCCCCGACCACCGAGCAGCGCAGGTACCCCTCCGTATACCCCCGCGCGACCCCGCGGTTGACCGCCTCCTCCAGCAGCCCGCCCGCAATGTGGACGTCCTGCCCGAGCCGGGCGAAGACCACCGCCATCCCGGTGTCCTGGCAGATCGGGATCTCCCCCTCGTCCGCCGCCTGCTGGTTGCGGATCAGATCCTCCATGATCTCCCGGGCAAGCGGCTGTGTCTCGGCTCCCGCCGCCTGCTCGATCCGGGCGGACAGATCGGATGGCAGGCGGAGGTTCGCCTCGATACACAGGTCGCGCACGGCCTGTTCGATCTCCTGTACATGAATGGTGCGCATGATACTCCCCTTTTCTTCCCGGCGCCGCCTGCGGGCCGCGCGGGCGTGTCTCCTGCCGCCCGGCCGCCGACGGTGCACCCGGTTCAGGCCGCACGCCCCACCGGCAGGATTTCAGCCGGCGGGCTCCCGGCCTGTCAGTGTCCGGCCAGTTCCCCCGCCGCCATCACCCAGACGGGGCGGGCGGCGATGGTCAGCGGGTCGTGGGCAAACAGCGAGAGGTCCGCATCCTTGCCCGGCTCGATCGAGCCGACCCGGTCATCGATCCCGCAGATACGCGCGGGCGAGATGGTCAGCGCGCGCAGCGCCGCCTCATACGGCAGCCCCTCCCGCACCGCCAGCCCCCCGCACACCGGCAGATACGGCAGCGGGATGACCGGGTGGTCGGTGATGAGCGCGATCTCCACCCCCGCGCGGGCGAGGATCCCGGGATTCTCCGGCGTCAGGTCGTGCAGCTCGGGCTTCGAGCGGTCGCACAGCAGCGGCCCGCACAGCACCGGCACCCCCTCCGCAGCGAGCAGGTCCGCCCCGAGATGCGCCGCCGTGCCGTGCACGATCACGTACCGCAGCGAGAACTCCTTTGCGATCCGGCCCGCGGTGAAGATGTCGTCCAGCCGGTGGGCGTGGAAGTGCACCGGCAGCTCCCCCCGGATCACCGGCAGCAGCGCCTCGCACTTCGCGTCGTAGTCCGGTTCGTCCGCCTCTTTGTCACGCGCGGCTTGCTCCTGGCGGCGGGCGTATTCCTGCGCCTGGCGCAGGTGGTCGCGGATGATCGCCGCAGTCGCCATGCGGGTGACCGGCGCCTGGCTCTTGCCGTGATACACGCTCTTCGGGTTCTCCCCGAGCGCCATCTTCATCGCGACCGGCGCTTTCACCACCATGTCGTCGATCCGCCGGCCGTAGGTCTTGATCGCGCACAGCTGCCCGCCGATCGGGTTGGCGCTTCCCGGGCCGGTGACCACCGTTGTCACCCCGGCGGCGAGCGCCTCCGAGAAGCACCTGTCGAGCGGGTTGAGCCCGTCGATCCCGCGCAGCTGCGGGGTGGCGGGGTCGGTGTCCTCGTTGCCGTCGTCCCCCTCAAACCCGAGGCTGTCCTCCCACATGCCGAGGTGGGTGTGTGCGTCGACAAACCCCGGCAGCAGCCAGCCGCCGTGGGCGTCCCACACCTCGCCGTCGGGCGATCCGGCAGCCGCCGCGGGGCCCACCGCCGCGATCCTGCCGTCCTTCACGTCCACAAACCCGTCCTCGATCACCGGGCCGGCCATCGTATACACCCGCGCATGTATAATTCTCATCGGTATCCTCCCTCAAACACAAGTAGGGGGAACCGCGTCCCCCGGCCAACCCCGGAAAACCACCGTTCCCCACAGAAGCGCTACGTTCACTTGTTGCCCCGGCGCGAGAAGCCTCCGTGCTTGCCGTCCAGGGACTTTTTGAGATCCGAGATCTTCTCGTCGCTCGTCTGCTTGAACCTCGTCATCATATCCTCAAAGCTGCCGCCGGTCTGCGGGCGGGAGGGCTGCCATTCAAAATTGCCCGGCCGGCCGGAAAACGGGGCCGGCGCCGGACGGGGACCGCGCCGGGGCGGCGGAGGCGTCGCCTTTTTGATCGACAGCCCGATCTTCCCGTCCTCCCCGATGCTGAGCACCTTGACCTTTACCGTCTGGCCCTCGGAGAGGAAATCGCGGATCTCCTTGACATAGGTGGAGGCCACCTCCGAGATATGTACCATGCCGGTCACCTTCCCCGGCAGCTCCACAAACGCGCCAAATTTGGTGATCCCCGTCACCTTGCCCTCGAGTACCGCTCCCACTTCCAGTTGCATAAACGCCCGCAATCCTCCCACAAAACTAGTGAAATCCGAATCCAAACACCCAATATCCCAGGCACCCGTTATCCCGGGACCTCCTGGAACACGTCCTCCCCCGGGCGGACATACCCGTCGTCCCGCGCCTGTTGCTCGAGATAGAGATCGGTGTTGTTCACCTTGTTCTCCAGATCCTCGTTGAGCCGCTGCTGCTGGACGATCTGCGCCTGCAGGGCGTCGATGTCCTCCTGCCGGTCGCTGATCTCCATCTGCAGCTGCACGAGCACCACCACCATATACACCGCAAAGGCCACCAGCGCCACCCGCAGAAAAATGCTCTTTTTCTTCTGTTTTGGTCTGGCAGCAGTCTGTTTCATGGCTGGGATCCCTTTCCAAGCGCGGCAGGCACACAGAGGACACGTTTAGTCATGTTTATTATACACTAGGGGAGTGAGGGATTTCAAGCCTTTTTTCAAAAAAGAGCCGCACCGGCGGGCACAAATTTGTAAACAATTTGTTAATTTTCGTATTGGCCCCTTCGCCAGTCCCCGCAGCAGGCGGAAAGCCCAGCGAAACGGGGCCAGGATCAGCCGCCAAAACCGGGTCCACAGCCATACCG
>DXWE01000125.1:3800-5142 GCA_019417045.1 Oscillospiraceae bacterium
CCCCGATCCCCCGCCGCGCGACCCGCACCACAAAGCGGCCCGCCGTCATCCGGTAGGCCGCCAGGCCGAGGGCCGCACCGAGGAAGAGGTACCACCGCAGCCGGCCGCCGTTGACGCTGACGGCAAACAGGAAGAACACAAGGGCGCTGCTCAGGCAGTAGAACACGTCCTGCACGAATATGACCCGTTTGCCGGACTGCATCATCACGCGCGCCACGCGGAACGCGTCGTAATAGAGGCCGAGCAGAAAGCCCAGCCCCCCGAACAGGAACATCTCATACAGCCGCCCGCTGTTTCCGGCGTCAAACATGCGCGCCTATTTGAACAGCTTGCCGAAGAACCCGCCCGCGCGCGAGGCCACCTCGGCATAGGTGAGCGAGTGCACCTGTCCCTCGAGCGAGAGCTCACCCGTCTCCACATTGAGCCGGTTGATGTGCAGCCCCTCTCCCCGCACGGTCAGCTCGCCGAGGTCGGTGTACACCACCACGACCTGCTCGTCAAAGCTGTCCACATCCGAGACGCCCGTGACCGACAGCGTCCGGCGGTCGTTCAGCAGGAGCTGATGCGGCATTTTGATCGTGTTCTTCTCGTCCGCCATACGACAAACGCCCCCTTTACTGCACTAAATATATGCAGACAAGGGGGCGGCTTATGCCAGAGGGGAGAGACAACCCGCGCAAAGGCTCTCGGCGTCAGCAGCCCGCCTCCTCCAGCAGGCAGACCGCATGGGCGGCGATCCCGCGCCCCTCGCCGGTGAACCCGAGCCCCTCTTCGGTGGTGGCCTTGACGCTCACCGCTGAGACCGGGATCCCGCACGCCTGCGCGAGATTCTCCCGCATCCGCGGCAGATAGGGCGCGAGCTTCGGCGCCTGCGCGAGCACGGTCGCGTCGATGTTCCCGACCCGGTACCCCGCCTGCCGCACCAGCTCCGCAGCCGCACGCAGCAGGTGAAGGCTGTCCGCCCCGCGGTACCGCTCGTCCGTGTCCGGAAAATGCTGCCCGATATCCCCGAGCGCGGCGGCGCCGAGCAGCGCGTCGGTCACCGCATGGGCGAGCACGTCCGCGTCCGAATGGCCGAGCAGCCCCTTTTCAAACGGCACTTCCACCCCGCCGAGCAGGAGCGGCCGGCCCTCTACCAGCCGGTGCACATCATATCCGTGCCCGATCCGCATATTTTCCGCCTCCCGTCAATAGGATGTACATGGGTGTATTGTAACCGCTTTGCAGGCGGCTGTCAACCGGCGGGAGGGGGACAGGTATGCGGGTGTGGACACTGCTCGCGGTCGCGGTGGGGCTCGCGATGGACGCCTTTGCGGTGTCCGTCAGCTGCGGCATGTCCGCC
>DXWE01000126.1:0-1848 GCA_019417045.1 Oscillospiraceae bacterium
GAGCAGGACTTTGAGCGTGCCGCGCATCTGCGGGACGAGGAGAAGGAGCTGACGGCAAAACTTCAGGAGCAGAAATCCCAGTGGGAGGAGAAGAATGCCGGCATCACCGGCGAGGTCACCGCGCAGGATATCGCGGAGATCGTCTCCGGCTGGACCGGGATCCCGGTGGTGCAGCTGACCGAAGAGGAGGGCCAGCGGCTGCTCAAGATGGAGGACATCCTGCACGAGCGGATCGTCGGCCAGGACGAGGCTGTCACCGCGGTGGCGAAGGCCATCCGCCGCGGCCGGGTGGGGCTCAAGGACCCGAAGCGCCCGATTGGCTCGTTCATCTTCCTCGGGCCGACCGGCGTCGGCAAGACAGAGCTGTGCAAGGCGCTCGCAGAGGCGATGTTCGGGGACGAAAACGCCATGATCCGGCTGGATATGTCCGAATATATGGAGAAGCACACCGTCTCGCGTCTGGTCGGCTCGCCTCCGGGCTATGTGGGCTATGACGAGGGCGGCCAGCTGACCGAGAAGATCCGCCGCAAGCCCTATTCGGTGGTGCTGTTCGACGAGATCGAGAAGGCGCACCCGGATGTGTTCAACATGCTGCTGCAAATCCTCGAGGACGGCATCCTGACCGACGCGCAGGGCCGCCGGGTGGACTTCAAGAACACCATCATCATCATGACCTCCAACGTGGGCGCGCGCCTGATCACCGAGCGCAAGCCGTTCGGGTTCGGCACGAGCAGCGAGCAGGAGGAGACGGATTACAAGCAGATCCGCGAGAACGTGATGGGCGAGCTGAAAAAGGCGTTCCGCCCGGAGTTCCTCAACCGTGTGGACGACATCATCGTGTTCCACCAGCTCACGCAGGAGGACATCCAGCAGATCGCCCGCCGCATGCTCCAGACGCTCGACCGGCGGATGGAGGACATGGATATGCATGTCACCGTCTCGGATGAAGCGGTGAAGCAGATCGCCAGCGTCGGATTTGATCCGGTGTATGGCGCGCGGCCGCTGCGCCGGGCGATCCAGTCCCAGATCGAGGACGCACTGGCGGAGAAGCTGCTCGAAGGCTGCTTCCATGCGGGTGACACGATCGCCATCGATGTAAAGGACGGAAACTTCACATTTGATAAAGCCGGCGAGGTAGAACCGGCAGAATAAGCCGGAAAACGGCCTGCGGAACTGATTCCGCAGGCCGTTTTTCTATATGGTTCCCTTGTGATGTCCCATCCGCAGGATCAGTTTGCGGCCGATATCCACCGGCACTACTGTAAAGGCAATCAGCAGTACACGCACAAGTTCCGGGAAGGTGAGCCCGGCGGTGCGGAACAGGGTGCCGCCGTAATAGATCAGCAGCAGCTGCACCGCCGCGACCAGCGCCATGATGAGCACGAACGCGCGGTTGCCGCGCAGGTGGGAGAGGAGGTTGAGCCGGGGGGTGCGGGCATTGAAGCAGTTGAACACACCGGTGAAGATGAACAGCGCAAAGAAGGCGGTCATCAGGTAGATGTAATCCGCACCGGCGCGGAACAGCCCCTCGAAAAACGGCAGCTTCAAAAAGAGCACGCACAGCAGCACCGTGTAGCTGCCGGTGAACAGGATCTGGTTGAGCATATACCGGTTGAGCACCGGTTCGTCCCGCTTTTTGGGCGGCTCCTCCATGTATTCCTGCAACGGCGGTTCCCCGGCAAAGGCGAGTCCGGCGAGCGTGTCCATGATGATGTTGATCCACAGCATCTGGATGACCGTGACCGGCGTGTCGATCCCGATGAACGGGCCGATGAGGGAGACCCCGACCGCGCACAGGTTCATCGTGAGCTGGAAGATGATGAATTTGCGGATGCTCTTGAAGATCGT
>DXWE01000126.1:1858-3420 GCA_019417045.1 Oscillospiraceae bacterium
GCCGTAGAGGATCGCCCGGGCGATGGAGGCGAAGTTGTTGTCCAGGATCACGATGTCGCCCGCCTCTTTTGCCACCTCGGTGCCGCCGCCCATCGCAAAGCCCACGTCCGCCTTTTTGAGCGCCGGCGCGTCGTTGATACCGTCCCCGGTCATCCCGGCGACCAGTCCCGCCTCCTGGGCGAGCCTCACCAGCCGGCTCTTGTCGGTCGGCAGTGCCCGCGCCACCACCCGCAGCTGCGGCAGCCGCTGCCGCAGCTGTTCGTCGGTCAGCCGGTTCAGCTCGCCGCTGGTCAGCACCGCGCCGGCGGCGCTGTCCTCCGGCAGCAGCCCGACCTCCCGCGCGATCGCGGCCGCAGTCTCGCGGTTGTCGCCGGTGATCATCACCACCTGCACGCCCGCGCCCTGCACCTGCCGGATCGCGGCGGCGGCTTCGGAGCGCACGTCGTCCCGGATCCCGACCAACCCGATGAAGATGAGATCGGGAAACGGGGAGGCGGCGGTCACCGGCCGATCGGACCGGCAGAGCAGCAGCACCCGCATCGCGTGGCTGGTCAGCTGCTGCAACTGCTGCTCGAGCGGGAACCGGCGGGTGAGCGGCCGGACCGCGCCGGAGGCGTCGAGATACCGGGTGCAGGCGGGCAGCAGCTTTTCCGGCGCGCCTTTGAGATAGGTCGTCCTGCCGCCCACCCGGATACTCGAGAACTTTTGCGCGCTGTCGAACGGGATGTGCTGGTCGGTGGGTTCCGGCGCGCCTTTCGGCAGCGGCAGGACATATTCGAGCAGGGTGCGGTCGGTCGCGTTGCCGCCGAGCGCCCTCCTGCCGGACACCACGCTCTCGTTGTTATAGCGGCAGCAGCGCACCACCTGTTCCCACAGGGCCGGACGCTGCTTCATCAGGTCCACCCGCCGTTTATAGAGCTTCCCGTCCCCGTCCACGAACCGTGCGACCTCCGGCTGGCCCTTGGTGATGGTGCCGGTCTTGTCGGTAAACAATATGTTCAGGCTGCCGGAGGTCTCGATCCCGACCGGCTTGCGCACGAGCACGTGGTCCTTGAGCATGCGCCGCATGTTGCGGGAGAGCACCACCGTGATCATCATCGGCAGCCCCTCCGGCACGGCGACGACCACCACCGTGATCGCGAGAGTGATCGCGTGCAGCACGTGGCCGAACACCACGGAGGGCTGGGAGAACTGCCCGGCGATCACCGTCCAGTTGAACCCGTAGTCGATGATCGTCGCATGCACCAGATCCGCCAGCGCCACCAGGATGGCGGCGACGTATCCCAGCCGGCTGATCGTGCGGGCGAGCCCCGCCAGCCGCACCTTCAGCGGGCTCTCGCGGGTCCCCTCCTGGATCTCGTGCGCGAGATGCCCATAGAAGGTCTGGTCACCCACCTGCCGCACCCACAGCACCCCTTCGCCCTCGCATACGACACCGCCGCGAAACAGATGACAGGGGGAGAGGAAGTCGTCGGTGGGGGGCAGATCGCCGGGAGCGGGGCGCTTGCGCGCCTCTTTGCTCTCGCCGTTCAGGGCCGACTGGTCGACGCCAAGCGCCCCTT
>DXWE01000126.1:3430-4834 GCA_019417045.1 Oscillospiraceae bacterium
GCGCCCCTTCGATCAGCAATCCGTCGGCCGGGATGCGTTCTCCGGCCTGCAACAGCACCAGATCTCCCACCACCACATCCGCAAACGGGCAGGAGAGTACCCGGCCGTCGCGCCTGACCCGGCAGGAGATGGAGGCCGCCTCCTCCTGGAGTTTCTCAAATGCGGCCTCGCTGCCGTGCTCGGACAGGGTGGAGACAAAGGTCGCGAGGAAGATCGCGGCGGCGATACCGGCGGATTCGTACCAGTCGAAATGGTGGAACAGAAAAATCACGTTGACAGCGAGCGCCACCAGGAGTATCTTAATGATAGGGTCGCCGAAATTGCTGAGGAACTGCCGGAAAAAACCCTTTTTCTTGCGCCTCGTCAGCTGGTTGGAGCCATGCAGGCGGCGGGATTCCTCCACCTGCGCGGCGGTGAGCGGGCTGGGCTTGAAGGCAGACGACATGCGGCAATTCCCCCCAAAACTGGTTGTGGCTACATTCCCACATATATGCGGGTGGGACAAGGATTATGACAGGCTGAGGAAAGGCGGATATGGTATGAAAACCACCGGGACTTTTTTGAGCAGCGACGGGATCCACACGCTCTCCTATACGGTCTATGCACCACAGGGGACGCCGAAGGCCGTGCTGCAGATCTCGCACGGCATGTGCGAATATATCGGGCGGTATGAGGAGATGGCGCTCGCGCTGAACGAAGAGGGGATTCTCGTGTGCGGGCACAACCACCTCGGACACGGGGAGGCGGAGACGCTCGGGTATTTCGCGCAGAAGGACGGCTATCGGCTGCTGGTGCAGGACGTGCATGGGTTCCGGCAGCTCATGCAGGCACAGTATCCCGGGGTGCCGTATGTGCTGCTCGGGCACAGCATGGGCTCGTTTGTGGCGCGGCTGTATCTCACGCGCTACGGGGAGGGGCTTGCCGGCGGTATCATCATGGGTACGGGCGCCAGGATCCCGGGCGCCGGTGCGGGAAGGGCGCTGGCCAGGCTGCTGTGTGCGCTACAGGGGGAGAAGCACCGCAGTGCCCTGCTGCAAACACTCGTGTTCGGGGCGTATAACCGGCGGATTGCACATCCGAAGACGCCGTTTGACTGGCTGTCGCGGGACGAGGACGTGGTGGACCGGTATATGCACGACCCGCAGACCCAGTTTGTGTTCACCAATTCCGCGTTTGTGGACCTGATCACATTGCAGATGCGCGCCAACCGGGAGGAGTGGTATGCCGCCGTACCGAAGGACCTGCCCCTTTGCCTGATGAGCGGGGACGCCGATCCGCTGGGCGGCTACGGCAAGGGGATCCGGCAGATCTGTGACAAGCTGCGGCGGGCGGGCGCGCAGGTGGAGATGAAGCTGTATCCCGGCGGGCGGCACGAGATTGTCAATGAGCTCAACCGGCGGGAGG
>DXWE01000126.1:4844-5129 GCA_019417045.1 Oscillospiraceae bacterium
GATCTGGAGGCCATGCTGGAGAGCCTTGAGAAAAAAGAATAAAAATTTTGATTTTTTTAGTTGACAGACAGAGGGTCTTCGAGTATAATAACTTTTGCCGTCTGACAAGAACGGCAATTCGGGAGCATAGCTCAGCTGGTTAGAGCATCTGCCTTACAAGCAGGGGGTCACTGGTTCGAGTCCAGTTGTTCCCACCACTTTGTACTTTTAAAGTGGATCAGTTGTTATACTTGGCCCGGTAGTTCAGTTGGTTAGAACGCTAGCCTGTCACGCTAGAGGTCGACG
>DXWE01000127.1 GCA_019417045.1 Oscillospiraceae bacterium
CACATGGCTGCTGAACTCACTGCTGCAGGTGGGCCTGCTGACGCTGGTGGTGCTCATCACGGTGAACGTCGGGGTGTTCAACCTGCTGCCGCTCCCGGCGCTGGACGGCGGGCGGCTGGTGTTTTTGCTCATCGAGCTGATCTTCCGCAGGAAGGTCCCCGCCAAATACGAGGGGATCGTGCACTTTGTCGGGTTTATCCTGCTGATTCTGCTGATGATCGTGGTCACCTTCAGCGATGTGTGGAAGATATTCGCATAATCGCCTGAAAAACCGGCGGGACGGCTGCTGCCGTCCCGCCGGTTTGTATTCACTCAGAAAACGCGCACCGTATAGGCAAACGACGCCCGCCCGCCGGGCGGCAGGATCGTGATCCCGCGCTTGTGCTCGAACACGTCGTCCTCGCTCTCGCAGGTGGCCATCCCGGCCCACGGCTCGAGACACACAAACGGGCTGTCGTGGGCAGGGGACCAGATCCCGAGGAACGGCAGGCCAGAGAGCTCCATCTCCACCCCGTGCCCGCCTCTCCCGGATCCCAGCCGCACCCGGCGGGAGCGCAGGCGGTCGAAGATCAGCGCGTCCCCGCGGAAGAGCACGTGGTTGAGCGGAAAGCCGCGGCTGTCGGTGAGCAGCCGGTTGCGCATGCGGTCGACGATCAGCCCGGTGGAGAGGTCCACCTGCGGGCAGTCGGCGGTCTCGGGGTATTCAAACTCGATCGCGTAGTCCTCGAAGCGCTCCCCCTCGAGCAGCGGCACGCGAAACGCCGGGTGCCCGCCGATGCAGAAGGGGAGGGGGCAGTCTCCGGGATTGTGCACCTCATAGACCGTGCGCAGCGCCGCCCCGTCGAGCGTTATGCGCACCCACAGGGTGAACGCATAGGGATACAGTTCCCGCGTGTGCGGCGTGTCCGAAAGCCGGAACACCGCGGCCGTGTCCGACCGGGACTCCACCGCAAAGTCGGAGGACCGTGCAAACCCGTGGATCGGCAGGCGCACCGGCCCCGAAGCGGACTGTGCGGCGCCGCCCCGCAGCCGGCCGACGCAGGGGAACAGGTGCGGCGCACGGCCCGCCCAATAGGCGGGATCGCCGTTCCACAGGTAGTCGATCCCGGAGGCGGCGCGCAGGCTCTGCAGCTCCGCGCCGTGCGGGCTGACCGTGGCGGTCAGTTGTCCGTTTTGTAAGAGGATCATGTCTCCCTCCTGAAAAAGCAGGGGCAAACCGGCCGGTTTGCCCCTGTGTCATTACTGTTTGAGCTGCAACCAGTAGTTGTTCATCAGCTCGTTGGTGGCGTCGGGCAGGGTGAGGAATACCTCGGTCCTGTCGAGCACCTCCTTCGGCGGATAATACAGCGGGTTCTCGCCCATTGCGGGATCGAGCAGCTTGCGCGCCTCGGTGTGCGGGGTGGAATACCCGATATACTCGGTGTTCGCGAGCGCCACCTCGGTGCGGCACATGAAGTTGATATACGCCTCCGCCTCCGCCTGGTGCTTGGTGTTCGCGAGCACGCACATGGCGTCCACGAAGAAGTTGGTCTTGCCGTCCGGGATGAAGAAGCCGATGTTCTCGTTGCCGTCCTCGCCCATCATGATGGACATGTCGCCGGAGTAGTACGGCGCGATCCAGCCGTCCTCATTGATCATCTTGTCGTACACCTGATCCATCACGTACGCCTGCACGAGCGGCTTTTGCTGCATCAGCAGGTCGGCGGCCTCCTTCAGCTGGGCCTCGTCGGTGGTGTTCAGGGAATAGCCGAGCTTGGAGAGCGCCACCCCGAACGCGTCGCGCGGGTTGTCGAACATGAAGATGTTGCCGCTGTATTTCTCGTTCCACAGCAGGTCCCATCCCTGCGCGAGATCCGCCTCGTCCACATGCTCCTTGTTGTAGAAGATGCCGACGACCCCCCAGGTGTAGGGCACGGAATACTCGTTGTTCGGGTCGTACTCCAGATCCTTGTACAGCGGGTCGATATACTGGTAGTTCGGGATATTATCGAAATTGAGCTTGGCGAGCATGCCCTCGTCGATCATCTTGCCGATCATGTAGTCGGACGGGATCACCACGTCGTAATCCGCGGCGCCCGAGCTGAGAAGGGCGTACATGGACTCGTTGCTCTCGAAATTCTTGTAGTTGACCTCGATGCCCGTGAGGTGGGTGAACGCACGGTTGACGTCGACAACCTCGTTGTCGATGTATTCGCCCCAGTTGTACACGTTGATCGTCACGCCGGTGGACTCCGCCTTTGGCAGGGACTCCCAGTCCCATCCCTCCTCGTCGGAGGAGCCGGCGGACGATCCGCCGCCGGAGGCAGGCTGGTTGCCACCGGGGTTGCCGCCGCACGCGGCGAGTGACAGGACCAGGCAGAACAGCGCAAACAGGGCAAGCAGTTTTTTCATCTATCTATCTCCCTTACAATAAAGTGACACAATTAGTATTTGATCTTGGCGGCCTTTTTTTCACTGCGGATCTGGAACACGTTGACCAAAATCAGCAGGATCAGCACCGACAGGAAGAGCAGGGTGGAGACCGCGTTGATCTCAGGGGTCACCCGCCGCTTGACCATCGAGTAGATGGTGACCGACAGGGTCTGCGCGGTGGAGCCGGACATGCAGTAGCTGATGACGAAATCGTCGAGCGAGATGGTGAACGCCATGAGCATGCCGGTGAACACGCCGGGCATGATCTCGGGCAGCACCACCTTGAAAAATGCCCGCAGCGGCGTGCAGCCGAGGTCGAGCGCGGCGTCCACCATGTGCTGGTTCATCTGCCGCAGCTTCGGCATCACCTGCAGCACCACATAGGGGATGCAGAAGGTGATGTGGGCGATGAGCAGGGTGCCGAACCCGAGGGAGAGCCCGCCGATCAGGCGGAACACGAACACGAACAACAGCATCATCGACACGCCGGTGACGATCTCCGGGTTGACCATCGGGATGTTGTTGACCGTCAGAAACGCCTTTTTCAGCCGGCGGTTCATGCTGTGGATCCCGACCGCCGCCATGGTGCCGATCAGGGTGGCGGCGATGGCCGCGAGCACCGCGACCAGCAGGGTGACCTTCAGCGCGTCCAGGATCACCTGGTTGTCGACCAGCTTTTCGTACCACCGGGTGGAGAACCCCTCCCATTTGACCCGGCTGCGCGAGTCGTTGAACGAGAACACGATCAGCACCACGATCGGGGCGTACAAAAAGAGGAAAATCAGGGCGCTGTAGATCCGCGAGAGGATTTTCACATGACCACCCCCTCGACGTTTTCGCCCTTGTCGACAAAGTGCATCAGCCACATGCACAGCAGCATGAGCACCATCAGCACCAGCGAGAGCGCGGCCCCGACGTTGTAGTTGGTGGCGGTGCCGAAGAAGAGGGTTTCGATGTTGTCGCCGATCATGGCGTGCAGGCTGCCGCCGAGCAGCTTGGAGATGACGAAGGTGGAGACCGTCGGGACGAACACCATCGTGATCCCGCTCGTGATCCCGGGCACCGAGAGCGGCAGGATCACCCGGAACAGCACCTGGAACCCGTTGGCCCCGAGGTCCTGCGCGGCCTCGATCACACGGTTGTCGATCTTGGTCATCACGGAATAGATGGGCAGCACCATGAAGGGCAGGAAATTGTACACCATGCCGAGCACGATCGCGCCGTTGGTGTTGATCATCTCGAGCGGCCCGAGCCCGAAGAGGGCCAGAAACTGGTTGATGAACCCGTTGTTCTCGAGCAGGGACATCCACGCATAGGTGCGCAGCAGGAAGTTCATCCACATCGGGAGCATGATGATCATCACCATCGTCTGCTGCACCCGGCCCTTGGAGCGCGAGATGCTGAACGCGAGGGGATAGGCGAGCACGAGGCAGATCAGGGTGGACACGAGCCCGATGAGGATCGAGCGGACAAACGAGACCGCATAGTCGCCGATCCGCCAGATGTTCTCCAGGGTAAACGAGCCGTTCCCGTCGGTGAAGGCGAACCACACGACCACCGCGAGCGGGACGAGGGTGAAAATGGTCATCCACACCGCAAACGGGGCGGCGGGGGCGCGGGATTTAGTCATTGACCCCTTCGCCCCCTTCCTCTTCGCTCACGAGATCCGCCTCCGGGTTGGCCATCTCGTCGAACTCCTCGGAATAGGAGCTGTAGTCCCCAAACATCCCGGAATAGCGGGATTTTTTCATGATGTGGATGTCCTCCGGGTTCAGCACAATGCCGATCACGCTGTCCGGGGCATGGTAATCGGTCGTCTGGATCAGCCACTTGAACCCCTTGAAATCGACGATCGTCTCATAGTGCACCCCCTTGAAGGTGACAGAAGTGACCGTCCCGGTGAGGCTGCCCCTCTCCGGCTCGACAATGTCGATGTCCTCCGGCCGGATGACCACGTCCACCGGCTCATTTGTATCGAACCCGGCGTCGAGGCAGCGGAACTTGCGGCCGAAGAACTCCACGAGGTAGTCCTCGTGCATGATCCCGTCGAGGATATTGCTTTCTCCGATGAAATCCGCGACAAACGCGTTGACCGGCTCGTTGTAGATGTCCTGCGGGGAGCCGATCTGCTGGATCTCGCCGCCGTCCATCACCACGACCGTGTCGGACATGGAGAGCGCCTCCTCCTGGTCGTGCGTGACATAGACAAAGGTGATCCCGAGCGTCTTCTGCATGGTTTTCAGCTCGATCTGCATGTCTTTGCGGAGCTTGAGATCGAGCGCGGCGAGCGGCTCGTCGAGCAGCAGCACCTTCGGGTTGTTGGCAAGCGCCCGCGCGATCGCGACCCGCTGCTGCTGGCCGCCCGAGAGGGTCGCGACGGCGCGCTTTTCAAACCCCTTCAGGTTGACGAGCGTCAGCATGCGCGTCACGGTCTCCTCGATCTCCCGCTTTTTCTTTTTCTGCACCCGCATGCCGAACGCGACGTTTTCAAACACGTTCAGATGGGGGAACAGGGCGTAGCGCTGGAAGATCGTGTTGACCGGCCGCTTGTAGGGCGGCAGGTCGTTGACCCGCCGGTCGCC
>DXWE01000128.1:0-2752 GCA_019417045.1 Oscillospiraceae bacterium
CCCCCGCAGACGAGCGGCGGGCTGGACACGGTGGCGATCCGCCTGCCCGCCCATCCGGTGGCAAGAGAGGTCATTGCGCGCTGCGGGCTGCCGCTCGCGGCGCCCTCGGCCAACCGGTCGGGCAGCCCCAGCCCCACCACCGCCGCGCACGTGCGGGATGACCTGGACGGCCGCATTGCCGCCATCGTGGACGGCGGCCCCTGCGAAGTGGGGGTGGAGTCCACCGTGCTGGATCTCACGGGGGGCACGCCGCGCCTGCTGCGCCCGGGCGGGATCACGCTCGAAATGCTCCGCGCGGCTGTGGGAGAGGTGGCGGTGGATCCCGCCGTCACCCGGCCGCTCGCGCCCGGCGCCGCGGCCACCTCTCCGGGCATGAAATACAAGCACTACGCCCCCAGGGCCAGGGTGATCCTGCTCCGGGGCCCGGCGGACGCCTACGTCCGATATGTCAATCGGCACGCGCAGCCGGGGGTGTTGGCGCTCTGCTTCGAGGGGGAGGAGACAGCCCTCGCCGTCCCGTTTCTAACCTACGGCCGGCGGGACGACCCCGCCGCACAGGCCCGACAGGTATTCGACGCACTGCGGCAGGCGGATGAGCGGGACGCCTCACTCGTCTATGCCGCGTGCCCCTCGCCCGACGGGGTGGGACTCGCGGTCTACAACCGGCTGCTGCGCGCGGCCGCTTTCGAGGTGATCGCCGTTGACTGAACACATATCTCCCCCGCCGATGACGGTGGTGGGGCTCACCGGCCCGACCGGCGGCGGGAAGGGCGAGGTGGCGGCCGTGTGGGCCGCCGAGGGAATCCCGGTGATCGACACCGACCGGCTTGCCCACGAGGTGGTGCAGCCGGGCGGGCCCTGCCTCTCCCGGCTGGTCGAGGCGTTTTCCCCCGCGATCCTGCGGCCGGACGGCACGCTAAACCGCGCGGCGCTCGCCGGGATCGCGTTCTCCTCGCCGGAGCACAACCGGGCGCTGCAGGCGATCACCCACCCGGCGATCCTCGCGCGCTGCCGCGAGCTGCTCGCCGCCGAGCGGGAACAGGGCTGCCGCGCCGCCGCGGTGGACGCGCCGCTGCTGTTTGAGAGCGGGTTCGACCGGGAGTGTGACCTCACGATCGCGGTGCTTGCGCCGCCCGAGATCCGGCTGCGGCGCATCCGTGTGCGCGACTCCCTCTCTGAGGAGCAGGCGCTCTCCCGCCTGCGCGCCCAGCCGCCCGACGAGTTTTACACCCGGCGCGCAACTTTTTGCGTGCAAAACGACCAGGACCTGCCGGCTCTCCGGTCGATTGCGCAGGATCTTGCCGCCTGGATCCTGCGACGGGACGGAGAGCGGCTGGTATAAGGAAAGGCGGTGATGCCCGTGACCCGGTCCAAAAAGCGGCTGTGGATAGAGATCGCCCTGCTGGGCATACTACTTGTCCTTGTGACCGTCGCCCTGCGCGGGGCGTACCGGCGTTACCAGCAGTCGTCCTATCCGCGGGAATACAGCCAGTGGGTGGAGTCCTACGCGGCGCAGTACGAGTTCCCGCCGTCGCTGATCTACGCCATCATCCGCACCGAGAGCGGATTTGACCCGAACGCCTATTCAGGTGCCGGCGCCCGCGGGCTGATGCAGCTGACCGACAGCACCTTCACCTGGGCGCAGAACCGGGAGCACGCAGAGGAACACGCCTCCCCCGAGGTGCTGTTCGACCCCGAGACCAACATCCGCTACGGGGTGTATGTGCTGTCGCTGCTGCGTGAGCTGTATCCGGTCACGGACACCATGCTCGCCGCCTATAACGGGGGGCTCGGCAACGTGGCGGAGTGGCTGAAGGACCCCGCCTATTCGTCCGACGGGGAGACGCTGCACACCATCCCGTTCCCCGAGACCAGCGCGTATGTGCAAAAGGTGCGGGATGCCCAGGAGATATATCAAACACTCTACGATATCGCATAAAGGAGAGAGGATCATATGGCGGAAAAGACACAGGCCGAACGGCTCAGGGAGGAGCTGTTTTACACCCCCGCCCATGCCGGGCGGACGCTGTCCGAGGAGGAGATCCGGAAGGCAGACGACTACTGCGAGGGGTACAAGGCGTTTATAAACGCCGCCAAGACCGAGCGCGAGGCGGTGTCCCGCGCGGTGGAGATGGCGGAAAACCAGGGGTTTCGCCCCTTTGACCGCACGCAGAAGCTGCAGCCGGGCGACAGGGTCTATGCGGTCAACCGGAACAAGGCGCTGATCCTCGCGGTCATCGGCTCCCGTCCGCTCACCGACGGGGTGTCGATCGCGGCGGCGCATATCGACTCCCCGCGCATCGACTTGAAGCCCAATCCGGTGTACGAGTCGCAGAACCTCTGCTATTTTGATACGCACTATTACGGCGGCATCAAGAAATACCAGTGGACGACCATCCCTCTGGCACTCTATGGCGTGGTGGTGCGCAAGGACGGCAGCAGCGTGAGGATCGCGATCGGGGACGACCCGGGCGACCCGGTCTTCTGTGTGACCGATCTGCTGCCCCATCTCGGCACCGAGCAGATGAAGCGCACCGCGACCGAGGTGGTCAAGGGCGAGGCGCTCGACATCCTCATCGGCTCCCGTCCGTACGGGGACGAGGAGGGCAGCGATCTGGTGAAGCTGAACATCCTGCGCCTGCTGCATGAGAAGTATGGGATTGTCGAGGCGGATTTCCTCTCTGCCGAGCTGGAGGCGGTACCGGCCGGACAGGCGCGCGACCTCGGGTTCGACCGCAGCATGATCGGCGGG
>DXWE01000128.1:2762-4931 GCA_019417045.1 Oscillospiraceae bacterium
GGTACGGGCACGATGACCGCGTGTGCGCCTACCCGGCGCTCACCGCCCTGCTCGCGCTCGGCACCCCCGCCTATACCGCGGTGACCGTGCTCGCGGACAAGGAGGAGATCGGCTCGGAGGGAGCCACCGGCATGCAGTCGGCGTTTTTGCCGTACTTCATCGCAGACCTCGCCGCCGTGTTCGGGATGGAGGGACGCCATGTGCTGTCCCGCTCCCTGTGCCTGTCCGCGGACGTGAACGTCGCGTATGACCCGCTGTACCCGGACGTGGTGGAGGCGCGCAACTGTGCGATGCTCAACCAGGGCGTGGTGCTGACCAAATACACCGGCAGCCGCGGCAAGAGCGACACCTCCGACGCCGCCGCCGAGCTGATGGGCCAGTTCCGCCGGATCCTGGATGAAAACGGCGTGGTGTGGCAGATCGGGGAACTCGGCAAGGTGGACGCGGGCGGCGGCGGCACGGTGGCCAAATATATCGCGGATCTCAACGTCGACACGGTGGATCTCGGGGTGCCGGTGCTGTCCATGCACGCGCCGTTCGAGGTGGTCTCCAAACTCGATACCTATATGGCGCACCGCGCGTTTCTCGCGCTGATGAGCCGGATGTGACCGGACTGACAAAAGTGGGCAGGGGCCGCTTGGCCCCTGCCCACTTTTATTCTGTATTCCCCATTCAGCTGTCGATGCCCACCGCCTGCTGCAACACGATCCGCGCGTCCGTGCTGTTGACCGCTGAATCCCCGTTCACGTCCGCCGCCGCCAGCATCCGGTCGGAGAAAACCGCAAGCTCCACCGTGTACTGCAAAATCAGCCGCGCATCCGAACTGTTGACGCTGCCGTCGCCGTTCACGTCGCCGGGGGTCTCCTCTCCCTCGATCGCGCGCGAGAGCAGCCGCAGGCCCGCATCCACCTGGTGCCGGGTCACCTGTTCCCGCTTTGTCAGCTCCCTCGCGTACGTGATCGCCTGATCCAGCGAGGCGATCTGCGATGCCGTCAGCGTGGTGCGGTCCACGTTTTCCGCCTCGTCCAGTTTCTGCCGGAGCTCGTCCTGGGAAACCGCCGAGCCGGTCCTGATCTGGCTGAACAGCCACGCGAAGGTGTCCGGATCGGAATATGCCGTGTCCCAGCAGAAATGATCTAAGAACAGATATTCCGTGTACTGGATGCTGGTACTCCCCGCCTGCTTCAAGGCCTCTACCATCGCCCGCGTCCCCGCCACGGGGACCGTGGTGTCCCGGCTCCCATGGAAGGTCCAGATCGGCATATCCTTGATCAGATCCGCTTTGCTGGAATCGCCTGCGCCGCAGATGGGGATCGCCGCGGCAAACTGGTCGGGATGGTTGAGCAGGATATTCCAGGCGCCGTATCCGCCCATCGAGATCCCGGTGACATACCGCCGGTCCGGGTCGACGCTGTATTCCTCCGTGATCTCATCGACGAGCAGGGACGCCATCTGGATATACGGCGTCTGAGGATAGCTGTCCATCGAATAGTCTCCCTGCGACCACGGCACGTCGACCCACTGCCGGTTGGCGGGGCATTGGGGAGCCACGAGAATGGCCGGATATTTCTGCATGTTCTCCTCTGTAAAGTAGTGCTGCATCATCCCGACGGTGAGCTGCTTTTGGTTGTCGCTCCCCCGCTCCCCGGCGCCGTGCAGAAACAGCACCAGCGGATATGACCGGTCGGGATCATAGTCGGCCGGGACATAGATCCGGTAGAGGAGCGTCTCGGAAAAACCCTCCCCGGCGTCAAACTCCCGGGCGTCGAATAGATCTTCATACCCGCTGATCGTCTGGCCGGCAGCATCCGCCGTCAAAACAGCCGTTCCGGACAAGCCGGAAATACCGGTGGCGCACAGCAGCAGAGCCATCACAAAAGCCAATACCCGCGTTTTCTTTTTCATCCGTCTATTCCTCCGTTCCGCCTTGTCCGATTCCGTCTCCTGCAGGAAAAGCACCGTACAACTCTCTAAAACATCTCCATTATAAACACTTTACCTGACGCTTACCACTACTTTTATCCAGAATTTTTTCAACTATTTTCCTGTCAAAGAATAAATAGCATTGATATCATAACTTATAAAACTGACTTTTTTTCAACCATTTTCACCTGATGATCCCCCCGTTTTACAACCGGACACACCCCCCTATCTCTATCCCCATAACAG
>DXWE01000129.1:0-1568 GCA_019417045.1 Oscillospiraceae bacterium
CTCGGCACGCGGTTTTGGAGACCGCTGCTCTACCAACTGAGCTATGCCCCTATATGGTAAGGAGGCCGCAAGACGCGGATGCTTCCGCGTCTTGCCGGCCATCCCTGGTGGGCCTTCAGGGACTCGAACCCGGGACCGACCGGTTATGAGCCGGTTGCTCTGACCAACTGAGCTAAAGGCCCCTATGACGTGCGAAAGCACGCCCTTTATTGTACCATAAAACTGCCGCTTGTCAAGGCCTTTGCGTGAAAATATGTACACTTCCGGTCATCCCGGCTCTTCACAGCAGCATGTCGAACGTGGTGGATTCCAGTTTTTCCGTCACCATCCGGGTAATGTCATCAAATACCGCGTGAAACGGGCAGCACCCGGGTCCGCCGCCACAGGTACAGGCGTATTCGTCATCCAGACAGCGGCTGAAACGATAGGGCCCCTCCACCGCCTCGATGACCTGACGCATGGTGATGTGGCCGGGGGCCCTGGCCAGCGTATATCCCCCGTGAGGCCCCTTAAACGAGCAGACGACCCCCGCCGCCACCAGCTTGTGCATGATTTTCAGGGTAAATCGCAGCGACACATGCGCCCGTTCGGAGATCGTCCCCGCATCAAGCCGCTGGTTTTCGCTGGCGAGCAGCCTCACCAGCCGCAGCGCGTAATCGGATTCCAGATTGATATGCATAGCGCTCCTTCTTCCGTCTCCTGTCCCGGATTAGTCCAAAAAATCCTTCAATCGCTTGCTCCGGCTCGGATGCCGCAGTTTCCGCAGCGCCTTGGCCTCGATCTGCCGGATCCGCTCCCGGGTCACGTCGAATTCCTTCCCCACTTCCTCAAGCGTGCGCGGGCGGCCGTCCTCCAGCCCAAACCGGAGTCTGAGCACCTTCGCCTCCCGGGGCGTCAGGGTGGAGAGCACATCGGACAGCTGCTCCCGCAGCAGGGTGTGGGAGGCCGCGTCGGCGGGGGCGGGGGCGTCGTCATCCGGGATGAAATCCCCCAGATGGCTGTCCTCCTCCTCGCCGATCGGAGTCTCGAGCGAGACCGGCTCCTGCGCGACCCGCATGATCTCGCGTACCTTGTCCACCGGCATCTGCAGCTCCCCCGCAATCTCCTCGGCGGAGGGCTCGTGCCCGTTTTTATGCAGCAGCATACTGGATGCCTTTTTCGCTTTGTTGATCGTCTCCACCATGTGCACCGGGATCCGGATGGTGCGCGCCTGATCCGCTATCGCGCGGGTGATGGCCTGCCGGATCCACCAGGTCGCATAGGTGGAGAATTTGAAGCCTTTGGTGTAGTCGAACTTCTCCACTGCCTTGATCAGCCCGAGGTTCCCCTCCTGGATCAGATCGAGAAACTGCATCCCGCGGCCCACATACCGCTTGGCGATACTCACCACCAGCCGGAGGTTTGCCTCTGACAGGCGCTTCTTGGCGGCCTCGTCCCCGTCCATGATCCGGATTGCGAGATCGATCTCCTCCTCCGGGGTGAGCAGCGGCACCCGGCCGATCTCCTTGAGATACACCTTGACCGGATCGTCGATCGCCATCCCCTCGGTCGACGGCTCCGCATCCTCC
>DXWE01000129.1:1578-3514 GCA_019417045.1 Oscillospiraceae bacterium
CGAATCCTCCTGGAAATCGCCCACAATCTCGATGTTGTTGCTCTCGAGCACCTCATAGAGCTTGTCCATCTGTTCGGGATCGAAGTCGAAGTCCTCCATCGAATCCATGATCTCCTGGGTGGTCAGCTTGCCCTTGGACCGCCCCAGCTCCACCAGCTCATTGATCTCCAGCTTCTTTTCCCGTTTGACCTCCGGGGGTTCGGCCTCCATCGCCTCGGTCTCCTCCGCCGGCGCTGTCTGCTCCTGCATTTCCGGCTCCTGCTTTTTGAGTTCTTTGTCCGCCATCTCTGTATTCCTCCGTCTTCGGCAGTTATTTCTTGGTCTCCCGCAGCACGCCCAGCAGCGAGCTGATCTCCTCGTCGGACAGCGCCGACACATTGTCCGCCAGCCGCAGCTGGCGTTCCTCTCTCAGCACCCTGATATACTCCCCCATCTCCTCCATCGAATGCGGCAGGTCTTTGGCCGCCTGCACCATGTGGGAGATATAGGCCATCTCCTCCCCGTCGTAATCGGCCGCGAGGAAGGGAAGCTCCACCAGCAACCCCTCCCGCGCGCGGGCGCACAACTGCTCGTACAGTCCCCGGTTAAACGCGGTGGCAAACCAGTCGGGCGGCAGCTGCGCCTCCACCTGCCGGATATAGTCCGGGTGGAGGATCAGCGTCCCGAGCAGCGCCTCTTCGGCCCTGGCCGCACGCAGGTGCCTGCCCGCGTCCGGATTGACTCGCTGCACCGCCTTTTCCGTGTCCCTCACCGCCTGGGAGAGTTCACTTTTCCGCTCCCGGCGCTGCCGCCGGCCCGCTGCCTGCTTCACCTGCTGCAGGATCGCGTCCTTGGATACTTCGAGGTCTTTCGACAGCTTTCCGGCATACACATCCCGCTCCACGGGGCTTTGCAGCTCGGAGAGCAGCGCGGCCGCGTCCCGCAGATAGGCGACCCGCCCGTTGGCGGTCCCCAGCTCGTGCCGCCGGCCGAGCTCGATCAGCCGGTATTCGATGTCATTCGCGGACTGGTTCAGCAGTACCTTGAACCGCTCCGCTCCATTTTTTTTGATAAATTCGTCCGGATCCTTACCGTCCGGGATGGTCACCACCCGGATGCGGATCCCCGTCTGCCGGAGGATCCCGATCGCCCGCTGTGCCGCCTTTTGCCCGGCGGCATCCGCATCGAAGATGAGCACGACCTCCTGCGCGTACCGCGCGATCAGCCGGGCCTGCTCCTCCGTGAAGGAGGTGCCGCAGGCGGCCACCGCCTCGGTGAAGCCCGCCTGGTGCATCGCGATGACGTCCATGTATCCCTCGCACAGGATCAGGCGGCCGTCCTTCGCCGCCTTTGCGAAGTTCAGCGCAAACAGATTCTGGCTCTTTTTGAACACCGGCGTGTCCCCGGAGTTGAGGTATTTCGGCTTGCTGTCGTCCAGTACCCGCCCGCCGAACGCGATCACATTGCCGCGGATATCGATGACCGGGATGATGACCCGGTGTCGAAACACGTCGTATACTCTCCCGTTTCTCCCCCGCTTGCAGAGGAACGCCGCAACCAGCTCGTCATCCGTAAAGCCCTTCTGGTGCAGCGCGTCGCTGAGCGCATAAAACCCGTCCGGCGCATAGCCGAGCCCGAAATGCCGGATGGTGGCGTCCGCATATCCCCTGCCGCGGAAGTATTGCAGGCCCTCACGGCCGCCGGGGGATTTGAGCATCGCATGATAGAACCGTGCGGCCTCCCGATTGGCCTCGAGCACCCGCATGCGCAGCTTGGAAGCCGCCTCGTTCATCGGCGTGTTCTCGGGCATGTGCAGCCCCGCCCGGTCGGCCAGGAACTTCACCGCGTCGAGATAATCGAGATTTTCGATCCGCTTGATGAAGGTGATCACATCCCCGCCGGCGCCGCAGCCGAAGCAGTAAAACGAGGAGGTCTCAGGATAGACGGTGAACGACGG
>DXWE01000129.1:3524-4921 GCA_019417045.1 Oscillospiraceae bacterium
GATGTCATTTTTGTCTGTCAATTCGGTGATAAAACTGTCCGGCAGCGGCCTCGGCACTTCCTCCTTTCCCCCATGGAGGGGGACCCGGCCGGCCCCCCTTCCTCTTCCTGCGTCTCTCAGTCCGCGTCGTCCGCGGCGCCCGTGCCGTGCACCGGCCAGGAGCGCGGGATGAACAGCCCGGAGAACACCTCGAGCGCGTAATTATCGGTCATGCTGGCGATGTGGTCGGCCGCCGCCCGCTGGACGCCGTCTTTTTCCACAATCCCCTTATATTCCGGCGGCAGCGCCTCCGGATGCGCCACAAAATAGACAAACAGCCGGCGGATCAGATCCTCCACCTTCGACTCCTCGCCCTTGGCGACCGGGTTGAAATAGAGCGCGTCATACATAAACTGGTGCAGCGCGTCGAACGCGCGGGCCGTCCTGTCGTCCATCCCGATCTCCTCGTCCCCGTGTTCCACGATCGCCGTGATCAGGGTGTTGATCCGCTGGGACCGGCGCTCCCCGAGCACCTGCCGGACCTCTGTCGGCACGTCCTGCTCCCGGAGCACGCCGGCACGGATCGCGTCGTCCATGTCGTGGTTGGTGTACGCGACCCGGTCCGCCAACCGCACCACCCGGCCCTCGAGCGTGCGCGACAACGGCCCTTTGGTGTGCCGCAGGATCCCCTCGCGCACCTCCGCGGTGAGATTGAGTCCCTCGCCGCCGTTTTCGAGCACCTCCACCACCCGCACGCCCTGCTCGAAGTGGCGAAACCCGCCCTCGACGATCGCGTCGAGCGCCCGCTCGCCCGCGTGGCCGAACGGGGTGTGCCCGAGATCGTGCGCCAGGGCGATCGCCTCGGTCAGATCCTCGTTGAGCAGCAGGGCGCGGGAGATGGTGCGCGCGATCTGCGACACCTCCAGCGTATGGGTCAGCCGGGTGCGGTAGTGGTCCCCCTCGGGGGACAGGAACACCTGCGTCTTGTGCTTGAGCCGCCGGAACGCCTTGCTATGTAACACCCGGTCGCGGTCCCGCTGGAACGCGGTACGATAGGGACACGGGACCACCGGCCGCTCACGTCCCTGCGAGTCCGCCGACCGCGCCGCACGCGGGGACAAAAACTGCCGCTCCCAGCTCTCCTGCCGTTCTCTCACCGTCACATCCCCATCCCCCTTCGCCATTTTCTCTATTTTCATCATTTTACTCTAGTATACGCAGAGCCTGTCCGATTCTCCTGCAAAAAACGAGAAATTTTCTACTTTTCTCCGGATTTTTCGGATTCCACCGGAAAACCGACATGCGTTTCGGTCATTTTTTCAAATCCGACCGTCCCGGCGCTCGCCTCGGTCAGGGCGACAGCCAGCGCCGGCAGCCGCTCATCCGGCACCGCGGCGGTCAGCGTGACCACATCGGTG